>CAZSWR010000087.1:0-8980 GCA_964610885.1 uncultured Hyphomicrobiales bacterium | reverse complement strand
AAACTTCAAGAGCTTCCAGAGATAATCGATTGATTCTTGGCGTTACTTGGATTCTGTCCATCCGCCCAGTCGGCGGATCGAGTCAAGTTTCGATTCAAAGCGTCTCAACTTTTCGGGAGCGCCGTAGTAGTCTCGAACAGTTTTCGAGTTGTCGTCGAGTTTGACGGAGACCACAGTTGTTGGCAGGTCGGTTACTTGGGAAGTGTATTCTTTTTCGAGCGAGAAGAAATTGCAATCGTGGACTCCTTGGGCCAATTCGGCGACCAATTCTTTCGAGATTGTCCGTTTGAATTTGCCAATATTATCGACATTCTTTCTGCCCTCGAGCGTGCACGATCCGTCTCCTGCTATGCTCAGCGTGTATGCAGGGCATTTGCCGAAGCATTCTGTCCGAGTGATTTGAATGCGGAACTGTTCGGCGGTATATTCGCGTGTGGCGTTTCCTGAGCAGCCCACGAAGAGCGCAAATGCGAAGATGCTCAATAGTAGTGTTTTCATTGTGTTTTCTGGGTTATGATTGGCAAAGTACTATTAACTAAACAACGACAAGGAAGCCATAAGGTTACTTTTCTTCGTCTTTTTTTTCTTTTGGAGGTTTGACCAAGAAAACCCGTTCGCCGGGTTTGACCATTCCGTAGTGTTCGCGGGCAATTCTTTCGGTTTCGGATTTCTGGGTTTTGAGTTTGTCGATCAGCGAACGCAGCGAGTCCTGCTCCGCTCGTTCGTTTTTGATTTTAGATTCGATGGCCGCATTCTCGCGAATGATTTCATATCTTTTCATCAATCCGTGGTTCGAGAAAACGAGCATCAGCACGACGCCAAGCGCAATCAATCCGAAAATGAAAGATTTCCGGTGATTGATAATGAACCGCAAGATGCTTTTCAGTCTTTCCATTCGTTGCTTGGCAATTTCAAAGTAAAATAAACGCCTTCCGAAGAGTTCAAATCTTGGGAAGGCGCTGTTTCAAGAATAATTATTTTCCGAATTTTTTGAGCACGTCGATGTATTTATCCATTTCATCTTTGGTGCGTTTTTCGGTAACGGCCACAAGGAGTCCGGCCTTGCACTCGGGGAATCGGGATGTGTCAACACCGGCGAGGATTCCTTCTTTCTCGGCAGCTTTGAGGATTTCCGATGCGGGCACAGGAGTTTCGACAAAGAACTCACGGAAGAAAGGCTTGGCAGAGACTTTGAATCCAGGGATTTTTTTGATATTTTCGGCCAAGTAGTGAGCTTTCTGCAAGCAGAGTTCGGCTGTTTCGCGAATGCCTTGTTTGCCCATGGTTGCCATATAGACTGTGGCGGCAAGCATCATCAGCCCTTGGTTGGAGCAGATGTTCGATGTGGCATTTTCGCGCTTGATGTGTTGTTCTCTGGTTTGGAGCGTCAGCACGAAGCCGCGGTCGCCGGTTGTATCTTGGGTAATGCCGCAGATTCTGCCGGGCATTTTGCGCACTAATGCTTTCTTTACGGCAAAGATTCCAAGGTAGGGACCGCCAAAGCTAAGCGGAATGCCGAGTGTTTGGCCTTCGGCCACGACGACGTCTGCGCCGTATTCGCCGGGAGCTTCGAGCAATCCGAGCGAGATTATATCGGAAACGACGACGAAGAGGCATTTGTGTTCGTGGGCAATCTTCTCGATTGCTTTGACGTCTTCGAGCGTTCCGTAGCCGTTCGGGTGTTGGACGACGACGGCCGAAGTGGCATCGCTAACCATTGAAGCGAGGGCTGCCATGTCGCATGTTCCGTCCTCGGCGATGGCCGATTTGAAGGTAAGGTTCTTGCCCTGGGTTACGGACGAAACCACATTGCGGTAATGAGGGTTGACCGTGCCGGCGTAAACAATTTCGCTGCGGCGGTTGTGGGCGTGGGCCATAAGGCAAGCCTCGGCAATGCTCGTACCGCAATCGTACATCGAGGCATTTGCGGCGTCCATTCCGGTCATTGCGCAAATCATCGACTGGAATTCGTACATTGCTTGCAGCGTACCCTGCGACACTTCGGCTTGGTATGGCGTGTAGGCAGTTTTGAATTCGGGGCGGTCGAGGACGAATCCAACGACGGCCGGAATAAAGTGGTCGTATGCGCCGCCGCCCATGAAGCAGGTGTGCGTGGCCGAAGAAACGTTCTTGGCGGCGTATTCGGAGAGCATTTTCGAAACCTCGAATTCCGACATTTTATTCGGCAAGTTCAACTCGCCCTTCAGGCGAATTTCGCTTGGCAAATTGTTGATCAGTTCCTCGAATGAACCGACGCCGATTGCATCGAGCATTTGTTTACGGTCATTGTCTGTGTTCGGTATGAAAGACATTTTGTAAACTCCTCATTTAGATATATAGTTAAAATCAATTCCAATAGCAAAAGGAGATTCCGCAGAATCCAATCATACAAAATTAGGTTTTAATATTCTTTTCACCAAAAAATACTCATGCGTGTTTACAAGTTTATTCTCTTTTGCATCATTTGCAAAGCAATTGTAAAATTGCGTTACCATAAGAATTATATTGTTTTTTTGATAGGATAGCCGTATTTTTGAATTGGGTGTAGTGTGCATTCCATTGTTTGTTTTGGGTTTCGGACCCGTTCAGGCACAAAGGAATAGAAGTTCGTAGAGCCGGCCACTTACTCGCAAACAATACAAGATGGGAACTAAGCCCCGCGGCTTATGCTTTCTGTCTTATATTTTTATTTGAAGAGAATGACAATTTTAATAAAATAAACCACAAGGAGTCCTCCATGCGTACAATCACGACTTGCGTTCTAGCTCTTGTGTTGCTTTCATCATTGGCGTTCGGCCAGGAAAAATACACCGAAGTGCAGAAAGCAACATATTCAGCTCAGATGATCAATAGGTTCAACACAATTCGAAATTCACCGCCCAGCCGTTCCAACGACCTTACAATGTTCTTGGTCGATGTGGAGCTGAACAAGTCGAAACTGACCGATGCAGCTCTGGAGTATTTTAGCAAATCAACCACAGCTGCTTATACTACAACTTACAATTCGCCGAAGGGGTACTTCCAGGTTTACTATTCGACATCTGGCACGGACAGTGTGGACATCACCTGCACTAATGACCACGGCGTTCCTGACTACATCGATGTGCTGGCCAACTGCCTCGATTCTCTTTACGAGCGTTATCAGGAGATGGGATTCACAAAAGTATTCATCAGGAATGGCCAAAAATTCTCCGTTAACGTATCGAGAACAGCTTGCGCCAACCGCGGCGCTGGAATTTACGGCTTCTGTTCGCCCGTGTCGCCAATCTCCTCTACCGGCAACCCGGTTGGAGACAATCCAGCCACACCCGATATCGTAGAGAAAAATGCTTATATCGCATCACTGACAATCAACAGCAATTTCCGCGACTTCGAATCGAAGCCAACCAAAATAACTGAGTTTAATAATATCAGAATCACTTGCGCCCACGAATTCATGCACGCTACCCAATTCGGATACGACCTTGGCATGATCACTTCGTGCAAAGAAGGTTGTGCCGTTTGGGCGGAAACAACCATATATCCTGGAATCAACCAATATATGCAGTACTCAGATGTAATAACCAACCCCGAAGGGCCAATGGACTACAATAACACCGAAGGCACAGAGACATCAACATACAATAACCGCTGGTATTCTTCATGGGTTTTCCATCGCTTCCTTTCGGAAAAGAAAGGAAATGATATTATTCCAAAACTCTATAAAGCATTCATTCCGCCATATACAAATGAAACGGACAGAAATAATTATTTAGCTAACTACATCGGCATCTATAATAGCGTTCTTTCGCAGTACGGAACATCTTTCTCGGAGACAACAAGAGACGTCTATACCGGGCTTGCGATGCTTGGGTTGGGCAAAAGCGATGAAACTTATGGTTTCGAAAACGCCAGTGCCCTTAAAACATATTGGCAAAGCCGCCTCGGGCGAGCAATTACATTCGAAAAGACTATTACTATTTCTTCAACTGAAACAGTAGAAAAAATCGAATTCAATTCCTATACAGATCCCACATCGAAAAAAACATTGAAAAGGCATGGCTGCAACAATATTAAGATTGTATCGCCTCTTTACAATTACAAACTCACACTCAGCAAGATGATCTCGATCGATGAAATGGACTTCGTCCTTGTCCGTTTCGACAAATCCGCTGCTCCTACTATGCTCAAAGTCGAACGGCCAACTCTCCAAGACGGTAAATACGTTTTTGACGTGAGAGATTGTTCAACGTACAAAACAGCCGTTCTCCTTTGCGTGAATATGAACAATGGTGTCAACCTTTTGGACGAATACTACACTTTGGAACTCGTGCCAGACTATAACCCCGTCGAGGAAACACCCGCCGGCAACAACTCGCTTCTGAAGAATGTCGCTTATGCCAACCCATCGAATGGCTGCACAAACTTTAGCTTCGATTTGGTTAAATCCGGTTCGGCAACGATTGAATTGGTCGATATGACCGGCTACGTCGTTTCGACTATTGCAAACGAAATGATGACCGAAGGCCACAAATCGTTCGATATCAACACTCCTTCGGCAAATGGCATGTACTTCGTCAGAGTGCGCCACGCAGATGGAACTTATACATATCCTTTGAGCATCGTTAGATAATCAATTGCTGACGATTTAATATTTTAAACCCAATCCAAGTCCGCTTGGGTTGGGTTTATTCCATCAATATGATAAAATGAAATGCGTAAGCCCCGAATAATCCCAAATTGTGCGTTAGAAAAGCCCTCAATCCCTAAATCCCTTTCTCCCAAAGGGCGAAAGGGACTTACATCAAAACACGTTTTCTTACTTCCTTCTCCCGTCGGGAGAAGGGCCGGGGATGAGGGTATAGCGAATATATCAAATTTTAATAAACAATTTGGTGTAATCCTGATTTGCATTGTTGCGTGCTTGGCCCTTCTGTCCGGCGGGTGCGTCAGCGACCCCAATGCCCCGGCCGCGAGCGGCTCTATCAGCTCCGGCAACCAAAAAGCCTACGTACTGTGCGAAGGCATCTGGAATATGGACAATTCGCGAATTGATTGCTACGATTTAGCAAAAGATTCACTGTTTGAAAACATATTTGCGGCCGCAAATCCGGGGTTGCACATCGGCGACCTTGCGTACTCATTTGCCCGTTTCGGCGATACTGCTTTCGTTTCCGTTACCACTGCCGGCGTCATCTACGCAATTCGCCTCTCGGATTTCCGCTCGGTCGGGATGATAAAACTGGACGGAGACCCAGCGCCACGAAAGATATACGTACAGAATCGTGAAAAAGCATACATCACGAACCTCTACGATTCGTCTGTTACTGTTTTCAATCCGACCACGCTGGCGCTCTACCCAACCAAGATCCGAGTTGGCCCGGCGCCCGAAGGCATCGCCGGAGTGGGCGACCTGATTTTCGTTGCCAATTCAGGCTATGGCGATTATTTGGCAGATAAACCACTGGCCGGCACGATATCGGTTATCAACACAATTAACAGCAGTGTTATTACCAACATGTATTGCGGGCCGAATCCCATTGAAGTATTGTACAACAAGTCCAACCGCCGCCTCTACGCAGTCTATTACCACCTTCCATCGGCCAAAGACTCAGTCGGCGGCATTGTGGAGTACAACATCGACGATTTCTCTGAGATTCGCCGCTTCCGCTGTTCCGCCCATTCGCTGAAGCAAAACAACGCCGGGGACACACTCTATTACCTGAACAATGACGGGTTGTGGTCAGTCCCGATCGGCCGCCGCGATCTCTCGGCCGAGAAAATCATCGACAACCCCAACAAAAGCCACATCTGGTATTCTGTATCGATTTCTCCTTTCGATAACTCGTTTTGGATCGGGAATGCCAAAACCTATGCGGTCAAAGGCGAGATAATTGTTTACTCTGCCGGCGACCTATCGCAACCGAAATTCCGATTTTCCACAGGTATCAATCCGAATTCTGTTCTTTTTTATTGAAAAATTCCTTAATTTGCTCGATTGTATTTGCTGATTTCGGGGCATTTTGCCTATTCGCAAATCGCAAACTGTATGATCAATCTTTGGACGCAAATGGGAAAGACTAAGGCACAGAAAGCCGAACCAAACAAAGGCAAATTGCTCTCGATCCGGGGCGCAAAGCTCCACAATTTGAAGAATGTTTCTGTTGACATCCCGCATAACTCGCTCTCTGTTATCACTGGAGTGAGCGGCTCGGGCAAATCCACCTTGGCGTTCGATACGCTCTACGCAGAGGGCCAAAGGCGCTTCGTCGAATCCCTTTCGTCATACGCCCGCCAGTTCCTCGAAAGGCTTGCCAAACCGGACGTGGAATCCATTACGGGACTGCCTCCAGCAATCGCTATCGAGCAAAACACACCGAGCAAGAATCCCCGCTCCACCGTCGGCACCAGCACCGAGGTCTATGACTACCTACGAGTGCTTTATGCCCGAATCGGGCAAACGATTTGCACATGCGGCAAGCCAGTCCGGAAGGACACTCCGCAGTTAGTCGTCGATGACCTGATGAAACTCAGCGATGGCGAAAAAATCCATATACTGTTCCAATTGCCACAAATCGCCAAGTCTGCAAAAGAGAATATTGAATCTATCAAAAAACTCGGCTATTTCCGCCTGATGCTGGCCGGCTCCGACGAAATCATTGAGGCCGAAGGATTCAAGCCAAGCAAAGATACAAACCCGTCGGACATTTTCGTGCTGGCGGACCGCGCAATCATTCGCCACACAGACGAAGCGGTTACGAGGGTCACCGACTCCATCGAGGCAGCATTCCGCTCAGGAAATGGCCGAATCTTCGTCCTTATTGGCTCCACCGGCGAGCGCAGGCGCTTCAGTACTGTCTATGAATGCAACGATTGCGAAATCATTTTCCAAGAACCGCAACCGAAACTCTTTTCTTTCAATAATCCATACGGCGCCTGCCACAATTGCCAAGGCTTCGGGCGGACAATCGATATCGACGAAGCGCTCGTGGTGCCAGACCGTACAAAGTCGCTAAAGAACAATGCAATTTCACCATATCGGACGCCGACCGGCCAGCCATACATGCGCGACCTGATCCGCGCCTGTAGCCGCGCCTGCATTCCTATCGACGTGCCATACAGCAAGCTGACCGACGAGCAGAAGGCCATCGTCTGGGAGGGCGACGGCACCTACGAAGGAATTCGAGGATACTTCAAAGACCTCGAGGAAAAGAACTACAAAATTCAGAACAGAATACTAATCAGCCGCTATCGCGGATTCACTACTTGCCCCAAATGCGGCGGTTCTCGGTTGCGCTCGTCCGCTCGGCAGGTGTTCATCCGAGGAGTGAATATACCAAAGTTAGTAAAAATGCCCCTCGACGATGTATTTGCTTTTTTCAAAAATTTGGAACTCAGCGACTACGAAACCCAAGTCGCCGGTACGTTGGTCAAAGAAATCACTTGGCGTCTGGAACTATTAACAGAAATCGGTCTGGGCTACCTGACGCTCGACCGCCTTTCGCACACTCTTTCGGGCGGCGAATCGCAGCGGATCAACCTCTCGACAGCTCTCGGATCGTCCCTCGTGGGCACGCTCTACGTGCTGGACGAACCCAGCATTGGGCTGCATCCACGCGACACGGAAAGGCTGCTCAGTATTCTTTTCAAATTGAGAAACCTCGGCAATACTGTCGTCGTAGTGGAGCACGACCCCGATATAATCAAGCGTTCGGACTATCTGATCGACCTCGGCCCGAAGGCTGGGCGCCACGGCGGGAACCTCATGTACGCCGGTCCAACCGCTGAATTGTATTCGGCCCAGGGTTCGCTCACAGCGGATTATATAACCGGCAAAATACAAATCCCGATGCCCAAAGAGCGATTGAAGCCAACAGCGAAGAAGATAATTATCGAAGAGCCACGCAAACACAACCTGCGAATCGACCGCGTGGAGTTTCCCATCGGGCTGATCACGGTCGTTACCGGAGTGAGCGGTTCGGGAAAAAGTACATTGGTCCGGGACGTCCTGCACAGGGCGATGACGCACGCAGACTCCAACACGGACGAAGGCACTCTGTACGAAAAACTGATTGGCCGCGAACACATCGTGAACGTGGAAATGGTCGATCAATCGTCCATTGGCAAGTCCTCTCGCTCGACGCCAATCACTTACACAAAGGGTTTCGACCTGATTCGCGAACTGTTTGCCGACACTCAGGCATCCCGCCAGATGGGCTATAAATCAGGCTATTTTTCGTTCAACGTGCCCGGCGGCCGCTGCGACGTTTGCGAGGGCGAAGGCACTGTAACCGTGGATATGCAGTTCCTGCCGGATGTGCACCTGGAATGCGAAGCTTGCAAAGGGACTCGCTACAAAAAGGAAACCCGTTCAATCCTGTTCAACGGGAAATCGATTGTCGATGTGCTCGCCATGACGGTCGATGAGGCTTTGGAATTCTTCAAGCTCGAGAACAAACTAAGCAAAAAGCTACAGATACTCCACGACGTCGGTTTGGGCTATTTGCAATTGGGGCAGCCCAGCTCTATGCTTTCCGGCGGCGAGGCGCAACGCATCAAGCTGGCGACGCATTTGGACACCTTCAGCTCCGAGCCAACGCTTTTCATTTTCGACGAGCCGACCACGGGCCTGCATTTGGACGATATTTCCACGCTTCTGGATTGTTTCCGCCGGCTGACGGACAAGGGTCACACAGTAGTGATCATCGAGCACAACCTGCACGTTATCGCGGCGGCGGACTGGGTCATCGACCTCGGGCCGGAGGCCGGAGCCAAAGGCGGAGAAATAATCGCCAAGGGCACGCCCGAACAGATCGCCCAAGCCACGAACTCGCTGACCGGCCGCGCTTTGGCAGAGTTTTTTAAAAACACGTCTGAATCGCGGATTACAGCGGATTAAGGGATTTCGCGGAATTTTGAAAGTTAGTGATATATAATTAGTTAGTCCTACTATCATTTGGAATGGTAGTAGGACTTTTTAGATTTGTCAGCAGAAAGGAAA
>CAZSWR010000086.1:6596-14667 GCA_964610885.1 uncultured Hyphomicrobiales bacterium | reverse complement strand
TACATATCCGAAAGGCTTGGCGATACGGTTCGACGCGAAACTTTTTTTGCACAATCGCTTAAACAATCCGACACAATTGCCGATATACCCATCAGGTTAGCTCTTTTCTATATGTACAAGAAGGATTATTCGCGTGTGCTCGGCATTTTGCAATCCGCTTCCGGCCGGTTCCCGAGGGATTACAGATTCCCATTCTATACCGGAGTTGCCCATTCAATGCTGGAGCGCCACGATTCTTCGATTGTCTATTGCGGGCGTGCTTATTCGCTCAACGAGAATAATTTAGACGTTCTATCGCAATTGGGAATGTCTTACGACCGGATGGGTGTCTATGACAGTTCGGATTTTTATTATACAAAAGCATTAGCAATCGATCCGAATAACCCGCTGATAAACAATAACTTGGCTTATTCATTCGCCGACCGTGGGGTTAACCTCTCGCGGGCGCTCGAAATGGCCGAAATTGCACTGTCTGGGGATCCGGATAATCCTTCGTACTACGACACTTACGGTTGGATACAATACAAGCGCGAGAAGTACGATTCTGCATTGGAGTACGTCCTGAAATCTTTGGACAAAGGCGGTGCCTCTTCAGAGATTCACGAACATCTCGGGTTCATATACCATAAGCTCGGCCGTCGCGAAGATGCCGAAAAACAATGGCGCAAAGCGATTGAGCTGGACCGTAAGCTGAAGGACAAACTCGAGAAACTTATATTAAGCAAATAAAGGACAAGATATGTTTGTAATTGTTGGAGCCGGTTTAGTATTTGCTGCACTGCTCATAGGATTTATGACAGCGGGCGGCAATCCAATGACCCTTTTCGTGCCGCCGGAATATATAACTATTATCGGCGCAGCCGTGGGGTCTCTTCTGATTGCAAATCCAATGTCTGTGTTGAAGAAAATCATTGCAGGCGCCCTCGGTTCGCTTAAAGGGCCGAAAGTCAGCCGCGCGGCATATATCGACCTGATGCAGATGCTCTACGAACTCTTCCAATTCGCGAAACGCGAAGGTTTGATTGCCCTCGAGTCCCACGTGGAGACTCCCGAATCCAGTTCGATTATCTCTCGGTATCCGACGTTCCTGGCGAACCACCACGCTGTCGAGTTCCTTTGCGACACGCTCAAGGTGGTCCTTTCCGGTGGCGTCCCTGCGCACGACCTGGAGGAACTGATGGATCTGGATTTGGAAGCGCTACACGCCGAAGAGGAGGTTCCAGCTGCTTCGCTACAAATCATGGCCGATGCCTTCCCCGGACTTGGTATCGTTGCGGCCGTGCTTGGTATCATCGTTACAATGGGCGCCATCAACGAAGGTGCCGAGGCGGTGGGCCACCACGTTGCCAGCGCGCTCGTCGGTACGTTCCTCGGTGTGCTTCTCTCGTACGGCTTGTTTGGGCCAGTTGCATCGATTATGCAGAAGAATACAGCTTTGGAAGCTCGCTATATGGTTGCAATTAAATCGTCTCTGCTTTCCTTTGCCAAAGGCGCCCCGGCTGCTGTCGCCATCGAATACGGCCGTAGAGCCATCGACCCGGAGAACAGGCCTACGTTCAAGGAGACCGAAGAAGCCATTAAGCGTCCGAAATAATTAGCTTATCGCAACCGAAGGCAGCGCACGATTCACGTACTAAAAAAGTTCATTGTCCTATTTGAGATGAAATAGACATAAAATTCAGTCAGGAGACAAAATGGCGGACCAGGAAGAACAACAAGGCCATAAAGAACAGCCGATAATAATCAAGAAGAAAAGAGGCGGCGGACACGGCGGGCACCATGGCGGTGCCTGGAAGGTGGCGTATGCTGACTTCGTTACGGCCATGATGGCGTTCTTCATCGTTATGTGGATCTTGGCACAAAGCCCTAAAACGCGCGAAGCAGTTGTTGCCTATTTCAAAGACCCAGGCGCTTTCAACTTTATGACCGGCAAACGCACCGTACCGATCGACCTCGGCCGGCCGCCCGATCCCGGCAAAGGCAAAGACGGCGAAGGCGGCGAGAAAAAGGTGGAGGACGTGTTCTTCTCGTTTTCCGACCGTAAGGATTCAACTTTCAACAAATCCCCCGAGAAGGTGCGCCAAAGGGCAATTGAGGACAGTGCAAAAGCATTTGCAAAAGTTATGAAATCCGGGGCAGACATAAAGAAAATGATCATGGAGCAGCTAAGTTCGCGGCCAGACCTGAAAGAGATACTCTCTGCCATCAAGATCGAGATGACCAAAGAAGGCCTGCGGATCGAGCTAATCGAATCCCAGGAATCTTTGTTCTTCGAGGTCGGTAGCGCTCGGATCAATCCTAAAGCGAAAGATGTCTTGGTCCAACTGGCCCGTGAAATCGGAAAGCTGTCGAACAGCGTGGAAATCGAAGGCCACACAGACAGCCGCCAATATGGGAAAAATGCTGCCTACACCAACTGGAACCTTTCGACCGACAGGGCCAATGCGGCTCGTGTCGTTTTGGAAAATAGTGGGCTTTGGGACGGCCAAACCACACGGGTTACCGGATTCGCCGACAGAAAACTGCGAAATCCGGACAATCCTTTCGATATTTCTAACAGGCGAATCAGCATTCTGGTGCGGCATTTGTCCGCAAAGGACTTGATTCCGGATAACCTTAATCAGGAAACAGAGCAAAGCAAATGAGCAGCAAACTATCATTTTTAATTATCGACGACGAAAAACCGGTCGTCGTATCCCTTCGGACACTAATCTCGAAGGCCTTCCCAGGAGCAATGGTTTTTACTGCGTCGAACGGCGTGGAGGGATGGGAATCGATCGAAGAGAACCATCCGTCAATCGTGATTTGCGACCTTTCCATGCCCGGTATGAACGGATTGCAAGTCTTGGAAAAGGTGCGCGAACACGAAGTGCTCAACGATATTTATTTCATCATCCTGACGGCGAACGTCGATCGGAACGAACGCCTCGCAGGATTGGGCAAGGGCGCCGACGACTATCTTTCGAAACCGTTTGCAAACGACGAGATAATGGCTCGGCTCCGTAGCGCAACCCGCTTCGTTTCGCTTCAGCTGAAAACCCGAGAGGAGAACCAACTGCTCCAGCAGATGGCCCACGAATTGGAACGCAGTTTCAACGACATGATCCTTCTGGCAGTGAAGTTCATGCAGGCCCGAATTCCTGCTCCGATGGATATGCTTAAGCAAGTTGCCGATTCATCATATTGGATTGCCAAAAGCATCGGTGGATTCGAAAACGAGGCTCTCAAAGACGTCAAAGTGGCTTCGTTCCTCTGCATTGCCGGGAAGATCGGGCTGCCGGACGAGTACCTGAATATGCCGGTTATGACCGACGGCCATTTCTCCCACCAGGTGATGAACCAGATACCGATTACGGCTCGGGACGTCGTCTCCAGCGTGCGCCAGTTCAAGGAAGTCGGGAAAATTCTCTACCACCTCTACGAAAACTTCGACGGCAGCGGACTGCCGGACAGGCTGCAATCGTGGCAAATCCCGTTGCCTTCGCGCATCATTCGCGTGGCTTTGGACTATGCCGAATTGCGCTTCTTCAAGCAACTTCCGGCAAAGGAAGCCTTGGACGGCGTCAAAAAAGAGGCAAGCCGGCTCTACGACAGCAAAATCGTGATGCTCTTGGACCAATACTTGGGCTTGGTAAGTTCATCGCAATCAGATCCGACCGAGAAAGCGGTACCGATCGAAGAATTGGAAGACGGAATGGTGCTCGCCCGCGAAATTGTTACCACTAACGGGCTGAAACTTTTGCCTGCCGGCGCCACGCTGCGTTCGTACGTGATCCAAAGGATAATTTCGCACAACAATACCGATCCGATTCTGGGATACGTATTCGTGAAAACGAAGTAAGGTGGCGACAGCCACTTTGTTTTGCTATGGCAGCGCAATGATGATGAGGAAAGATGGACAAAAATTCAAATTTCCTTGTATTAGATAGAATTTGATCGTTTGTTTTATCCTTCCCACTTTGCGGGAATACCCTCCATTTTCAACCAATTACATGCTGCTTCGAGCTACTGTATCCGGTATGAATTTATATCAAAAAATCGGGTCTATAACGTTTTGTATTTGTATAGCCATTGGATAGAATGGTCTTGAACCTTCCGAAGGTTAATGGCTCAGTTGAAGGGGTTCAATTTGTTGCAGTAGGGGGTCAAAATTTTGAACCCCTACTGCCATTTCAGGCAGCGCTCATCCTGAGGTAAATCATTGAAATTTCGACAAATCACCCAACCCACATATTTAATGGGAGCTAAAGAATGTTTTCGTGTAATACACTGATAATATTAGAGATAGTGTGATGCTCGAACCCACGGGTTAACCCGTGGGTTGGCTGATCAATACTTTTTCAACAGGTCCCTAAGAAACAAAACTGATCGTTTTGGATTATTTGTTCCCTTCGCGGAACAGGGCTATGCGTTGTTCCAATTCATCGACGCGCCTGCGAATCCTGGTTTTCAGCTCCTCGTTGAGCGATTGGCCTTTTGTGCTAAATGGTTCATTTCCTTCTTGCGAAAGGCTGGCATACCACGAATCGATATCCGTATCGAGCGAGGAGAGCAATTCAGATTTCTCGTTCTTCAGCTCCTCGATGCTTCCGAGGGCTTGGTTTAGTTCGTCTGTGATAATTTTCCAATCGGTTACGTCGCGCGAGACGAAGACTGAGTGCATTTTCCCTTCGGAATTTATGAACCAGTTCCCGTGCGTTTCCACCCAGCGTATGGGTTGCGATGGATCGAGTTGGAACCTGAAGACGTAGCTGCAATTACGATTTTCCACGATCGAAAGGCGGATCTCGTTCATGAACCCTGCTGCGTCCTCGGGGTGCACGCCAATGAAAGAATCCGTTTCTTCAATGACATCGTCGGGGCCGAAACCGGAGAAATCTCGGTATGCTTTGTTTGCATATAGTATCTTACCGGCTTCGATTTCGATTATCATGTCCGAAGACTTCTCGGTGAGCAAGCGGAAACGCTCTTCGCTGCGGGCGCGAACTGATTCGATGCGGCCACGTTCGATTTCGGCTCCGACTCGGGCAGCGAATATTTTCAGTGCGAATTCAATTCTTTCGTCTTTTTCCATAGGCCCGCAGTCGGCAACGATAATCGAGCCGATCGGATTGTTGTGCGAATCGAAACAAGGCATTGCGAAGTAGGAATCCATGTTGTGGTGCAGCAACTGCCCTTCGCGAGGGAAATACTCCTTGATGCCTGCCGGATAGAAAACCGGATGTCCGGAAGCGACGCTCTTGCAGGGAGTGCCCTCGAGCTGATAGGAGAATGTGGGCCTGAAAGCGTTTCCGTCCCAGAATGAAAGTATATTTGATTTATTACTATCAGTATCGTCAATTTCGGTAACGATGCAGAAACGTTTTTTCGTGATAGTGGAAAGATTGCTGGCGACGGAAAGGAAAAACTTGCTACAGATGGCTCCTGAAGTGCCTAACATAATGGCTTTGAGCGATTCGTTAGTTTCGTTTAGCTCGCGGTTCTGTTCGTCGAGCGAATTGTTTAGTCTGGTCATTTCGTTGAAGAATTTTTCTTTCGATTCCATCAATGTTTGCACCATACGGTTGAACGAAGCGGCGAGTTCGCGTGTTTCGCTGCCGCCATTGTTTTCGTCGGCTCTGATTGAAGTGTCGCCGTCGGCCACTCGCCGTGCGATGCGGCTGAGACGGACGAGCGGAAGCGTGATCCGCCGCGAAAGGAAATAGGCGAGCAGCGCCCCGAGCAGAATGATAAGCGTGATGCGCATCACGAGCGTATTAATGGCTTGGGCCTCGGCGGCGCGCATTTCGATGGTCGAAAAGCCGATATAGAGCGAGTAACGCCCGATTTTCGTATCGATTTCGCTCTTGCTTACTATGAAATCGTCCGAGAAACTCTTCGACGAACAGAAGTCGTCCAATTGTGTTTGAGTGTAAATAACTCGTTCAGGATATGAAATGTCAATTTCGCCCTTGTCGTTAATCAAGCAAATGAAATTCACTTTTTTGTTTTTGGTCCATTCGATGACGTCGTGCGATACCTGCGGGAAATCCTCTTGGATACTGTATTTCAGGCCAAGCTCGACGTATTTGGCAATGGCCTCGCTGGCGCGGGCAAAGCCTTCCTTGTATAGCCGTTTGTGCTGTTCGTGCGAAAAGAAATAGAAATACACAGACACAACGGCAATCGAAGTGATGAAAAGCACCGTTAGCTGCGTTTTGAACTGACTTTTTGAAAAGAGTGGCAAGGGCATATCTATATCCACGGATTAACGATTACAAACGAAATTAGGGCTGTATCTTTGCAAGTATTGTTACTTCTTTGCTGGCATTCTTCAGCGAGACATATCCGATCGCTCCTGGGGTGGAAGCAACTTTCTCGACAATTTCCCTTTCGGACTTGCAGGCCACCGGCGGCATCGACTTGCCCGAAAACTGGCGCTTCAGCCATATCTTTTGTATCTGGGAGTAGCTGAATCCCAAAAAATCATAGAATCTTTCTTTCATCGACGATTCGCCGCGCAGATCCACAACGGTGATTTTCGAGCCGTTCGACCAGAAGCTCTTGTTCAGAGTGTAGATGTCGATTAGCGTACTTTTCGAGATCGAACCTTCCTTCACCGATTTGTTCGCAATGATTGCAATTTGGGACTGAGCAAGGGCCTCGCTGGCGACTGCTAAGAAAAAAAGCAACAATATGGACGTTAGTATCTTCATTAATCAAACATTAAAAACAGACATTCAGGGCTGTGGCGAAAAATTGATTCGAACCGGAAATCGAAAACGGCGCTTCTCTCAATACCTGTTCATAGCTATAGTTGATATATTGCATCTTCAGCGTGATGGCATCGTTGAATTTGTATCCGCAGCCGAGCGAATACGTGTAGCTGTTGTCTTCGCTAATGGTCTTGTGGCTGGTGTATTGGTAGCAGAAATAGCCGAAAAATTTATCGGTGGCGTTGTAGAGCAGCGTGGAATACAGGAACATCCTGTTCAGCGAGATCCATGGGTTCTGCGGGTCTTCGAAGTCGTACATGACATTGACCATTTCGCTTTCGCTGTCGAATTTCCACACGGAAAACGACAAATCCAAGCCGAGCCTGTACCGATCGATGTCGTCCTTTATTGACACAGGATATTTTATGGATTGGAAGTCGAGGTAGACCTTTTCTTTGTCTTTGGTGAAAGAGATTCCGGCTTTGAACTTTTCGTCGTCTTTCCGGATGCCGATTCGCCCGCCGAAGAGTTTGAATTCCAGGCCCTTTGTGTCGAGTCCGCCCTTCAGGGTTGCCGTATCGTTGCTTGTATTGTTTGAAATATAGTCCTTCGAGCTATTGCCGGCGTACAGGGCATATTCCAATCGGATGTTATGGATAGGGTAGAAGCCATAGGCCTCGAGGTATGCACGGTCGGGGATGAAGTAATCGCTTTCGCGGTCGTTCGAGAACATTTGGTCGTACACGATTGGTTTGATTGCATACGGAAGGAAAGATTTATTCTTTATTTCGTTCATATTGTTGAACTTCGGGAAAAGGATGCCGGCGCGCAGATTGAATAGATCCGACGCGGAGTACTCGGCCCAAGCCTCCTGCACCTTAGCCTGGCCCCAATTGTCTTCCGATGAGAAGTTCAATTTCAGTTCCAAGTCGATGAACATCTTGAAATCGTCAGATATTTCCTTTGCGACGAACAGATCCAACTGCTGGAGCGCAAAGCTGGAGCGTTCGTAATCGTAAATCGTGCTGTCGAAATCGCTTTGGCCACGGCCGCGATGCAAAGAAAGTTTGCAATCCGACTTTTCGTAGAGGAACATGTTCTGCATGGAGCCGAACAGGTTTGCCCTGTCGAAAATATCGGCCCAGGAGCAATATTGCACGAAAAGGAGAAGTATCAAACAGTATAAATATCGCATAGAATGCGTCAACCTTTCTGCTAAATGGCCGGTTTGGCCGCCCAAACAATCAACTATCCGCGCCATTCCAACCGGATACAAATATACGATACTTTATACGCACAATCGTTGTATTTTGTTGCAGAGTGTTGATAACTCTTTCATTTTTCGCAGTGCGGCCGTCGGCGGAGGAGGGGGCGCG
>CAZSWR010000086.1:0-6496 GCA_964610885.1 uncultured Hyphomicrobiales bacterium | reverse complement strand
TGTTGATAACTCTTTCATTTTTCGCAGTGCGGCCGTCGGCGGAGGAGGGGGCGCGAACGGCCGAAAAAGAAATGTGTGATACCGCATTAGCGGTTGTTGTATTGTAGCAGTAGTTTACCCACTGCAATTCATACCGCGTAGCGGTTGTTGTATAGAATACTACAGAATCAACCATCCATATATAACATTCGCTACGCGAAATCTATCGTGAAAAACATATTATATTACTACAATATAACAACCGCTTGAGCGGTACTAATATCATTTTGATTTTTACAATTCGCTCAGATTGATGTTTGGGCCATGTACCCACACAAAACGTTATAGAGCCTTATTTTATAACTATTTGTACGCATAAGCGAGAGCATTTGTTCGGGGAAATTAATAAAATCAGGGTTCAAAATGGGGTTCAAGATTTTGAACCCTACAAAAACATATTGAATCTCAACGAAATTTTGAACCCATACAACAACACATGTATTTGGATACCGGTGGTAAATTTGTTGAAAAATGTATTGAGTATATCCCAATTCATTTCCCATTAACCGAGATCGATAATTATTGCATTATGCCCAACCATGTGCATTTGATAATAATTGTTAACGGCCCACAAAATGTAGGGGTTCAAAATTTTGAGCCCCTACAACATATAGAACCCCAGGAAAACCAATTTCAAAAGATAATTCCTTATTCAATAGGATCGATTATTAAAGGATTGAAAAAGCGTAACAAAATGGTTTAAAGAGAATTCATCAATATTGCACGTTTGGCAAAGAAATTATTACGAACATATAATTCGCAATGAGAAAGAAATGTTTGAGATCAAAGAATATATTAAACTTAAATCCTATGAATTGGAATAAAGAGTGGTCATCGAAATCAGGGCACGGCATGCCGTGCCCCTACAGGGACAACCCCACCACCGCATAAGGCTAATACAAAATTGCTTATTTATTTCCTATAAAAGCTAATTGAAGTAGTATCCGCGATGCTTTTCAAGTATTCTTTGGGAATCATGGAGTCGGTGAGCACCAGATGCCAATTACTCTTTTCCAATTCATCAAACTTACGTTTTATAACGAAGTACTTGTGCCTTTCGAAGCGCAACCTACCATTGTCGTTTGAAAGCAAACGATAGAAAACAAAATGCAAAGATGAATCTTCGAAATTGTCTATTTGATGTTTAACTGAGTTCCTGCTTCCTGCAATACTTGAATAGAGTGCTGAATCACCTACCCGGATTTCAGCCAATTCAAGGTTGCCCATAACTCCATAACTTGATGCAACTTCGCACGAAACACAAAACACCATAGACGATTCGTTTTTGACAATCACGTTGCTTCGAAATGGCTTCGAGCAAGAAGTAACAATAAACAATACAGTTAGAAATAGAATAATTTTCAAAAGACCTCCGCAAAATTACTGGGAACAACTGAAGCGCGCAAATCCTGTGAGATGCCCCACTCGGCTCCTTCCTGATATTCGCACAGTTGGGTAGTGCCAATATTGGGCTGAGTTTCAAAGCCCAAAGAAAGGAAAAATGATTGTCAGTTCTACCAATCTTCAATATCGTCTTCATCATCATCGCTTTCGCCCGTTTCATAACAAGATATGCAAAGAGTCAATCCATTATCTCCTAATCTTTTCATTTCCTTAGGGCCGAACTCCATGTTGCATTGCTGGTCGTAAGCGTATAACTTCCAGATAGATATATCATCTCTTTCAATCCCTAAGAGATTTAATTCTTCATACTTTCCATCAAGCAAATTACAAAATTCATTAATAAAATCATATGGCTGGTCATTACCATTGACATTGACTTCGTAATTCCATCCATATATCGTATTGTTTGCTTCAACCCCAAGGATTGAGTTGATTAATGTATAGTATTTTTCCTCAGCTTTTATTTTCAAATAATATGTATTACTCATGTTTTCCTCTATTCAAAGTATTGATAAGCAGTTTAGAATTGTTTTGAATTCGTTGCAGAGCTGGCCGCCATTTCAAAGCCTATAATCTTCCTAATTCAAATTAACTTGTTCGCGCGCCCTGATGGTCCGATATACATTATTCTTTTTTCCCGTCCGGTGCAACAGAATATTCGCTAAATCGCACTCATCAAGGTTCTAAATCAAAAAAATCAATTTATCAAAGTGAAAGCTCTACTATACCATGTCAAAAAATTTAACCTCTACGAGGTAAGCCTATTTTAAAGAATTCGGCTTTCTACCATAATTTAACCGCTCGCGCGGTATGACTTGCACGTGAGAAACAACATCTACAATACAACAACCGCTCGCTCGGTATCATTCATTCTCGACTTTCCTTTGCTCGAAATTATACGTGGACTGCATCCATATAAAACAGAGAAGAGCAATTATTTTTCAAGTGTAGCGAAATTACAAAAAGAAAAGCGACGTCGAATTAGATGCCTTATATTGGAAAAAAGCCCCAGGAATACCAAGGGCTTTTTTCGGGGGGCGAGGAACGGGGCTCGAACCCGCGACAACCAGAGCCACAATCTGGGACTCTACCAACTGAGCTACCCCCGCCATAAGGGAATACAAAAATAAACACAAATCGCGAACCAGGCAAATACTTTTTTATCATTTCCCTTTTTTTTTGATGGACTACTATGTAATTTGCTTTCTTTTTTATTGCAGAAATTGAATAACTATGGAAATTATTAAGACTATAAAAGAAATGCAAGCGTACTCCAAGGAGTGCTCCCGCTCCGGGCTTCGGGTCGGTTGTGTGCCCACTATGGGCTTCCTGCACGAGGGCCATACTTCGCTCATGCACGCCGCCCGCGCCAAGTCCGACCGCGTGGTAACGACTCTGTTCGTCAATCCCACCCAATTCGGCCCCAACGAAGACTACGAGCAATACCCTCGCGATTTCGCCAAGGATTCGCGATTGGCCGAGGAAAACGGTACGGACATACTATTCGCGCCCGAAGCCGCGGAAATGTATGATGGCGGCAATAGCACCAGCGTTGCGGTCTCCGGCGTAACGAACAAATTCGAAGGCAGCACTCGCCCCACGCATTTCGATGGAGTCTCGCTCGTGGTCTCGAAACTCTTCAATATTGTATTGCCCGATGTCGCTGTGTTCGGCCAGAAGGACTACCAGCAGACGCTCGTCATTCGGCGCATGGTGCGCGATTTGAATTTCCCAATTGAAATCTTCATCGCTCCCACCATTCGCGAATCGGACGGATTGGCCAAAAGCTCGCGCAACACGTACCTGACCCAGCCGGAACGCGCAGCCGCGCCCAGGCTCCACGCATCGCTTACGAAGGCCGCCGAGGCTATTCGTGGCGGGTTGGCCGATCGCGCTGCAATCAACAAAATTATCGCCGACGAAATGGCGACAGAACCGCTTTTCAGGCTGGACTACGGCCGCGCTGCCGACGCCCTGACGCTCGACGAACCGGACACTTTCAGCCCCGGTAGCGAAATTGTCCTACTTGCCGCAGCGTTCATCGGGAAAACACGTTTGATTGACAACGAATTGATTAAACTTTAATAGGAGCAAATAGTTGTACCTTGGTGAATTAGCAGCACTCTCGGCTGCCATTTTGTGGTCATTCACGGGTTTCGTTTTTTCGGCTGCCTCGCACCGAATCGGCGCCACGACTGTAAACATCTCTCGGCTGATTAGCGCATCCGTGCTGCTTGCCCTGGCCATCCTGATCAGCGGGGTGGACTATTCGCTTTCGATGTACCAGATATTCCTGCTCTCGCTCAGCGGGCTGATTGGTTTGGCAATCGGCGACCAGTTTCTCTTTTCTTCGTACGAGCAAATCGGCCCGAGGTACGGCATGTTGCTTCTTTCGTCGAACCCGGTGCTGTCTGCCATTCTTGGCTTCTTCGTCCTCGGCGAGGATCTGTCCTGGTGGGGGATTGCAGGGATTGCCATTACCATCGCTGGGATATGTATGGTGGTGATGGAGGATACCGAAGACGGGACAACCAAATTCAAAATGACGCGAAAAGGGCTGTTCTTTGGTATTATGGCTGCGGTTTGCCAGGCGTCTGGCCTGCTCCTGTCGAAAATGGCTTACGAGTCTGGTGGCCTGCATTGGATGGTTGGGACATTTGCCAGAGTTTTCTCGTCCGTACTGATGATGTTGCCAGTGGTTCTATTTGCCAGAGGTGCGAAGGTATTCAACGTGTTCGCCCGCGACCGGAAAGCGCTTGGATTGGTTGTGCTTGGCTCTATCATCGGGCCATTCTTGGGCATTTCGTCAAGTTTCCTGGCCATTATGCACACGAAAATCGGAATTGCTTCCACCATCATGGCGCTCCCGCCAATATTCATGCTGCCCATGTCGCACTATTTCCATCGCGAACGATTGTCCTGGAAGGCAATAGTAGGCGCGTTCGTAGCCGTCGGCGGCGTCGCGATGCTATTCATCTTCGAATAGTTCGCGGCCGAGAGGGAAGGAGTTGTGTTCCATAACAATTTGTTTGGAGACAGTTCAAATCGACCATGAATGGGAAGATGTTCGTAGCATTACTCGTACAACACATATCAGACGAAAGTTTGATTTTTTCCCCATGGGGATACCCAATGCCAACCAATAAAAAAGTCAGATAGATGCCTATGGCGCGAATTCAAGTTCATAAGTAGAGAAATCGTAAATGCCGCCTGTCCACATATAGGGCTTACAAACACAGTTAAAAATTGGAAGAGGATAAGCCAGAAGTTCGGCTGTGAGAAAAGGCGTCGGAAGAGGCAGTACCAGCCAGAATTATAAGTTAGCGCTTATGGGGCCGGGGGAGTGGAATCAAACACACAATTTCAAATTGTTCAAGTAAACAATATATAAATATTTACGATATATCCAAACAAAAAAAGAGGATAAACCACCGCCTTCATAAACAAAAGCCCACTCCATTTCGGAGTAGGCTTTGTCTGATTCTTATCTGTAGGGGCACGGCATGCCGTGCACAAACGATTGATCTGTTTATTTGTTCTCTTTGTAGAATTTTGCCATGAAGTTTGCGAGTGCTTCGCAGGATTCGGTGGGGCAGGCATTGTACACCGAGGCGCGGATACCGCCAACCGAGCGGTGGCCTTTGAGCCCGATCATGTTCTGCTTCTTGGCTTCGTCGATGAATTTTGCTTCCAGTTCGGGCGTGGGCAGGTTGAAAGTGATGTTCATGATCGAACGGTCGATTGCATCTTTCACCGAGCCTTTGTAGAAATCGTTCATGGTGTCGATAGCATTGTAAACGATACCTGCTTTGTGGTTGTTTACTTTCTCGACTGCTGCGAGTCCGCCCTGTTCCATGATCCATTTGAATGTGCGATGGATCACGAAGATGGGGAGGCATGGCGGAGTGTTGAAGAGCGACTCTTTGTCCACGTGAGTTTTGTATTTGAGCATCGTGGGGATGTTCGAGTTTGCAGTTTCGAGCCATTCTTTTTTCACGACGACCATCGTGGCGCCTGCGGGACCGATGTTTTTCTGTGCGCCGGCGTAGATCAGGTCGAATTGCGAATAATTCATTTCGCGGCTAAGGAAATCGGAGGACATATCGGCAACGTAGCGGAGCTTGCCGACGTTAGGGATTTCGGTAACGCGAGTACCATAGATTGTATTGTTGGTGGTGATGTGCACGTAGTCGGCATCGTCAGACCATTTAACGTTTTTCGGGATGTAGTTGAAGTTAGCATCTGCCGATGAGGCTGCTGCTACTGCTTCGCCAAATTGTTTGGCTTCTTTGTGAGCTTTCGTGGCCCATTCGCCGGTAACAAGGTAGTCGGCTTTTTTGTGCATGAAGTTCATCGGCACCATTGCAAATTGGAGGCTTGCACCACCGCCGACGAAGATTACGTAGTAATCGTCGCTAAGTCCCATGATTTTCAGTGCATCGCTTTGGGCTTCTTTGATCACTACATCGAAGTCTTTGGAGCGGTGGCTGATTTCCATGATGGACATGCCGAGATTATTGAAATTGTTAACTGCGTCGCGGGTTTCTTCCACAACTTTCAGGGGAAGCACTGCCGGACCGGCGTTAAAGTTATGTGCTCTTGTCATTAATAAACTCCTAATTAAAAAACTGTTTGAGAAATACTTCTACAGCCTAAAGCAAAATTAGCATATAAAAAGTGTATTTCAAAATAAATGTTGAAAACAAAATAATTGTGCATTCCAAAGCACATCGGATGACTTTGCAGCGTTTGTAACCTTCCAGCAAAAACAATATCTTTACTTTCTGATACCGCTTTAGCAGTTGTTGTATTGTAGCAGTAGTGTATTCCGTGCATGTTATACCGCATAGCGGTTGTTGTATAAGCGCTGCTAAAATCAAGCAATTATACATATAACATCCGCTACGCGGAATAGTATCTGAAAACTCAACATAATGCTACAATATAACAACCGCTCGCGCGGTAAATACACACTAAAACACAATACAAAAATATTATATTAATATTGATTATGACAACTACGTGCTCATAAAAAAAAGCTGCGATGCATGCA
>CAZSWR010000085.1:0-15293 GCA_964610885.1 uncultured Hyphomicrobiales bacterium | reverse complement strand
ACATTTTTCAACAATTTTACCAACGGCATCCAAATTCATTTTTTGTTGTAGGGGTTCAAAATTTTGAACCCCTACATCGATTTCTTGCCGCGCTCATCCTTTGGTCTTATTGTGGAGTGGTTGGAGTGAGTTGTAAATAAAACATACGTTCGCTCGAAACAAATCCTGAAAAATCAATGATATGCTATAGTCGAATAACCCTTCGGGCTGTAATATATTAAGTAATTTCCTTGTCAATTTCCTATGCACTTTAAATTTCTTTCATTCATCTATTAAAATTGTTATATTGCAATCTTGAAATCTTGAAACTTCTTCCCCAGAATACTGTATAATTAACTAATACGTTTTTTATCAAAAGGAGCTATTATGGAAATCAAGTACCGAAACGTTGTTTTAGTTTATGTGTTTGGGTGCATCACCTTCGGGATCTACTTCCTGTATTGGATGGTGAAAACCAAGGGCGAAATCAATCGCATGGGCGGGGACATCCCGACAGCGTTCCTATTAATTGTCCCAATTGCCAACCTGTATTGGATTTACAAATACTGCGACTGTTTCTCGAACTACGTCAAAAAGGACAACAATGGTATTCTTTGGTTCATTCTGTACCTTGTTTCTTCCGGCCTCGTTATGCCGGCCATCGTGCAAATCGAATTGAACAAATACGCCAACGGCGAAAGCAGCTTGGCAAACTAAGATCCGTACCTATTGAATAATACAAAAAGGGCTACCTTTCGTCGGGCAGCCCTTTTGCATTATTATATGTTCGATTGCTTATACCAATTTGGCTTTTTTCAATTCTTTGTCCATCAGCTTCCTGTTAGCAACCGATAGCGGCAGAAGTGGCATACGGATACTGTCCTCAATGCCATAAACTTTGTGCATCGCATATTTAACGGGAATTGGGTTGCTTTCGCAGAAATTCAGGTTCATCAGATCGAGCAGGCTGTAGTGCAATTTGCGAGCTTCGTCAAAGTTCCCGGAGAGTGCGAAACGGATGGCATCGCTGAATTTGCGCGGCGCATAGTTCGAAACCACAGAGATGACGCCTTTGCCGCCGACGCTGATTGCTGGCAGAGCCAGGCTGTCGTCGCCGGAGAGCAATTCGAAGCCGTTCGGAGCGCCTGCGATTATTTCCATCATTTGGTCCAAATCGCCGGATGCCTCTTTCACCGCGACAATGTTCGGGCAATTTTTCGCAAGAGCCAGCAAAGTGGACGGAAGAATGTTCACAGCCGTGCGGGACGGGCAATTATAGATGATTTGCGGCAAATCCACAGAATCGGCAATCAGCTTGTAGTGCTCGTACAGCCCCTCTTGTGTCGGTTTGATATAGTACGGAGAAACAATGAGCGCTGCTGCGGCTCCAAGCTCTTTGGCCAGAATGGTCAGGTCGCGAGTCATCTGGGTTTCGTAGGTTCCAGTACCGACCACGATCGGCACGCGGCCCTTTGCGAATTCAACGGCTTTGACGATTAGCGCGGATTTCTCCTTGATTGAAAGCGTTGCCGCTTCGCCGGTAGTGCTACAGACGGCAATGCCCTCCACTCCGCCTTCGATCTGATTATTAATTAGCTTCTCGAGGGCAAAGAAGTCAATATCGCCATTTTTGTCGAATGGCGTTACTAATGCTGTAATAGTACCATGCAAGGAGAACTTTTTCATCTTTATGCTCCGATAATTATTTAATGTCTTTTGCTTTCAAAACAATCAAAAATGATTAATAAATTTACTTGTGCCAGGCACACGAGCCAGAAAACCATATAGTTTTAAAGAACATATGAAAAGCACAAAGAAACACAATCAAATACCTTGCCAGATTATTTGCGCTTCATCTTATGAAAAAATGGATTCATGTTCATCTTTCCCTTCATCACTGCGCTGCCCATGCAAAATTAAGCGGCAGTCGCCACCTATATGATTAATATGGACTTGAAATCTGTCGGTACTTTCCGTGGTTTCCCCGTGAGCGGATCCAAATGCACCATGACGCCTTTCGCATGGGCGCAAATGGTGTCTGTGCCTCGGGCGGCCACGTTCTCGAAGTGTATCGACGAATCGCCGATTTTTACGATTCGCGAATAAATCGAGATCTCGTCGTCGAAATATGCCGGAGAGAAATAATCAATTTCGCTGCGAACCACCATCAGCGGGAACTCTCGGAGGAAAGTGCGCGGATTGATCGGTAGGCCGGAATCGCGGAAATACTCAATGCGGGCCTGCTCAATCCAGTAAAGGTAGCTGACGTTGTGCGCAGCGCCCACCGAATCCACCTCGGAGAATTGGACGCGGTGGACATATTTATGGGGAAAAGTTGAGAGCAGGGCAGCAATTGCGGCCGGATCTTTTATTGTTTTCATTATTATTCCAAATAATACTATATTTGTAAAAAAGAGGATTCGATCATCGAGCAGCACGGAGGAAAGCTATTCTTCGCCCTTGCTGTCTTTATTGTCCTCTTTAGTACCGAAAATTTTGTCCAAAGCCTCTCCGATTTGCGCGTGGCGGTTCGCGAAGTTCTTTTTGTCTTCGGCGGATTTCGTGCGGGCGTATTGTTTCAGGTCGGCTATTGCGCTTTTCATAATGGCGCAGGCGGTATCGATGTCGGAAATCAGTGATTCGTCTTCGGGCGTAAGTTCGATGGTTTTCATCACGTTGCCGAGGTTCGTCCGGACGATGCCCAGAGAGCTTTCGACGGGCGATAGCAGGTCATCGACTTGCTGTTCGTGGCCGAGCGTTTCGATTGCCTGCCAGGTCATCGTTATCGATAGGTAAGACAGATACATATTCGAGGCGGCAAGCGTCCCGACGGATTCGAGCAAAACTTCTTTCTCGGTCTGTTCGGCCTGGGCAAAAGAAACGGACGAACTCCCCAAAAAAAGCACAAGCGAGGCGCACAAAGCGAAGAGTACAGTTTTGATTCTATTCATATAGCACCTTTTTTTGAATCTGATGAATCTTACCAATCATAAACCTTATCGAAGCCGAGGGCAGCGCGGCCAGCGATCGCATTTTTAGCATTCAATCTCTTCCATATCGAGCACTCGGTACGTTATCGTTGCGGTTGTCTGCTCGTCGTCTGTGCTGCTGATGCCGAACGAACCCTTGAAGAGTTCTGTAATCCTTTTGACGATTGCCAGCCCGAGGCCTGAGCCTTGCTGTTCGTAGAGGTGGCGCTCGAATTGGACGAAAGCGCCAATATTGCTAACCTGTTCGGGAGTGATTTTCCTGCCGGAGTTTGTGATATGAATGCTAAGATACGAATCGAGCAGAGTGGTCTTTATGACAACTTTGGAACCGGGCATGGAAAACTTGAAAGCATTGTCCACCAACTCCTCGACGACGATCATCAAGTATTTCTCGGAAATATTCAACGGGAAATCGTGGATTTTTTCGATTTCGAGGTCTTCGAGCCTTTGGTAGCGCATTGCGATTGCTTGGGACTGCTCGAAGACGGTGAAATGCGAGCTGGGGCAGAAAGGGTCTGGCGAGACGAATTTCTCTTCGTCGAAGCTCATCAGGCTCGTGTAGCAGATGTAATTAGTGATCAGCCTGTGCAATCTTTTGCTTGAAATATTGATCTGTTCGACCATGCTCTTTTGGTCTTCGGAGGTGAATTGCTCCCAGTTGTGTTTGAGCAGTTCGGAGAAGCCGATAATGCCATTGAGCGGAGTGCGCATTTCGTGGGGAATAATCCCTGTGATGTTCAGCCGTAGGTCGTTCAAGCGCTCCTCGAAGTGCTGCGCGATCTTTTCCTTTTTCTCCAAACGTACTCTTACGGCTCGGACCACTTCGTCTTTTTTGAAAGGTTTGGTGATGTAGTCGTCCGCTCCCAGTTCCATGCCGTGGCGCACGTCCAATCTGTCCGAACGGGCCGAAAGGAAGAGGAATGGTATCGAGAAGGTCGAACTGTCGCTGCGAAGTTTCTTGAACACCTCGAAACCGTCTATCTCGGGCATCATAATGTCTGAAATAATCAGGTCGGGTATTGATACGAGAGCCTTTTCGATTCCTTCACGGCCATTTTTGGCAGTAATGACGTCGTAGCCCTGCTGCCGCAACACGAAAGCTAAATTATCTATAATGGCGAAATCATCTTCTATCAATAATATTTTTTGCATTTCTCAGAACAATCTATATATTCAAATCCGGTAATACTACGTAAAATGTCGAACCAAAGTTTTCGATAGTTTCAACTTTTATTTCGCCGCTGAGCGATTCGACTGCCTTTTTGACAATGGTCAGTCCGAAGCCCGTGCCTTGCGTATTGAACACATTTCGGCCGCGGTGGAACGGATCGAATATTTTGTCAATTTCCTCTTTGGATATTCCAATCCCTTGGTCCTTAATCGCAAATTTAACGCTTCTGTGATTCCTATACAAATTAATATTAATCTCGGTATTCGGAGCCGAGTACTTCGTCGCATTGACGATCAGATTAGATATTATGTGGTAAAGCAATCTTTCGTCCGTGAGGAAAGGGATTTCTTCGGCGTTGGATTCGAAGGATATTTTGTGCTTTTTCTCGTCTATGCTCTCGATATCTTCGATTATCAATTTGGTGAAAGCTACCAATTCGACTTTGTCGTTGGGGGCCTTTGGTTCTTCGTTGTTGATTTTGTCGAACACCAATACGTCATCGACCATGTTGGTCATACGGCTGATCGACGATTTGATTTTTTTGATTTGCTGCGAGATTTGTTCGCTGCTCAGGTCTTTGGCGGAGTACTCGAGGATTTCCGCGCTCGAAAGGATGATCGTCAGCGGTGTGCGGTATTCGTGCGAGACCATGCGGACGAAGTTAGTCTTCATGTTGTTGAGCGTTTGCTCCTTTTCGAGTGCTTTGCTGATCTGTTGGTTGGCGGTTTTGAGCTGGCCGTACATGTTCAGCAATTTTTCTTCGTAGGTATGGCGCTCGCTGATGTCGCGGACGCAGATTGTGCTGTATTGATTTCCAGAGAATTCAAACAGGTTCGTACTGATTTCCACAGGGAAGACGGTGCCGTCGCTTTTTTTGTGGTATTTGATAGTGTCGCGTATCAGCGGGTTTGCCGAAGAACTCGTTCCGGCAGGGTATGCTTCGAGATCGGCGAAAGTCATCGATGCCATCTCGGAGGCCGAATATTTGTAGAGAATGCAAGCGTCCTCGTTCACTTCGCTAATTTTTCCGGTATTGGAGTCCACCAAGAAAATTGAGTCGGCGACAGTATTGAACAGAGTGCGGTATTTCATCTCGTTTTGCTTGAGCAGCCCGAGCGTGTTCTCGTGTTTTTCGATTTCGTTCTGAAGCTCGGCTGTGCGCACTTTGACGGCAGAATCGAGCGAATTGTTCAATTCTCGCAGTGCTTTTTCGTTGATTTCAAGTTTGGATTTGGCCTCGGCCAATTCAATTTTCTGTGCCTCGAGGGTTTTGTTGTCTTTCTTCTTGCTTTTGTATTTTTGCCACAGAAACAAAAGGAAAAGCAGAATGAGCAAAGAGCCGAACGAGATTGAGTAAATGATTGTGTTTTGGTTAGCAATCGTCAGATCGCGAATTTTCCTGTCTGTAACGATTGATTCGTAATGATTGCGCATGCCGATCAGCTGGCGGTCTCTTTCCAGGAGGGCCATCGTGTCTTTGATTCGATCGAATTCGCGATAGGCCTCGACGGCTTTCGGATAGTTCCCGGTGGCCTCGTAGATCGCGATAAACACTTTGTACGCATTTCTTTGGAAGAATAGGTGCCCGACTTCTTTGGCGATTTCGAGCGCTCGGGTGGTATAGACGATTGCCGAATCGTATTTATGAAGCGTAAAGTACGAATATCCAACGTTGATCATCGAGCTGGCCACGAGATATTTAATTCCGGCGTTTTGCCGGATTTCGAGCGCACGAAGGCCGTACTTGAGTTCTTCGTCGGATCTGCCAATCATTGAATAGGAGTGGCCGATCTTTGTCAGCAGGTCGCTTTCCTGCCGTTTGTTTCCGATTTGAATCGAAAGGGCGAGGGATTGCTTGAAGGATTCAATTGCCCTCGGGAAGTCCAGTATTTCGCAATAGTATTCGCCAAAGCAGCGGTATGTGGTAGTTAGCCCGTTATAGTCCTTTGATTTGTTCGCCAATTCGAGAGCCTTTTGGAAGCAATCCAGAACGTTTTTATAATCTTTCTTCCCGATATAGATCTGGCCCAAAATGTTGTATGAATTGACAAGGGCGTTAGTGTCCTCGAGCTTGGCATAGATATCAATAGCTTTGTTTATTTCATCGGCGGCCTTGTCGTATTCGTTCCATTGCCTGTAGAAGCGGCCCATTTCGATTTCCGATTTGGCCATGGACCGTTCGTCGTTGCCGTTGTGTGCGATTGTATATGCTTTGATGAGCGATTCGAAGGCATTTGTTGGGTCGAAATAGCCGATAAGGTATCCCGCCCTCATGCAAAGCGCATCGACAACGGCGGCTTTTTTGTCGTATTTTTCGCCCAGGCTGATAGCTTCGTCGAATGATTTTATGGACTGTTCGGAGTTGCCCATGATTTCATACGCTTGGGCCAAAAGCGTCAGAGATTTTATTTCGTCGTCGATAAGGTCCAGTTCGTGGGCCAGTGTGCGGGCATTGGAAGCGTAGGTCAAAGATTTTTCGATTGAGATGTCTTTGTTCATTTCGCTCAGCTTCTCGAGAAGTTCTAATCTTTCCTTCCCTTCGGCCAGCAAAAGACGGATCTCGTATGTTTCCAGGTCGTCTGCGCTAAGTGTGTTTAAAGCAAAGAAAAAGAAACCTATTACTAAAGATAATAGATAATAATTGCATTTGCAGCTGTGTGAGTTATTTGTTTTTTCTTTCACTTCTTCAATTGAGAGAGTTTTTCAACTCGATTTTAATGCAATATAACATTAATTATTCTTTTTCAAGTATGTTTTTTACAATTTAACAATGAATTCACTTCCTTCCCCGAGCTTGCTGTTGACTTCGATCGTCCCGCCGAGCAATTCCAGAGTGCGTTGGACGATAGCCAAACCAAATCCGGTACCCTGAATATTCTCGACATTTTGACCGCGGTGGAACGGCTCGAAGAGTTTAGCCAAATCATCTTCGCTGATACCAATCCCATTGTCTGCCACAGAGATTTGCAACAGTTCATCAATGATTTCAACCGTCAATACCACTTTGGACCCTTCGGGCGAATACTTCAGCGCGTTCGATACCAGATTCGTTACCACCTGATGCAATAGCCTTTCGTCGGTAACGTAGCGTATCTGTTCGTCTTCGGATTTGATTTCAATTGTATGATTATATTTATCAATCTGCAACATTTCCTCGGCGATACCATTGACGATAGGAGTAATCAATACCTTCTTCAGGTTCAGGTGTTGCTTGCCGGAATCGATTCGGCCGTAAACGAGCATGTCCTCGAGCAGTTGGGTCATGCGCTCGACGGATGATTTGATCTTGTCGATATATTTTGCATAGTTTTCGATATCCGTCGAGCGGTCGAAGTCCTCAAGTATTTCGGCCGACGAGAGAATAACGGTCAGTGGCGTGCGGTATTCGTGCGAAACCATCGAGATGAACCTGGTTTTCAAATTGCTGAGTTCTTTTTCCTGCTCGAGCGCTCGGTGCACCTTCAGTTCGGCTTCCTTCAGGCCGGTGATGTCGGTTGCAATTTCCAACTTCACCAATCGGCCGTCTGTCCAACGTATTGCGCGGTCGTGGCATTGGAGCCATTTCTTGCGGAATTTGTCGTAGTATTCCCAAACATAGACTCCTTTTGGCTCGCCGTTTTCGTCGAGCAGGTGCGGGTTCGTGCAATACGAGCAAATGCTGTAAGTGTCGTATTTGAGCGCCTTCCAGCACAGCTCGCCGGTTACGTCGCCCAATTCGTCTCGGATAACTTTGCTGACGTAGATTAGCTCGTGGGTTTGCATATCGGCCACATAGACCCAGGCGTCGAGACTTTCCAAAACAGTGGTGAAACGTTCGTTTGCCCTTTGAATATTTTCCTCGGCAACCTTTCTTTCCGTAATATCGATGCACGAACCGATATAGCCCACGAAAGTACCATCCTTGGTGATTCTCGGTTTGGCTGTGTCGAGTATCCAACGGTACTCGCCGTCGTAGCTGCGGAGACGGAATTCGTGCTGAAGAATTGATTTCGCACGATATGCGGCGTCGAAATCGGCCATGCAAATCTCGAAATCGTCGGGATGGATGCCGTCCGTCCAGCCGAAGCCAAACTCTTGGTCGAAACTTCTACCGGTGAAGTCCAGCCAATATTTGTTGAAATATATGCACGATTTGTCCACTCCGGCCATCCAAATCAGCACGGGCGCGATATCGGCCAGTGTGCGGAAGCGTTCTTCCGATTCCCTGATGGCCAGCTCGGCGCGTTTCCTTTCCGTTATATCGGTCGAGAACACTGCAACTTGCTTGATGCTTCCGTTCTTCTCGATGATTGGATAGACAATGCTGTCCCAAAATCGGCCTAAAGATTCGTCCACCCAGCTGATGATACGTTTCGAGTTCACCGCATCCATGAAGAATCTTTTTCGCTTGGCCGAGACATCGTCTGGCAGAAGAGAGAATAAATTCCTACCTATCACTTTGTCCAGTTCCAGATCAAGGACCTGCGCCAGCGAATTGTTCCCCGTCGAGATAACTCCCTCGACGTCGGCCAAAAAGATAATGTCGTGTGTGGCATTAATCATAATTTTTAACTGCTCGCGGCTTTCGCGGATTTCCCTTTCGTAGGTCATGCGCCGCGAAATATCGTTCATAAACGAAAGCACTGCCGAGCTGCCCTGCCATTTAATGGAAACGAAACGGCACTCAAGCCATTTTTTGCGATTCATCGAATCGACAATTAGCAGCTGTTGCGAATATATATTCGTCCTGCCGCGATTGTCCGCCACTTCCGGCTTGATGAACAGTTCCTTAAGGTCGTCCGGCAACAGGAACCAATCGATATCGCCAGATTTGCAGCGTTCGTAATTCAAATCCAATATTTCGGCAGCTTGGAAATTGAGGAATTTGATCGTTTTGTCCTGCACGACGAGGATGCCGTCGGTTGCATTTTCGACCACGGCGCGGTGTTTCTCCTCGGATTCGCGCAGCGAGGCCTCGATTTTGTGCCTTTCGATGATTTCTTGTTCCAATTTCTGGTTGGCCGATTCAATCTGCTGTGTGCGTTCGACGACGCGGTTTTCCAACTCCACATTCAACAGATGGATTTGCTCTTCGACCAACTTGTTCTCTGTGATGTTTGCCGCTGAGCCAAGTATCTGTAAAGGATTACCTTCTTCGTCCCGTTTGAAGATGATTTCGTGAATTTGCAACCAATGATAGTGTTTGTCTTTTCCCATCATTCGGAATTCCAATTCGATCATGTCGCCGTCTTTCAGGCCAGAGAATTTGTTCAGCCTGCTGCTAACTGCGCCGAGGTCCTCGCTGTGGAAAAGAGTTTCGACAAATCCGGGGCCTTGCTGTTCGACCTCCTCTTCGGTGAAGCCAATCAAAGAGAGCAATTCACGGTTCGTAAACACATTTTTGCAAAGCTTCAGGTCGTAAATGTAAATTACTTCCGGAATTGCGTTCGCCACTCTTCGTATGAAAGCATCGTTTTCGGCCAGTTCCCTCTGCGCCGATATCCTTGTGAAGATACCGCCCAAGCTGTCTGCGAGGCTTTCCATAAGCGCCCTTATATCATCGGAGAATACTTCGTTGGACCTCGAGGAGACGGCCAGCCCGCCGAGAGGTTTGTTGTTGAAGGAAATTGGAATTAACCCGAATCCCCTAAGTTTCTCATCCGTCCTGACCTTGTCCATTACAAGGGAAATTTCCTCGAACAATGAATAGGTGGGTTCTTCCCTGAGGAATAGCCCGGCCTGGTATGAATTGGCGGCGAATTCGCCCGTTGCCGAAGCGAATTCCACGGAAATGCCTTTGTGGGCTTGGAGCACGAAGTTATCTGTTTCTTTGTCGATCAGATAGAATGCAACTGTATCGATTTCGTCCAATCGGAGGAAAGATTCGGTAACGGTTTCGAGCGCGGTGCGTATGTCGCTTGTCCTCGACAGCTGGAGCAAAAGGTCCCTTTGGATCACTCGCAGCTTCTCGGCCCGGACGCTTGTCGTAACGTCTTGGATGGTTCCGACTATTGCGAATACGCCGTTGAGTTCGGTTCGTTTGCCCATTATTTCAAAAAACAGAATTCGACCGTCGCGGTGTATTCCACGGAAAAGATAGTTTGTCGAATCAGATTGACCCGATATTAGCGACTGGGCGGCCTGATATGCGATTTCTTTGTCCTCGGGGTGCGCCAGGTCGAAAGGCGTCAATTTGTTAATGATATCTTCGGGCTGCATCCCAAAAAACGCAGCGAATGTCGGGTTCACGTAAGAGAATGCTTTCAAGGAAAAGACATAGACGCCAAGCATTGCATTCTCCGAAAGGGCACGGAACCGAGATTCGCTCTCGCGAAGGCTTGCCTCTGTACGGTTTCGTTCGGTAATGTCGTTGGCGATACCGGCCACTCCGATCACCTTCGAGTCGTCGCTGAAAATCGGAGCTAAATGCAGTTCCAATACCACATCGAGCAGATTTGTTGAGGTCGTAACTGCATTCCCTTCGAATGTACTATCGATGGCTGCCAGCAATTCAGGGCTTATCGATGGAATGTCTGCAACGTGCTTCCCGAGGAAATTTCCTTTGTCGATATTCAATATTTCGAGGCCCCTGCCCTCGGCCAGAGTCAGCACGCGGTCTGTATCGATAACGAATACAATTGAATTTGTGTGGCGAATGATGGATTCCAAACTGGCTTCACTTTTCTTGAGCGATATTTCTGCTTTTTTCCTGCGTGAAATGTCGCGCACAGTGTAATATGCAGTCAGATGGCCTTGGATATCGACGATCTGCGAATACACTTCGCAACTAATTCTATTGCCGGTTTTGGTGATTAGTTCGGCCTCGAAGAAATCGGAGCCTTGTTCGCGCAATTGCTTTTCCCTGCCCTCCAGGCCCTGCCGCTCCTCTGGTGCGAACAAATCCTCCATGCAGACGTGGTGCACTTCGTCGCGCGAGTATCCAAACATCGAAAGCATTGCTGCATTGACCTCGAGCAGCGTATCGGTAATTTTTTCTTTTTCGATGTATCGGACAAAAATTGGATTGTAGCTGCCGTTGAACAGCAACTTGTAGAGCGATTCGCTCTTCCTTAGGGATTCCTCGACCAATTTCCTGTCCGTTATGTCTTGCGTAACGCCAAAGATACCGGTAGGGACGCCTTTTTTGTTGTATTTGGTTTCGCCCTCGGTATAGACATATTTGTTGCTCGAATCGCTCAATCGAATTTTATATTCGATACGGAAGCGCTTCTGCATTTCGACGGCTTTGGTAATCGTTGTGATGACCCTCATGCGGTCGTCGGGGTGGATCAGTTCGGTATAGTTCGGGAAAGTGAACGATTTATTTGTTTTTTCGATTTCGTGGACGGCAAAGAATCCCCGAGAGCAGCGCATATCGATGATGTTTGTGGCAATTTCCCACGCGCCCACCTTGCCGATGCGCTGCGATTCGTTGAAAAGCTCGCGATAGCGCTTGTTCTTCTTATTCTCCTCGATCAGCCTTTCGACCATTCTGTTAAGGGCTTTGATATACGTCCGTCCGGCTTTGATTTTGTCGATCGCTTCTTCCTTGCTTTGTATCGCCGATGGGTCGTAATTGGGATCTTCGAAAAACTCTCGTATCTTGTCGTACTCAAAACTCTTTTTACTGATTCTCAACATAGCCGCCAATTGAAAATTCACAAATAACAAACTTAATCAGTTAGCAAATGAAATACCAATATTTTTTAGCTATATGGCGATTTATATGTGGGGATCAAGGATATTTTGCTTCTATTTCAAATGTTAAAAATGTGGTTCTATAATGTTTTGTGTGGGTACTGTATAAAATACCTTTTTTAGCGAGTTGTTAAAATCAAAGCTATATATTATCGCGCAAACGAATGTTGTTTGTTTCTGATTAATTAATACAGCAATTTATATAACAACCGCTATGCGGTATGATATGCAAAGGAGTAACAACTTCTACAATACAACAGCCGCTCACGCGGTATCAATACAAACTGTATTAATTGGTTCTATATCGTTATTGGTGGTTTTATTATTAAAATAACTAGCACACCTAAAACCATATAGAACCAACAAGATCCATCCTCGCTTGCTAATCTCTCCGGTTGGGGGCCGCGCAGCCTGCGAATTTGAAGCCAGTCGCTGTTCTGATGAATGAGTATAGCTCCTGCCACTGCTCTCTGCCGGCCTTGTATAGTTTCGCGACGAGCGTAAGCTCAAAATACTTTTTATTCAGATCCAAACCGTTCATCTGTATCATAGTATTGCAAAGCGTCGTTAGGAAACGCGGCTCGTCAAATTCGCAGACGATGTAACAGTTCCTATTGGCAAGCAAGGCATTCATCGAATCTTTCACGAATACTGTATTGTAATTGTTCTTGATAAAATCATCAATCGAAATTTCCGACGATTGATATTCTTTTCGTCCATTCTCGGTGGCCGGCTGTTGCGATTCGTCTCCTGGCCTGCCGCCTTCGATTGCGCGAAAGCACTCGGAGCAATCGATTACTTTCATTGATTTGTCACGGAAATAGTTCAAATTGCCTTCGGAAGCCATCGGGATAAATTCCTCAAGGAAAATTCCAAATGAATCAATTACATTTTCTATGAAATATTTCCTGCCTCCCACATTGAATTCAGCGAAGCAAGAAGAATTGGGATTTTTGTCGGTCAGTCCCGCCAGGTCGAGGTCTTGGATTAATTCATCGTGAATTTGCGGAGGAATAATGGTGTCGTTATTCTTGTTGATTATTCCCCAGAGGCCACCAATCCAGGCGAAGTGTTCGCTGAGCGAATCCGGCAGCTCGTCTGCCGAACCATATTTCCCGCCGCAGTAGAACGCAGCGAATTCGCCCGAAAAGGGTAGGGCATAGTCATAAATCGGCGGAATGAACTCGCGGCCGCTCGCGTCGGCGAACCCAATCTTGCCGTTCCTGGTGGTGCGAACGCTCCCGCTTTCCAAATTGTCCGGCGTATAATCCTCTTGAAATGGCTCGAATAGCACTTTCAGGCTGCGATCGATGCAAATCGTACGGTTATTGGTGTCGGTAACAATTGCGGCCTCGCGGAAAGTTTCTGTTTCGGCGTATTGGTATTGCGCCGGAATAACAATCTTTCCGCCAAGGTCTTTGTACCCGTAGAGTTCGGTTTCTTCGTCTTGGAATCGGACTAAAGGAGCTTTCGTCTCAGCTCGCAAATCGAAAAGGGATACAACGATACAAACGGCGATTATCAATCTTTTCATGTTCGGGCACCTTTGGATTAAGGAATAGAAGGAACATTTTTGGTTTTTCAATATAAGGCAATTTGCCTTGATTTACAAATTGAATATTGTTAACAGTTCTCCGCAATCATTAGCGTTTGCATTTCACGATTTTTTTTGCAATATTGCTTTCTTGCAGAGACGCAAATATTATTAATATATAGTCCGGAACTAAAATGGAAGACAAAACAAAAGAAGTAATTGAAAACGTTGGAGATGGCTCCGATAAAAAGGCAGCGCCTTCGAATTTCCTCCGCCAGATTATCACCGAAGACATGAAGACCAACAAATGGGGCGGCCGGGTGCACACTCGTTTCCCTCCCGAACCGAATGGCTATCTGCACATCGGCCATGCGAAGTCTATATGCCTTAATTTCGGATTGGCCAAGGAATTCGGCGGAATCACTAATCTCCGTTTCGACGATACCAACCCGGTCAAAGAAGACGTCGAATACGTCGATTCGATTATCGAAGACGTCAAATGGCTCGGCTGGAGCTGGGACGACCGCCTTTTCTACGCTTCGGACTATTTCGACCGCCTGTTTGAATTGGCCGTCGAGTTGATAAAAATGGGCAAGGCCTACGTTTGCGACCTTTCGCCGGCGGAAATGCGCGATTCGCGCGGCACGCTGACCGAGGCCGGCACGGAAAGCCCCTACCGCAACCGCACAATTGAGGAAAACCTTGACCTGTTCGAGCGCATGCGCAAGGGCGAATTTGCCGACGGGGAGCGAGTGCTTCGCGCCAAGATCGATATGGCATCGCCCAACCTGAACATGCGCGACCCCGTGGTGTATCGCATCAAACACGCTTCGCACCACCGCTCGGGCGACAAATGGTGCATCTACCCGATGTACGACTTCACGCATTGCGTTTCCGATTCGATCGAAAACATCACGCATTCAATCTGTACACTCGAATTCGAAGACCACCGCCCGCTCTATGATTGGTTCCTCGACACATTGGGACTGTACCATCCGCAGCAAATCGAGTTCGCTCGGCTCAACCTGAATTATACAGTTATGAGCAAGAGGAAATTGCTGCAATTGGTTCAGCAAAACTACGTCGAGGGCTGGGACGACCCGCGCATGCCCACCATTAGCGGTTTGCGCCGCCGCGGATACACTCCCGAAGCGGTTCGGAACTTTGCCGAGCGCGTGGGCGTTTCCAAAAGCGAAAGCATCGTCGATTTCGGATTCCTCGAGTACTGCATCCGCGAGGACCTGAACAAGCACGCCCAGCGCCGCATGGCCGTTGTCAATCCGCTGAAAGTGGTCATCGAGAACTATCCCGACGGGATGACTGAAGAACTGGAAGCAGTCAACAATCCCGAGGACGAAAACGCCGGCAAAAGGCTCGTCCCGTTCTCGAAAACAATCTTCATCGAACGCGACGATTTCATGGAAGACCCGCCAAAGAAATTCTTCCGTCTGGCTCCGGGCCGCGAAGTGCGCCTACGCTATGCGTATTTCATCACTTGCTCGGAAGTGATCAAAGACGCCGATGGCAACGTTACAGAGCTTCGCGCCACGTACGACCCGGCCTCCCGCGGTGGAAATTCGCCGGACGGACGCCGCGTGCAGGGCACGATCCATTGGGTCTCGGCCGAACACGCCTACGAAGCCCAGGTCCGCATGTACGAGAACCTGTTCAACGTCGAAAATCCCTACGCCACTGCCGACGGATCGGATTTCGTAACGAACGTGAACCCCAATTCGCTTAGGCAAATCACAGCATTGTGCGAACCATCGCTGAAGGACGCCGCCCCGGGCGACCGCTTCCAATTCGAGCGTGTGGGCTATTTCTGTGCCGACTTGAAGGACAGCAGCGCGGGCCAGCCCGTCTTCAACCGCACAGTTGGGCTGAAGGACAGCTGGGCAAAGATGAATAAGTAGTTTTCATCTGTGGATGAAATGATATTAAA
>CAZSWR010000084.1:0-15442 GCA_964610885.1 uncultured Hyphomicrobiales bacterium | reverse complement strand
ACAAATATAGCAATTTATTATTTTGAAAGTATCGGTTTTTCGGATGAACCGAAAATGATATTATTGATGTTTAAACGCCTAAATAATATTGAGCTATAAATAAAAGAGGCGCATTTAACGGATTCAGACGGGCATCAGAACCGAACTATGCGCCCCTTGGTGTGTGTGTTAGGGACTATTTATGAAAAAGAACGTGCTATTACGAAAGAACAAGCAAATTAAAGAACTTAACTCAAAAAGAACGAGATACAAAGAACGATCGAAAAATTAGTTCAAGGTTTTTTGTCCCGGTTCCCAATTGCAGGGCGTCATCTTGCCGGACTGAAGTGCTGACAGCACTCTGATCACTTCGTTAGCATTTCTGCCGACTGCTTCCGGGTGTATGACCGAATAGCGAAGGTTGCCTTCGGGATCGATAATGTAAAGCCCGCGGAGGGCGTAGCCGGTTTCTTCTTTCAGTACCTCGAAGCTCCGCGAAGTGGTGCGAGTGAAGTCCGAAAGCATTGGATACGGCAGGTTCCGCAGTCCGGGGTGTTGGTTCCGCCATGCGAAGTGCGAGAATTGGCTGTCTGTGGAGCAAGCGATCACTTCGCAGTTCAGTTTCTTAAACTCTTCGTAGTGCTTGCCGAATTCTTCGATTTCGGTCGGGCAGACGAAGGTGAAATCCAGAGGATAGAAAAACAGTACGACCCATTTCCCTTTGTAGTCGGTCGAACTAATGTTTTTAAATGCATTTTCGGGCGTAAGCGCGGTAGCATCTCCGCCAACGAGTGCCATCCCGGAAAATTCGGGTGCTTTGTTTCCAACGAGCAAAGACATAACTAACTCCTAATTTAAATTAATATTGAAAATACTTTAAAAGAACAACAAATTCAAGAACGGATACGCGGCTAACATATTGTTTAGTTAGTGCTAATTATTTTTATTTTTTTTCGTTCTATTCAATTTGATTTTTTTTTGTATTTTTAAAATTGCATTATTTGGCATTTTTTCGAGAATGTATAATATAATGTTGTAAACAGAGATTTGTGTATAATTTTCGTGTTTCCCCGAAGGTTATTTCAGCAAGGGGGACTTGAGCTGTCAATTAGGATTAATTAATGAGCAACAAGACATTAGTAATTGTGGAATCGCCTGCAAAGGCAAAAACGATCAACAAGTATTTGGGCAAAGACTACATCGTCGAAGCCTCTGTCGGGCACATCAAGGATTTGAGCAAATATGGACTGGGCGTGGACGTCAAGAACGAGTTCAAGCCAAAATACGTGGCCATTACGGGCAAGAACGACATCATCAAAAACCTGAAAAGCCAAGCCAAGAATAGCAAAAAAGTCTTAATCGCAACTGACCCTGATCGCGAGGGCGAAGCAATTGCTTGGCATATCGCCGAAGAGGTTCGGAAGGTTAATACTTCCATCGAGCGTGTACTTTTCAACGAAATCACCAAAACTGGCGTCAAGCGCGGGTTGGAGAATCCAAGGGCGATTGACGAGAACCTATTCCTCTCGCAGCAGGCGCGCCGAGTTTTGGACAGGTTGATCGGCTTTCAGGTCTCTCCTTTCCTGTCGAAGGCAATGCTTTCGAAGACCACACGGGCGCTTTCGGCCGGAAGAGTGCAATCGGTAGCTCTGCGCTTGATTTGCGAGCGCGAAGCAGAAATCAAAGCGTTTGTGCCGATCGAGTATTGGTCAATCTATTCGACTTTCCATACCGAAGCGGACCAAACTCTGAAAGCCCGCTTGGTCGCTATCGATAAAAAATCAATAAAGAACCCCGAGGGCAGCGCCGGCGCACCGGACGAAAAGCACAAAGCAGCAATCGAGAAGAAACTTGCCGCACTGAACTACATTCGCTCCGAAGAGGAAGCCGCCGAGCTGGTGAAAGAAATCAAAAAGCAAGCCTATGCAATTTCGGACATCACGAAAAAGAACGTACGCAGGAACCCACAACCGCCATTCACGACGAGTAGCTTGCAACAAGAGGCATCGCGGCGCTTAGGTTTCTCGAACAAAAAGACAATGCAGCTGGCTCAGAACCTCTACGAGGGCGTTAATATCGGCGAAGAAGGCTCTGTCGGTCTTATCACGTACATGCGTACAGATTCAGTCCGTATCAGCCCCGAGGCCGAAGAGGCAGCCCAAGAGTTCATTAAAAAGAATTATGGCGATGACTTTGCTCCGGCAGAAGCTCCCAGATACACTACCAAATCCTCTAACGTACAGGACGCCCACGAGGCTGTCCGCCCGACGGGTATCCAATACACACCGAAGGAAATGCGGAAGTACCTCGACAAAGACCTCGCTGCGCTCTATGAGTTGGTTTACAACCGTTTCCTCGCTTCGCAAATGACTCCCGCCGTTATCGACCAGACCACGGTCAACATCGAAGGCGGCCGGTTCCAGTTCCGCGCGGTTGGTTCTGTCGTTGTCTTCAAGGGTTTCCTTGCTGTTTACGAAGAAATGACAGACGAGGCCCCCGAAAAGGACGACGAAGCCATCCTCCCGGACGGTTTGCACAAGAAGCAAGATTTGAAAAATGGCCGAACCGAGAAAGTCCGTTCGCAAACAAAGCCCAAGCCCAGGTACACAGAGGCGAGCCTCGTCAAAGAATTGGACGAAAAGGGAATCGGCCGCCCGAGTACTTATGCTTCGATCATCAGCACGCTTATCGAAAGAAAATATGCCGAATTGCAGAAGAAATCGTTCTTCGCAACTGAATTGGGAATTGATGTTAACATTGTTCTTGTCAAATTTTTCCCAAATTTGTTCAACGTTGCATTTACCGCGGATATGGAATATAAGTTGGATACCATAGCCGAGGGTGCAAAAACATATACAGATATTATGGACGAATTCTACGAACCATTCACAGCTTCGCTCAAAGAGGCTGAAAAGAACAGTACAGACTCGGATATCATCTGCGATAAGTGCGGCGCTCCGATGACGATTAAAATCAGCCGTCGTGGCAGATTCTTGGGCTGCACGAAGTATCCCGAATGCACAAACACCAAACCACTTCCCAAGGATGAAAAAGAGAAAAGCGAACCGGTTCTGGCCGAAGGCATTTTCTGCGATATCTGCGGCAAGGAAATGTACATTCGCGATTCGCGATTCGGCAAATTCTATGGCTGCGCGGACTATCCGAAATGCAAAGGCACCAAGCCGATTTCCAGCCATGTGAAATGCCCCATCTGCAATGAAGGCGAGCTGCTCGAACGATACAGCCCCAAATCCAAAAAGAAATTCTGGGGTTGCTCATCGTATCCCAAGTGCAACTATCTGACGAATTACGAGCCAATCGGACGTAAATGCCCCAATTGCGGCCATGACTACATCGAAGGCCATTTCCGCAAGAAAGACGACCAATGGGAGAAATACTTCAAATGCCCCTCATGCAAAGAGAACTTTGAAGCAGATCATCCATTAGTGGCCGATCTGGTTAAAAAGCAATAAAGACTCAAGGCTTCCCTCGTGGGGAAGCGCGACAGAAAATGAAGCACGGAATCAGCGGGTTCAGCCCCGCTGTTCTGTGTATTTTTTGTTCAATTTTTCAAACGCATGGATTGTTTTTGAAAGTTTCGATTGTTTGGTATGTTCCAGCAAGAAGTTGATTAATATGATAAATGGTAAAAAACTAATAATAGTACTCCCGGCATATAAAGCCGAAAAGACTCTCGAAATAACCTATTCGGAAATACCTTTCGACATCGTTGACGACGTGATACTCGTGGACGATGCCAGCCCGGACGGAACGGTCGCCCGCGCCAAAGAATTGGGCATTAACCACGTTATCCGGCACGAACTGAACAAAGGATATGGCGGCAACCAAAAGACTTGTTACAACAAAGCGCTCGAACTCGGCGCGGACATTGTCATCATGCTGCACCCGGACTACCAATATACTCCGAAATTGCTGCATTCCATGGCCTACCTGATTGCCAACGGCGTCTATCACGTGGTACTCGGCTCGCGAATCCTCGGGAAGGGAGCGCTCAAGGGCGGAATGCCAAAATACAAATATATTGCTAACCGCTTCCTGACCCTTTTCCAAAACATTATGATCGGCCAGAAACTCTCGGAATACCACACGGGCTATCGCGCTTTCTCGGCTGAAGTGTTGCGCGCTATTAATTTCAACAGTAATTCAGACGATTTCATTTTCGACAATGAAATGCTGTCCCAAATTGCGTATGCAAACTATGAAATAGCAGAAATCACCTGCCCGACAAAGTATTTCAAGGAGGCCTCTTCGATTAATTTCCGCCGAAGCATGAAATATGGCCTCGGAGTGCTGAGAGTATCGCTTATGCACTTTCTGCAAAGAATCAATCTTGGGCATTTCAGGGCATACACCAAATAATCCACCAATGCCGGAAGATACTTTGCGCCGAACTGCCTGGGAAACTATTAAGTTTTACATAAAGCGTTATTATATAGCTGAGATAATCAGTTTCTTTGCCTCATATTTTGCATTCAATATTGCCTCCTCCGCTTTCAGTAACGACGTGGTTTCGGCATATTTCGGGACTTGCGGCGCGTTCTTGGGTTTCTACGTGCCGATTGCGCTTGCTGAATGGCGTTCTATTCCCGCGGCCGGAAGCATCGGCAAATGGAAGCAGATTTTAATAATAATCAAAAAACTTGTAATTGAGTTCGGCCTGAGCGAACTTCTCGATTTCCTTCTGATTCGCCCCTTTTGCTTGTATTCGGCATCGAGCCTAATTTCATACGAAACGATAGCCGTCATTGCCGGCAACCAAGCAGCAAACATAACATTTTTCGGCATAGCCGCTCTGATGCACAGATGCAGCAACCACGGCGGGCAAGCGAAAGCATAAACAGCAAACTGTGTTTTATTTCACTTCTCAGTTGTCTTTCCTGCAAAAGAATTGACTGGAGACTTGCCCAATACCACTTGCAAGTAATAAAAAAAAATCACGGATTTATACCGCGTATCGGTTGTTATATCAAAACGTGGTAGAACTAATTATATAGAATATTCGCTATGCGAAATATCTAAAATAAAAACAAATATTGCTACAATATAACAACCGCTACGCTGTATAATATAGTTTCAATATTGAAAATACTCATGTATTTATAATGTGGACTATCCCCACATTATGCGATAAAGAAACGTATTTCATCTCCCCCATTCTCATTACGTTACTCATTTAATATCAATACTATGCACGCGATTGGATACGCGATGCTATACTGAATTACTTTTATTTCAACGGCCAATAAATAAATATTTCTAAAGACTTTTGGAAAACAGCCGATCCTTTGTCTGGTGTAATTTTCTGAAATGTAAGAAGTTAAAAAATTACAAAAATTTGTTAAAATAATAACAATAAAGAAATGAAAATCACGTATCTACTTAAAAGTGATGCATTGAATCAATGATTTCATGATCAAATCCGAACTAATCATTTGAAATACATATACGTTACGAAATTAACAATGTAATATAACCGGCACGTTAAAACTATGACTAAAGTCGCAACCAAAACCGTACAGCGCCTGATTATCTATAGGAAAATACTAACCAGGCTTATCTACGAAGGAGTAGATAATATTTATTCTCAGAATTTAGCCAAACTTGCTTCGTGCTCGCCAGAGCAGGTGCGTAACGACCTGATGACGATCGGCTACCACGGCACGCCGGCGAAGGGGTATTCCATTCACGACTTGGAGTACCACCTCGGAGTATTCTTAGACAATCCGAGCGGCCAAAGAATTGCTATCGTCGGCGTTGGAAAGTTGGGCAAATCTGTAATCGAGTATTGCTATTGGAATTTCCAGAACCTTACTCTCATCTTGGGGTTCGATACGGATCCGAAAAAGATCGGCAAGGAAATCGCCGGATGTATGATCCATTCTGTTGACAAGATACCGATTCTCATACCCAAGGAAAGGATCAATGTCGGCATTATTTCTTGCCCACCGGACTACGCGCAGAAGATGACAGATATGTTTGTGGCGGCAGGGATCAAAGGTATATTGAATTACACACCTGCCCGATTGCACGTCCCGAGCGAAATAATGGTTGAAGATCTCGATATGTTGATCCCTCTCGAGACGGTCGCATTCTTTGCCAGGAAGCAATCTGTTTTCAAGAACCCTCAGAAAGAAGGCCAAGAATAAGCCTCTGCCCTACTCTGCTTGTTTGGGCAGCGAGAGGCGCTTTGGAAATATGATCAAAAAGGTTCTTGCGCTTTACTATTCGCAGGGAAGAGAATTTTTATTTTAGCATACAATTCAATCGTAATATAACATTCGATAAGGCAAAAAAAGAATTATCCCATGGAGGAATAATGAATGCTGTTGATACTCAGAAATCCAAAGGCGAAGCCGGATTAAATGATTTATTACAATTAGTTACCTTCCATTTGGCCAATGAAGAATTCGCTGTCGATATACTGAATATTCAAGGAATAAACAGAATGGTCGAAATTACGAAAGTGCCGAATGCGCCGGAATTCGTCGAAGGAATAATTAACCTCCGGGGCAGGGTCATCCCTCTGATCTGCCTTCGGAAACGTTTGGGAATGCCCGAAAAGGACTATGACAAATCGACGAGATTCATCGTCGTTGAAATAAACTCAAGAGTTATCGGCTTCATAGTCGATAGCGTTAGCGAGGTACTGCGGATTTCATCCACAATAACGGAATCCACACCACCGATGATTTCATCAATTGATTCACATTTTATCACCGGAATTGCAAAATTGGACGATAGACTACTTATTCTGTTGGATTTGGAAAAAGTCCTTTCGTTTTCTCAGCAAAGCGAATTGGACAGAATTGATATCTCTGCGAACTAAGTTGGCTTCGGCCACTTCGGTTCCTTGCCGAGCAGAACACAAAATTGGAAATAATGAAACAAGAAGTTGTAAATTTTTGAGGTGATTTATGAAAATTGGAACAAGGCTAACCACCGGATTCGGGGTTGCAATAGTTGGATTGCTGGTTTGCAATGTTATTGCATTAATTAGTTTAATGCAACTAAACGATGGAACTAAGTTGCTTGTCGATGAGCGAGTTCCCAAAATGGTATGGAGCGGAAACATCACCAACGCATTAAATAATAACGCAATAGTAACAAGAACCCTATTGCTATCGAAAGATCCGAAAGAAATTGAAAAAGTAAAAAAACACTACGAAAAAGATGCTCAAGTCGTTACCGAGAGCTTGAAAAAGCTTGAAGACGCTATCAAGTTGCCAAAGGAAAAAGAAATCCTCCAGAAAATCAGCACAGTTCGTGCGAAATATACTCCAACACGAAACAAAGTGGTGGAGCTGTTCGAGGCTGGTAAACTGGCCGAAGCGCAAACCATGCTCCTCGAGGACTACCAGAACGTGCAATCCGAATATGTTCAATATGTCAATGAATTGGTTGAGTATCAGAACACCTTAGCCAAAGAAGATGGTAAAAATGCCGAAAACACATACGGCTCCACATTTTGGTTAATGATTGTTATTTCATTAATCATTCTTGCGCTTGTTGTTGTAATTGCACTTTGGATTATTAAAGGAATCACGAAGCCCTTGCAGAAAGCAGTTCATGCAGCCCAAGAGATCTCTAAAGGAAATACTAATGTGGACCTGGAAACCACTTCGACAGACGAGACAGGCGTTTTATTGAACGCAATGAAAGCGATGAAGGAAAGTATTTCTAACCTTATTTCCGATGCCGACAGCTTGTCCCAATCGGCCATTCTCGGGAAACTGGACACTCGCGCAGATGCTTCAAAACACGAAGGCGATTTCCAGAAAATCGTCTTGGGAATCAATGGCACTCTCGATGCCGTCATCGGCCCGCTGAATGTGGCTGCCGAATACATAGACCGAATCGCCAAGGGAGACATTCCGCCGAAAATCACAGACAACTACAATGGCGATTTCAATGAGATTAAAAACAATTTGAACCTCGCAATCGACTCGGTAAACTCGCTCGTGAAGGACGCTGTGATGCTTTCGCAATCCGCCCTCGAAGGCAAGTTGGACAATCGTGCAGACGCCTCACGCCACACGGGAGACTTCCGAGCCATAATAGACGGAGTCAATCGCACTCTCGATGCCGTTATCGGCCCGCTGAATGTGGCCGCAGAATACGTGGACAGAGTTTCCAAAGGCGATATTCCTCCTCGGATTACTGACGAATACAAAGGCGACTTCAATGAGATTAAAAACAATATGAACCAATTGATCGATTCGATTACCATGCTCGTGGACCAAACAGGTGTGGCAATTCAATCCGCCCGCGATGGAAAATTGGATATGCGAGTCGATGCAGAAAAAGCTCAAGGCGTATTCAGGAAAATACTCCGCGGCTTCAACGATACTTTGGACGCCGTCATCGGCCCGCTAAACGTTGCTGCTGAATACATGGATAGAATCTCCAAAGGCGACATTCCGCCCAAGATCGTCGAAGACTACAAGGGCGATTTCAACGAAATCAAGAACAACCTCAACCAATTAATTGATATAAACGGGCTGCTTATCAAAGGAGTTAGCAGGATTATCGAGCACGTGCAAAATGGCGAACTCAAAGACCGTGGCAATATTGACCTTTTCCAAGGCGATTGGAAGAAATTCGTAAATGAAATCAATATGCTGATTGACACATTGGTCGATCCGATCTATATGATGTCCGAATTCATTACCGGAATCAGCTCGGGAACTGAACTCAAAAGAATTACGACCGATTACAAGGGCGAATTCGACACGATTAAAAACAACATGAATCACACAATCGAAGTGCTTCGAAACGTCGAAACTCAGGTGGCAAACCTCACAAATGCAGCCGTCGAGGGCAAATTGGACATCCGCGCCGATATTAGCCAGTTCAATGGCAGTTGGCAAGCAATTGTAAATGGAATAAACCAAACGCTCGACTCGGTTATCGGCCCGCTAAACGTGGCCGCCGAATACGTTGATAGAATTGCAAAAGGCGATATTCCGCCGCGCATCACTGATAAATACAATGGCGATTTCAACGAGATCAAGAATAACCTTAACACAGCAATCGATGCAGTCAGTCTGCTCGTGGACGATGCAGTTAGCCTTGCTAATGCTGCTATCGAAGGCCGCTTGGACAAACGGGCTGAGTTGACCCGCCACCAAGGCGATTTCCGCGCAATAATCGAAGGCGTCAATAAAACACTCGACGCAATCGTAGATCCGATCAACGAAGCCGGTAACGTACTGGCAGTTATGGCCAACGGCGACCTTACCATGAGGATGGAAGGACACTACAACGGCGACCACCAGAAGCTCAAACACAACATTAATACTCTTGGCGATTCGCTCTCTTCGTTGATTGCCCAGGTGCTCGAAGCAGTCGAAACGTCGGCAAGCTCGGCCGTGCAAATCTCTTCGACTGCAGAAACAATGGCCGCCGCAAGCGAAGAACAATCATCGCAGGCGGACGAAGTGGCATCGGCCGTCGAAGAAATGTCCCGCACAATCACAGAAAACGCTATGGCAGCCGGCCGCACTGCAGACGTGGCAGAGAAAAACAGAATTGTGGCCAAAGAGGGCGGCGACGTCGTCGAGCAAACCGTTACAAAGATGCGCGACATCGCTATCGTCGTCAAGCAATCCGCCGAAAACATCGAAAAACTTGGCGAATCGAGCAAGCAAATTGGCGAGATCATCTCCGTTATCGACGATATTGCCGACCAAACCAATCTGCTCGCGCTTAACGCTGCCATCGAAGCCGCCCGAGCCGGCGAGCAAGGCCGCGGGTTCGCAGTCGTGGCCGACGAAGTCAGGAAACTCGCCGAAAGGACCACCGAAGCTACCAAACAGATTGCCCAGATGATAAAAGGCATCCAAAACGAAACCGAACAGGCCGTCGTGGCTATGAAGAAAGGTAACGACGAAGTCAATAGCGGCATCTCGCTTGCAGACAAAGCAGGCAATTCGCTGAAACTAATCGTGGACAGCTCGCAAGACGTCCAAGACATGATCAGCCGAATCGCTGCCGCCAGCGAAGAGCAATCCTCGACAAGCGAGGAAATATCGAAAAACGTTGCAGCTATCTCGCAGGTTACCAATGAGGCAACAAAACGAATACTCGATATTGCCCACGCTTCGGACGAACTTGCGAAGATGACCGACAACCTCCGCGAACTGGTCAACAGCTTCAAGGTGGACGAACAAGCACCAGGCCACCTGGGCGGTATGACCGCACACCATGGCCGCCGCATTGCCTCGCCCGGCACGAAACACCTGCCGGCGATGTCGAACTGAACATAAATGAAATAACGCAAATCAAGGGCTGCTCACAGAAAATGGGCGGCCCTTTTTTATGGAAAATGACGAGAAAACTACTCTGGAAACGATTGGATTGTCAATCATCTGTGATTTGTATTATCAAAAGTTCTTTCGTAACTTGCAATGATTTATTAATAATATAATTGAAACATGGATAACTCAGATTCAAATTTAGAAATTAGATGGAAACAGCGATTTAGTAACTTTTCAAATGCACTTGTTCATTTGAGGTTCGCTGTAACGCAGGTCATCAACCCATCGGACCTCGAGAAAGAAGGCACAATCCAACGATTCGAGTTCACTCACGAATTAGCGTGGAAAGTGATGAAGGATTACTTGGAATTTGAAGGAATCATGGGAATCACCGGCTCCCGATCGGCCACACGTGAAGCCTTCAACCATGGCCTGATCACGAACGGACAGATATGGATGGACATGATCGAGAGCCGAAACAAAACCGTTCATACATACCTCGATGAGATATTAGAAACGGAATACGACTTGATAGTTAATCGCTACCATCCGCTTTTCGAGGAATTCCATAAGAAAATGTCCGGGTTACTTGGAGAATAGATAATATGAAGTTTGGACTGCCAGACGAATTAATCGCCGGGTTCTGCTCGGTTTTCAGCGCGCATATTGAAATCGAAGAAGTAATTATCTACGGTTCGAGGGCTGTCGGAACGTATCGAGAAGGAAGCGATATTGATATTACCCTGCAAGGAGATAAATTGACACCCAGAATCATCTCAATCATTGCTACAGAATTGGACGAATTGAATTCGCCATACAAAATAGATATTTCAATATTTTCCGATTTGAAGAACGAAAAGCTCATCGAACAAATCAAACGCCACGGACAATTATTCTATAAAAAAAGAACACAAATAAAAAAGGCCACCCCACTTGAGTGAGGCAGCCCGTTTCAGTAAAATTATATCTTTTATAGTTTGTCTGCGATTGCGCGGCCCATATCGAGCGTGGTGGCCGAGCCGCCCATGTCGTATGTGCGGACTTTGCCCTCGGCAATAACTGCTGCTGTTGCTTTTTCGACTCTGTCGCCCATTTCGGTTTCGCCCAGCCAATCGAGCATCATCTTGGCGCAAAGCACTGTGGCGATGGGATTGACTTTGTAAAGGCCGGTGTATTTCGGAGCGGATCCGTGCGAAGGCTCGAATACGGCAAGGTTCTCGCCGATATTGCCCGAGCAGCCGAATCCGAGGCCGCCAACCATTTGTGCAGCCAAGTCGCTGATGATGTCGCCATAAAGGTTTGGCGCCACGAGCACGTCGTAGTTCATCGGGTTCTTCAGCAGCCACATTGTCATTGCATCGATGTTTGCGTCGTCGAGTTGGATTTCGGGGTATTCTTTAGCGACTTTCTTTGCCATATCGAAGAAGAGGCCGTCAGTGGCACGGACGACGTTCGCTTTGTGCACCACGGTAACTTTTTTGCGGCCGAACTGACGGGCGTATTCGAAGGCGGCGCGTGCAATGCGTTCGGAGCCTTTGGCTGTGTTGATTTTGCAAGAAACTGCAAATTCGTCGCCTTTCAATTTATTAAATGGAGCAAAGTTCTTATTTGCTTTGTTGAGTGCATCTTTGATTTCGTCGGGAACCGGATTGAATTCCACACCGCAGTACATGTCCTCTGTGTTTTCGCGGAATACGACGATGTCGATGCCTTCGCGATAGTTAAGAGGATTGCCAGGGTATGCCTTGCACGGGCGGAGGCAGTTAAAGAGGTCGAAAGATTGGCGCATTCTGACGATGGGCGAACGGTACACGAGGCCTTTGCCTTGGAGTTCGGGGACAAGCTCTTTTTCGGCTTCTTTCACTGGTTTCGAAGTGATTGCGCCGAACATAGCTGCATCGACGTTTTTCAATAATTCGATGGTGCGTGCGGGGAAAGCGTCGCCCTCCTTGCACCAGAATTCCCAGCCGATATCGCCGTGGATGTATTCGGCCTTGAAGTTAAGTTTGTCAAGAACGATTTTGGTGGCTTCGAGCACTTCCACGCCAACGCCGTCTCCGGGAAGCCATGCAATTTTGTACGAGTCTTTTTTTCTGGAATTGTTCATCTGATTACCTTCTATAAAAACAAAAAACAAAAGAACCACTAAGATTTTAACAAGCAAAAAAACAAATATAAAACAATATTTTCTGACAGTAAAAGCATTTTTTTATATACGAAGATTTGAATTTCAAATTTAGTGCTTGCATAATTCTAAGATTATTAGCATATTGAACTTCATCGTTTTTTCTAATTCAATTTGAGAGGGATTTATGAAAAAGTTAACCGCGCTGTTCATTATTGCTATTTCAATCGCTTTCGCTTCGTGCGGAGAAAAAGTCAAAGAATTGAAAGAGGCAGGCGAAGCCGTGCAAAATCTTGCCGAAGCTGCAAAAACAATGGAAAAATCTCAAGAAGCCGTGAACGCGAAGCTCGAAGACCGCAAAAAACGCGGCGATACGCTTGCGATGGACTACAAGAAACTGCAAGAGTTCCTGCCCAAATCCATCGACGGATACACAGCCGGCGAACCCGAAGGAAGCTCAATGAACATGCAGGGCGCCTCTTTCTCGCAGGCAAAGATTGAATTTAAAAGAGGAAATGACGTCATCGAAATCGAACTAACCGACTACAACGCCACAATCGCTCTGTACCAAACGGCGGCTGCAATTTTCTCGATGAACATCACGAACGACAACAAAGAATACTTAGAAAAAACTTTCGACCCGCAGATCCCGGGCGCTTTCGCTTTCGAGAAATTCTACAAAATCGATAAAAGAGCCGAGCTGACATACGCCGTCGGCTACCGCTTCATCCTCTCGATGCACGCAAACAATCAATCAAGCACCGATTTCCTGAAGAAAGTCGCGCAATCGATGAAACTCGCCGATCTGGCAAAGCTATAAAAAATATCATTCATTCTTAATTCCAAATGAATAAGCAGGCCCAAACACAAGTGCCTGCTTTTTTTTACATTCAAAGCGTTTCTTCAATTTAGATACTGTGAAAAAAGTATTTCGCTATATTGAATATTGAGTTCGCAATGTGAAATTCTTCACGTAGGACAAATCAAATCTCGCTCCTGCCTTGCTCATAAGAACTTAGCAACCTGAAAAAAATAATTTTATTAATCGATAAATAAAGCATAAATTACACATTGGATAGTTGCAAAATGCCTTTGGAAAGACGTTTCACTATTTCAGTATTTTTAACGTCTTCTCGGAGTAGTTGCTTAAAAACATTGAGATAATTAAAAAAGAAGTTATCTCTGGAGTTTTCAGCATTTTTTTTGCATTGACGAATAATTCATTTTTTTAAACATATGGCATAAGGGTGTTATGGCGCTTATGAACTTTCTAAAATCAACTGTGCTGAGCAAGGTAGTGATGGCAGTAACGGGTATCGTTCTCGTACTATTCATCATCGGCCACACGCTTGGCAATATGCAGGTATACTTGGGAGCCGAAGCATATAATAAATATGCTGCATTCCTTCAGGGCTTGGGCGAAATCCTCTGGATTATCCGGGGCGTTCTCTTGCTCTGTATCGTTCTGCATATAATCACATCGATAAGATTGAAACTGCTCAATCTGTCGGCAAAACCTACTAAGTATCAGGTTAAAAACTACGTAAAGGCGAAGCTCAGCACTCGCACGATGATCTGGACCGGCGCGATGGTCGCAGCATTCCTGATCTACCACTTGTTGCACTTCACCGCCGGGGTTACCAATCCCGAATACAAAAACATGAACGAAGTCATTGCTTCGGGCGAACAGGTGATGATTAACCAAGCAATGGGCGGCATGAGAAGCGATGCTCGCTTCGTCCCGACGAACGATATCGCCGTAGTCGAGGTACGCCACGACGTCTACAAAATGGTCCTTACCGGATTCCGCGACCCGGCAATCTCGATTGCGTACATCATCGGTGTGATCCTCCTCGGTTTCCACCTTGTCCATGCGATCCAGAGCGCATTCCAAACGCTGGGCATGAACCACGCCCGCTATTTCCCGATCATTATGAAAGCTAGCACCGCAATCGGTGTTGTAATTGTATTAATGTTAATTTCATTGCCAATAACGATAATGTTCCGTTTGGTGGGAGGTGCAATATGATATTAGATAGCAAAGTTCCCTCGGGGCCGCTTCAGGATAAATGGGACAAACACCGTTTCGAAATGAAATTGGTCAATCCCGCCAACAGACGAAAATTCAAAATCATCGTGGTCGGTACAGGCCTTGCCGGAGGTTCGGCTGCCGCTTCGCTTGGCGAAATGGGCTACAACGTCGAAGCCTTCACGTACAACGACTCCGCCCGCCGCGCGCACTCGATCGCCGCACAGGGCGGTATCAATGCCGCGAAGAACTATCCGAACGATGGCGACAGCATCTGGCGCCTCTTCTACGACACAGTCAAAGGTGGCGACTTCCGCGCTCGCGAAGCCAACGTTTACCGCTTGGCTCAGGTCAGCAATTCGATCATCGACCAATGCGTGGCGCAGGGCGTTCCTTTCGCACGCGAATATGGCGGACTTCTGTCGAACCGTTCGTTTGGCGGCGCGCAGGTGTCCAGAACATTCTACGCCAGAGGCCAGACGGGGCAGCAATTGCTTCTCGGAGCTTACTCCGCTTTGATGCGCCAAGTGGGTCTCGGGACAGTTAAAATGCACACCCGCAAGGAAATGATGGATGTGGTTATTATCGATGGCAAGGCGCGCGGTATCGTTACTCGCGACCTGGTTACCGGGAAAATCGAATCCCATTCGGCCGATGCAGTCGTGCTCGCCACCGGCGGTTATGGCAATGTATTCTTCCTTTCGACCAATGCACAGGCCTGCAACGTAACGGCTGCATACCGTGCATACAAGAAAGGCGCTGCCTTTGCCAATCCTTGCTACACGCAGATTCACCCCACGTGTATCCCGGTTTCCGGCGACCACCAATCCAAGCTGACGCTTATGAGCGAATCGCTACGTAACGACGGTCGTATCTGGGTGCCCAAGGCCAAAGGCGACAAACGCCGCCCGCAAGACATCCCCGAAAACGAGCGCGATTACTACTTGGAGAGAAAATATCCCAGCTTCGGCAACCTTTCGCCTCGCGACATTTCGTCCCGCTCCGCCAAGGAAGTCTGCGACGACGGACGTG
>CAZSWR010000083.1:0-15657 GCA_964610885.1 uncultured Hyphomicrobiales bacterium | reverse complement strand
GCGTGGGAAACGTGAGTCTCCAGACGTAGAACCACCCCGCCCTTCGGGCACCCCTGCTTGCCAAGGATGGGAATGTAAACAACTGATATGTATAAAGATAGAGTGATGCTACCATTTCAAATGATAGTATCACTTTTTTAATGAAGTAAGAACCAACCCCGAAGGGGTTGAACTTGAATAACCACGTCTCGCGAGGCGTGGACACCACCCCGCCCTTCGGGCACCCCTCCTTGGCAAGGAGGTGAATGTAAATAACTGATATGTATAAAGATAGAGTGATGCTACCATTTCAAATGATAGTATCACTTTCGATAAATATTAATATTCCTTGCATTCGGCGTATGTTCTCTGTAATGGAAAAATAAAAGGGACATGACTTCTTCGCCACGCCCCTTGATTTATTCGGACAGATTCATTACTGCCGATTCAGATGTAATTATTTCAGGCCACGCTTGCGGAGCAACGGTTCTGTCGATGGTTCTGCGCCACGGAAGCGGACGTAGAGTTTCATCGGGTCTTCGGTTTTGCCTTTCGATAGCACGTTTGAGCGGAACGAATCGGCCGTTTTGCGGTCGAAAAGGCCATGCTCTTTGAATGCTTGGAATGCGTCTGCGTCCAAAACGCCGGCCCAGATGTAGCTATAATAACCCGACGAATAGCCGCCGCTGAAGATGTGCTGGAAGTACGTGGAGCGGTAGCGCGGAATGATTTCGTCGATAAGGCCGATTTTCTTCATTTCTGTTTTCTCGAATTCGGAAATGTCGCCCTTCAGGTCTGTTTTTAGTGTATGGAAAGACATATCGAGCAGCGAGGCAGCAAGGTATTCCACCGTAGCGAATCCTTGGCCATAGTGCGAGCTGTTTTTCATTTTCTCGACAAGCGACGCGGGGATCACTTCGCCGGTTTTGTAATGTTTGGCATAGAGAGCAAGCATTTCCGGTTCGGAAGCCCAGTTTTCCATGATTTGCGAGGGAAGCTCCACGAAATCGCGAGCTACGTTCGTGCCGGAGATCGAGCGATAGGTTCCGCTGGCGAACATACCGTGCAGTCCGTGGCCAAATTCGTGGAAGAGCGTTTCCACTTCGTCAACCGTTAGAAGCGAAGGAGAATTGCCTATGGGAGGCGTGAAATTGCAAACCAAGCTGATGACGGGAGTTACCATTTTACCTTTGATTTTGTATTCCTCGCGGTAATTGGTCATCCATGCGCCGCTGCGTTTGCTGTCGCGGGGGAAGAAGTCCATGTAGAGGATGGCAAGGTGTTTTTTGTTTTTGTCGAAGACTTCATAGACTTGGACGTCTTTGTGGTATTTGGGGATGTCTTTGCGGGGTACGAATGTGATACCATAGAGTTTGTTGGCCAGCGTGAAGACGCCTTCGCGGACGTTGTTCAGCTCGAAGTATGGGCGCAATTGTTCTTCGTCGAGGTCGTATTTTTCTTTGCGGAGTTTCTCGGAGTAGTATCTCCAGTCCCACGGTTCGAGTTTGAATTTGCCGCCTTCGCGATTGATGATTTCTTGCATGTCCGAGGCTTCTTTTTGGGCCACTTTGATGGCGGGTGTCCAGAGTTCCATGAGCAGTTTGTGGACGTTTGCCGGGGTTTTTGCCATGTTTTCCGAGAGGACGTAGTCTGCATAGGTATCGAATCCGAGCAATTTCGAGCGTTCGATGCGCAGGTTCGTCATCTCGCGGATGATTTCTTTGTTGTCGTTCTCGTTGTTATTGTTAGCGCGGTTCATGTATGCGCGCCAGATTTTCTCGCGGAGTGCGCGATTGGACGAATATTGGAGGAAAGGAATAAGGCTGGGGTTCTGAAGCGAGAATACCCATTTTCCGTCTTTGGCAGCTCCGTCGATAATCGATTGGGGAAGGCCGGCCAGTTCTGCTTTGTTGTCGATGACGAGTTTGAAAGAGTTGGTTTCTGCCAGCACGTTTTGGCCGAATTTAAGCGAGAGGACGGAGAGCTTTTCGTTGATTTTCTTCAGTTTTTCTTGGTCGGAATCTTTCAGCGCGGCGCCATTTTTGGCAAACGAGCGGTAAGTCTCCTCGAGGAGTGCTTTTTGTTCGGTGTTGAGCTTTTCTTTCGAGCGGTTGTCGTAAACCGTTTTAATTCTTTGGAAGAGTTTTTTATTCAGGAGGATGTTGTCCCCATGGGCCGAAAGGGCGGGGCTGATTTCCTCGGCGATTTTTTGCATTTCGTCGTTGGTGTTCGCTTGGTCCAGGTTGAAGAAGATGGTCGTTACGTCGGTTAGCAATGCACCGGCGCGGTCGAGCGCTTCGATTGTGTTTTTGAAATTCGGCTTTGCTTTGTTGTTTGCAATGGCGTCGATTTCTTCGTTGTGGCGTTTCATTCCCTCTTCGATTGCGGGTTTGAAATGTTCATTTTTGATTTTCTCGAATGGCGGCACTCCGAAAGGCGTCTTGAACGGCTTCAGCAGAGGGTTGTCCTCTGCGCGGGCAACCATCGAGAAGGCGATTGTGAGCAGGGTGGCGAATAACATATACTTCATAAAGAATCCTTAATATAATTGTTTATACAATTCTCATATAATAAGAGACATAAAAATAAGAAAAGTTTTCGAGAAAAAATAAAAAACCCTTCTTTCCGCAAGAAGGGCTTTTAATAAATTGGCCATTGAAAAACGATGCAGTTAGGCCATCTTGTAGACCATGCAGTTCACGTTCATTCCAGCGCCTACGGATGCGAAAACGTAGTTGCTGCCGGATAGCAATGTGTGGTCTTCGACTTTGCCCTTCGTAATCAAATCGTACAGAGTGGGCAGAGTGGCCACGGAGCTGTTCCCGAGCCAAGAAATTGTCATCGGCATGATTTGCTTCACCTTTTCGGCTACTTGGTCTTTGATGCCGTAGAGCGAGAATACGCGATTCAGAATTTCCTCGTCCATTTTCTCGTTTGCTTGGTGGATCAGCACCTTCTTAATGTCGTCGAGCGTGAGTTTCGCTTTGTCGATGCAATTCTTTATTGCATCGGGTACAGTCGAGAGCGCGTATTTATACAGTTTGTGGCCGTTCATTTTCAGGAACAGGTCGTTGCCGGAGAAATTGGGGTCGTAGGATCTGTCCATCGTGAGCAATTGGGCGTGCTGGATCGTATCCGAGCGGGTGGCGTGCGTAATGATGCCAATGGGTTCGTTGCTTTCGACGGATTCCATGATGACGGCACCTGCGCCGTCGGAATAGATCATAGAGTCCACGTCTGCGCTGTCCGAGATGCGCGAAAGGGATTCGGCGCCGATCACTAGCGCACGCTTGGCGTGGCCGGAGCGCAAATAGTAATCGGCTTGGATAACCGCTTGGAGCCAGCCTGGGCAGCCAAAGGCTATGTCGTATGCGACAGCATACGGATTCGAAATGCCGAGCGAATGTTTCACCCTCGAGGCCAGCGATGGGACGAAATCGCTGCGGCGGTTGTCCGCACGGACGTCGCCAAAGTTGTGCGCAACGATAACGTAGTCGAGGGTTTCGGGATCGATTCCGCTGGATTCGATTGCGTTTCGGGCGGCGAGAGTTGCAATATCGGAAGTGGTTTGGTCATCGCGTATGTATCGCCGTTCGCGAATACACGTGATTTCTTGGAACTTTTCAATTATTTCTGCAATTGGCTTGGCCATTGGCTCGCCCTGGGCGTTGAAGAATTTACGGCCCAAGAAATCGGAGTTTTTAACAATGGTTTCCGGTATGAAGCTGCCGCTGCCTTTGAAAACAGAATATATATTCCGCATTAATTTTTCTTCCTTTTTAATGAACTGCAAAAAAAACTGAACCCAAAATACGGAAAATTGCATTAAAATAATGATAATATTTATTCACGTGGCAATGAAAGGCTTTTTATGAAGATATTTTACAATTGCCCAAACAGGAGGAATCGGCTTGCTGACCGTAGATATTTATCACAGAAATGCGTTGCGGAGATTGCTTAAAAAAAATTCTGTCAGTTGTCTTCGCCATTGTTTTGGGCTTCGTGAATTCGCTTCATTGCCAATTTCACAGGGCAGAGTTGTTTGTCCTCGAGCAGGCAATCGCGTATGCACGGAGTAAAATAAATACGAAGTATCGATGTCGGATATTTTTCTTTGAGCGAGCGGTTGAAAATCACTTCGATCTCGTGAATCTGTTCGAGTGTGTAGTCCCAGGGCATGACGAGGTCGATTTCGATAAACAGGTCTTTGCCCGATTGGCGCGTGTGCACGCCCTTGAGTTCGCAGTATTTATTCAGGTTCTCTGCGATGACCGAAAGGATTTCAAACTGTATGTATTCCGGCAGTGTGCGGTCCAGCAATTGGTCGAGTGCGTCCTTGCCGTGGCGCAGAGGCACGCGCAACGAATAGAGTATCAGCAGGATGGCGAATGAGGTGTCGATGAACTTTCCCGCGCTGCTTGCTCCGTTGTACGAAAGCACGAATCCAATCAAAAGGTTGGCCATCACGCCAAGCTCGACGAAAGAGTCCGTGTGCCATAGCTCTGCGTCGTATTTCAACAGTGGCACATGGAATCGCTTTGCTGCCCTCGCCAGGTACGAAGACATGGAGCGAATCACTACGAACGAAGCGAACGAAAAAGCCAGAAGTATGGAGTGGTTCCCGACTGTTGTCTCCGAATTGAAATCGGACAGCGCCTCCCCGAGCGTCAGTATTAGCACGAGGGAAAGCAGGAACGCCCCGACGAGCATTGCCAAACTTTCGTATTTGCCATATCCATAATTGAAGATGTAGTCCGGCTGCCTGACCGTTTGGCCGACGGCCGCCATGAACAGAAGGGAAGTGATAATATCAATAAGCGCTATCAGGCCATTGACCTGCACCGCCAGCGAAGAATCTCGGAGGCCAAGTATGATGCCCCCGATCGAAAGTAAAATACAGACAATAACGGAAACCTGCGTAGGGAATACCGGAGAATGGCGGTTAAACCACTTAGCAGAGCTGACATATAGCTGCTTGTCTCGATTCTTCATTCGTTAGTTGTAAAAAAAGTAATAAATCCTACATACAATCCCGTGTTTCTCTCGTAAGAAATCAATTATTTGGAATCATTTCCTTATCTCGATGTGGAAAATTCGAGTGTCTTCGTCCGTTTCGCTTGGCTTGATGCGGATTGCGTACTTGGCCTTTCGCATGTAGTCCTCTGCTTTTTCGGCCCATTCCACAATTTTCACAGCATCGGGCGACATCAGGCAATCCACGAAGCCGATTTCCTCGAGTTCTTGTAGGCTTTTAATCCTATACAAATCGATGTGGTAAATCGTTATATCGTCGCCGCCCAGATAACCAAAGTATTGGTTGATAATGGTGAAGGTGGGGCTTGTAACGATTTCATCGACCTTGAGTCGCGAGCATAAGCCCTTGATAAATTGAGTTTTGCCCGATCCAAGCTCGCCATACATGGCGATTGTGTCACCGGGCACAATATTAATAGCAAAGTCGTAACCTAATTGAATGGTTTCCTCTTCGCTCTCCGTTTTATATTGTCTCGTTTCCATTTGGCAAATATACCAAAAAATAACTATTAATTAACATCAAAATATCGCGAAACGATCGCAGTCATTTTTTCAATTTTTCATAGCAAAATAATTAAACGCATCCGTCTGCAATATATTTGCAAAGTGTGGCCGATTGTGAAAAAATCCTTTGGATTTCAAGAAAACTAATTATATATTTGTTGAATTACTTGCTGCTTAAACAACAATTATATTGGTGTTCAAATGAAACGGTTATTTTTACTCATATTGGTCTGTGCGTCCTTCGGCCTTTCGGCTCAGCAACGCTTTCCTGTCTATTTGGACGGAGCGCAATTCCAGGAGGACGAATTCTCGAATCGAGTGGAATTCTACTATTCCATTCCCGATACGATTATGACCTACAAGCCCAAAGCCGGGCAGTTCCTCGGCGAGGCTTTCTTCATGCTCGAACTGACTGCGCAAAACGAAAAACCCATGTATATAAAATGGATTGTCGAGAACCTATCGAAAACTCAGAAAATCGAGAATCCCGGTATGCTGACTTCTCAGAAAAATATCGTGCTGAATAAGGGCGACTACCAATGCAAACTATATGTCTATGACTTCGCAGACACTTCGCGAAACGTTGTCCTTTCGTTCCCAATGAAGGTTATTCCTTTCAGCCGGGATTCTGTGCAAATAAGCAATGTCGAACTTGTTCAGTCAGTTAAAACCTGCGACGAAGCCGGCCCAACCCGCAACAAGTTTTTCGACAAATCCGGTAAAAACTTGTTGCCCTTGCCCAATTGCTTCATCCCCGGGGACTCGGCCAATACCGCATCGGCCAATTTCTACGTCGAATTGTACAACCTTGGCAAACGCTCGCCCCAGGGGCACAAAATGATTTATACACTCTACAAGGGCGATAATGAAATCCTGACCTTCGATAAATTGGCGAAAACATCGGCCGATGCCATCTCCGACGTGGTCAACGTCCCGCTCGAATTCCTCGAAAGTGGCGTCTATCGTATGGTAATTAGAATTGCGTTTGCCAACAACAATCGCACCGACACCCTCACGGAGTTTAAGGATTTTTACTTCTTCAATCCGCTGATGCCGCCCGTAACGGAATCCCTGACGCCCGTGGAATACGATAAAAGCGAATTCGCAACTCTTACTGCCGAGCAGATCAAGGACGAAGTATTCCTAATGAAGTATTTCTGCGATGAATCTTATATCACAAAGGCTGAATTGCTCAAAGACGATTTAGTGGCCTCTCGGAAAATGCTTTACGATTTCTGGGTTGCTTACCAAGCTCAAAATATCGACAGGCCAAATATCAGAGCCTCCATTAAAGAAAATATTGTTTACGCTAATACAAATTTCGGGTTTTCTGCAATCCAAAAAGGATGGAAAACCGACCGCGGCAGAATCTATGTCAAATTCGGTAAATATACCCGCCGCGAATTTCACCAGCCTCGCTATCTCCAAAATGCCTACGAGGTATGGACCTACGACGCCTATATGGGCGGCCTGACCTTCTATTTCGTGGACAAGGAGAGTATCGGCAATTACAAACTTGTGCATTGCTCGCCCGCATACGGCGCCGAAGTCTATAACGAGAAATGGTACCAGATGTTCGTTACCCCAAGGCAGCAGGACGTCAATAGCGACCCAGCGCGCAAACAGATTAGTAACTAATCGAAGGGCCGAATGGAATTTCTTTTCAATAAGCTATCGACTTTATTCATTAAGTTCATTGGTTTTACTTCGTCCAAGCTAAGCGCCCGAAAACGTACAGGTTTCGGGCGGCTGCTTGGGCGAATACTCATTTTATTGGATCGGAAACGATTTGCAATTACCAGAGACAACCTCGCAAAAGCATTCCCCGAAAAGGATGCTGCGTGGGTGCATCGAATCGCCAAACTCTCCTACGAAAATCTGGGGACAACTTTCGTCGAACTCTTCACCTTCCCGTACTTCACCGATGACGACTTCCGCTATTACGTAAACTATGAAAACATCGAACTGATTGCCCGCGCAAAGTCCCAAGGCAAAGGTATGATTATGCTCTCCGGCCATTTCGGGAATTGGGAAATGCTGGCATATACCGCCGGGCTGTTCACGGGCGAAAGCGCTCAAATCATCGTCCGAGACCAGAAAAACTCCGTCCTCGACAAATTGATCAATATCTACCGCACTCAGGGCAATAATACAATTGTCGCGATGCACCGTGCCGCACTCTCTGTGGCAAAAACTCTGAAAAATGGCGGCACAGTCGCGATGCTCGTGGACCAATCGGCCTCCTCGAATGACCTATTCGTCGAGTTCTTTGGACGCCACGCCGCCACGTATCGCACCCCTGCGGAACTTGCGCTCAGGTTTGGCTCGCCGATCATCACCGGCTACGCCTTCCGAAACGAAAAAGGTACCTACGACGTTCGGCTCACAGAAATTGATTTCTCTGACTTGGAATTCTCCAAAGAAGGAATCGAAGAACTTACCCGCCGCCACGTCAAACAATTGGAAAACGTGATCAGGCAAAGGCCCGAACTTTGGTCTTGGCAACACAAACGTTGGAAATATACTCCACCAGACGAAATCCCATACCATGCGAAAACCGAGGATTGATTCATTTGCTCATATTGCCCTCGTGCAGACGGCATTCCTTGGCGATACAACTCTGTCGCTCTTCCTTGCCGAGCGGATCCGCCAGCTGGCCCCCAATTGCCGGCTGACGTTCGTAACCACACCCCAAGCTGCCCCAATAGCCGAGCTTTGCCCTGCGATTGACCGCGTCGTCCGATACAACAAACGCGACAAGAGCAGTTCGGCACTCGATGGAATCAAATCTATTGCCTCCGAGCTGCGTTCCGAAGCGGTGGATTGCATTATCTCGGCCCATCGGTCTCTTCGGTCCACGCTCCTTGTTCGTTTTGCTTCGCCTCGGTTCTCCGTCGCTTTCGATACGAGCGCAATGAGCTGGCTATACACCGAAACCGTCCGATACAAACGCCGCGCGCACGAATCCGAAAGGCTCGCCGAGTTACTCGCCGCATTCGACATTCCGCCCGCCCCAAGCCAAATCCCCGACAGGGTTACTCTGAAATTCAAGCAATCGGACATGGAGGCAGTAGATCAGCTGCTGGCAGGCGCTCCGAGCGGCACAAAAACTGTAGTGCTCGCTCCGGCGTCCGTCTGGGAGACGAAACGGTGGACAGAAAAGGGCTTCGCCGAGCTGGCCGAAAAGCTCTCCGGCCAATCATACCGAGTGCTGGTCATGGGTGGCGCCTCGGATAGCGAATTGTGCGAAAACGTGGCCGGTGGGGCTGCCGTGTCCGTTGCCGGAAGGCTCACAATCCCGCAATCAGTGTATTTGCTCAGCCGAGCCGATTTGCTCATATCGAACGACAGCGCACCGGTGCATTTTGCCGCTCTCGTGGGCTGCCCGACGGCTGCAATATTTGGCGCTACTTCGCCCATCTTCGGGTTCGGCCCGCTCAGCCCGCGGAGTACCATTATCGAAAACCCTGAGCTGGAGTGCCGTCCCTGCCGCATCCATGGCTCTCGCAGCTGCCCGCTCGCCCACTTCCGCTGTATGGAATCCATCGGAGCCGACCAAGTCCTGGCCGAATCGCTGAAGCTGATTAAATAAGCTCTTTTGCGCTCTCAATTTTATGTATTGTTATATCGATAACAAACGCCGAAAGCGTTGGATATCATAAGATAGAATGGGCTTGAACCTTCCGAAGGTTAATGACTCAGTACTTTTTGTATATGCCTTAGGTGTTAAAACCTTCGGAAGGTTGAAACGCTATTTCAGAACTGTAAGTTTTTGCCTATTCTTCAATTCAAATCTATTTTAAATCCCCAGAATCCCTCCCCCGCCATCCACCGCTTTACCATCCAATAAAAAACAATCAATAACTTTATAATATATTGACGTACATTGATTTTATTGCTAAAAAAATCAACTGCCGGCGGATGATAATCGATTAAATATTTTGAAAAAAAATCTTGTTAATATTTCCTAATGTGAAATTTTCTTATTATGTTTGAAATGTTTGATTGTACATTGAATCATTGCATCAATTCATTCGGCTCGGCGGGGCTAAGCAATCGTGCTTCGGACCCCAGAGTCTATTACTAAATTAAAAATGTTGGGGCTTGCCCCAATGTTTCCACAATATATTCATTTCCAACAGTCTGTTTTAGCTCTTTTTTTCAATATCTGCAAAGGGTGCCATGAAAAGAATAATACTGATTATTTTCGTTTTGGGTTTGGTGATCGTATCGGTCATCGGTGCGCTCAGGAGCAAGATTGTGGAGCCTGACGCCAAATCGGCACTTCTGGCCAAATACGAAAACAAACCCAAGAACCACGCAGACCATGCCGGTTTCGCGGAACTGAACCGGGACTTTGCCTCGCCGCAAGAGATCACGGCCGCGTGCATCAAATGCCACAACCAACGCCACAAGGAAGTCATGCGTTCCAACCATTGGAATTGGGAGAAGCCTGAATTCGTCGAGGACAAAGGCGTGGTCTATGTTGGGAAAAGGAACGTCATTAATAACTATTGCATCGGCTCGGACGGCAATGAGCAAAGCTGTGCCAAATGCCATATTGGCTATGCAACGTCCGACGCGGGCGGATTCACAGATTCGACGAATATCGACTGCATGATCTGCCACGACCAGACCGAAACCTATGCCAAAGCTCCCGATATGGGCGGCGCTCCGCTCGCGACTCTCGACTTCAAAAACATTGCCACACACGTCGGCCGGCCGAAACGCAGCAATTGCGGCGTGTGCCACTTCTTCGGGGGAGGCGGGAACAACGTAAAGCACGGAGATTTGGACAAGGCGCAGTTCAATCCATCCAAGGATTTGGACGTGCACATGGCCGTCGAGGGCGCGAATTTGGAATGCGTCGATTGCCACAAAACCGAGGATCACAACATTAGCGGGAAAATGTACTCGCTTTCGTCCATGAACCGGAACCGCGTGCTTTGCGAGGATTGCCATTCGGCCGAACCGCACGACAAGAGTATCCTGAACGAACACACTCTGAAAGTGGGCTGCCAGACGTGCCATATCCCGGTTTATGCGAAGGCGAACGCCACGAAAACCGAATGGGATTGGTCCACGGCGGGCCGTTTGCGCGATGGCCAGCCCTACGAAGAGGACGACATCGACGGGAACCATACTTACTTATCCATCAAAGGCTCATTCAAATGGGCGAAAAACCTGCGCCCGGAATATACTTGGTTCGATGGCACAGCGCGGCACGTCATGTGTTGCGACAAAGTGGAGGACACCACAAAACCGGTCGTCTTGAATCCACTGGGCGGCAGCTATTCCGACAGGTATTCGAAAATTGTGCCCGTCAAGGTGCACCGCGCGCGCCAGCCCTACGATCCGGTCAATAAATTAGTAATTCAGCCCAAATTGTACTCTGCCGAAAAGGGCGACGGCGGTTTCTGGAAGGATTTCGATTGGAAACGGGCCGCGCAACTCGGCATGGAGAAAATGGGATTCCCGTTCAGCGGCGAGGTGGCTTTCATTCGGACGGATATGAATTGGCTGGTGAACCATCAGGTGGCCCGAAAGGAAAAATCTCTGCAATGCACCGACTGCCACACCGATTCGCCGGACGGCCGTTTGGCTGCTGTCGGTGGGTTCTATATGCCCGCCCGCGACGCTAACAAAGCTGTTGATTTGCTCGGCAATATATTGATAATTCTGACACTTGCCGGAGTATTTGCTCACGGCGCTTTGCGAATTGCTTCGCGCAGAAAGGATGGCCGGAAATGAAAAGGCAAGTTCTGATATATAAGGCATTCGAGAGGTTCTGGCATTGGATGCAGGCCATTCTGGTCTTTATGCTCGCGCTAACGGGCTTCGAGATTCACGGCTCTTTCCGTTTCTTCGGCTACGAAAACGCCGTCAGCTACCACAAGATTTCATCTGTTGCATTTATAATACTGATTGCATTTGCCATTTTCTGGCATTTCAGCACGGGCGAATGGCGCCAATACGTGCCGTCGGCCAGGCATTTGCTTGACTATTTGAATTACTACACATTCGGAATTTTCCGAAACGCACCGCACCCCACCAAAAAGACAGTCCTGAGCAAGCTCAATCCCTTGCAGAAATTGGTTTATTTCTTCCTCAAAGTTGTCCTTATCCCGCTAATGGTCGTAACCGGGCTGCTGTACTTGTTCTATCGGTATCCGCAGGGCACCGGCGTGGCGGGGTTGGAAATCGAATCGCTCGCACCGATTGCCGTGTTGCACACCTTGGGTGCATTCCTGCTGATTGCATTCCTGATCGCCCACCTGTATTTGATTACGACCGGCGAAAAGATTACGACCAACCTGAAAGCAATGATTACCGGATGGGAAGAAATCGAGGAAGAAGAGAAAAAACCGTATTACAATGATGAAGAAATCGGAGGAAAGGTCAATGAATGAAACTAAATATATGAATCCCTACCTCGCGGGATTTTTCCTCGGGTTGATACTCTTGGCAACCATTTTCATAACCGGTCGGGGACTGGGAGCCAGCGGCGCAGTTAAAAGCGGCGTGGTGGCGGCTATCTCGACTGTGGCCCCGAGCCACGCGGCCGATTCAAAATTCTACTCGGACTATGGCAAAGAGCACCCCGACGGCCCGCTGAAGAATTGGTTGGTTTTCGAGGTGTTGGGCGTGTTGGTCGGTGCATTTGTCTCCGGCCTTGTCTCGAACCGCCTCAATTTCCGATTGGAACATTCGCCACGCATCACGTCCAAGGTGCGCATTGCGGCCTCGCTCGTTGGCGGATTGCTATTCGGGTTGGGCGCGCAGTTGGGCCGCGGATGCACCAGTGGCGCAGCGCTATCGGGCATGGGAGTGCTCTCGACGGGCGGCCTGATCACGATGATGGCCATTTTTGGCGGAGCCTATATGTTCGCTTACTTTTTCAGAAAACTTTGGATTTAGCGAGGAAAAAAAAATGGGGCCTTTAGTACCTGATATAATTGGAAACGAATTGAATTTCGTTGTTGCTTTTTTCGTGGGGACTGCTTTCGGTTTCATACTCGAGCAGGCAGGCTTCTCCACATCGAAGAAACTGGTCGGCTTGTTCTATGGCTACGACTTTACCGTCCTGCGCGTGTTCTTCACGGCCGGGCTGACGGCTATGATCGGCGTTATTGCCCTGGGGCACTACGGACTTCTTGATTTGGAATTGATCTACATCAATCCCACATTTCTGTATTCGGCCCTCGTCGGCGGGCTGATCATGGGTTTGGGCTTCGTTATCGGCGGATTCTGCCCTGGGACGAGCCTCTGCGCCGCCGCGATTGGGAAAATCGATGCTATGTATTTCGTTGCCGGCTCATTCATCGGCGTGTTCATTTTTGCCGAAGGTTTTCCGATGTTCGAGAATCTATACCTGGCCGAGAACTGGGGCAACGTTCGCGTTTTCGACAGTTTGGGAATGTCCCAAGGATTGTTCGCATTCTTGCTGACCGCCGTGGCCGTTATGGCTTTCATCGCGACGACGAAGATCGAGAACCGAGTGAACAAGCGCAGGGTATCGGAATTCCAACCGCGCAGTCTCTATATGGCGCTGATTATTATAGCATTTGTGATTGGTTTGTCTGCCTTCGCAATGCCGGACCGGAAGGAAGTCATTACCCGAGAGGCAGAATCGGGCATCGTGCCGAAGGCAATGGAACCGAAAGCGATGACGGCGGACGAGTTCTCGTTCCGAGTGGCAGACGAAGACCGCAACCTTCAGATATTCGACCTGCGGGATGCGGAATCGTTCAAGCAAATCGCGCTGCCCAACTCGCACAATGTGCGTCCCGAAGCTGTTTTCAGCAAGGACTACTCGAAAATGTTTCTCACTCGTGGCGCGACGAGCGTCTTCGTGGCCGATGATGTCCTTTTGGCCAAGAAAGCCGCGACAATGGCACGACTTGCCGGATACGACGGTGTGGCATTCCTGGATTACGGGTTCCCGTCCTTCGTCGCGGACTATGTGAACTATTCCGGCACAGTTGTACCGAAAGCGGACAAGCCGACAATGGATAAATACCGCTGGCGCATTTCCTCGAGCGAAACGCTCAAGCAATTGATCGAGAAAAGCAAGGCCAAGCAATCCCAAAAGAAGGAAGAGAGCAAAAGAGTGGTGGGCGGATGCTGATTTTTTCTTAATTTTGTAAATAAAACACCGCCCGAGAATCATTCCGGTCGGCAAGAAAAGATTGTTTACAAAATGCAGAGATCGTATTGGCCGCCAAAAGCGAAACTCCAACACTAAGGAAAAGAATACATAGAAACGCCGCATCGGCGAATGCCGAGTCCGGCTCAGGAATGAAAATAGAGATCATAGAAGGCTTGATTGCCGAAATTGGCAAGTTTGCCGATAGCGCAGGCGTGAGGGCGTATATCGTTGGCGGCTACGTTCGGGACGTCTATTTGGGGCGCCCGCGTACGGATTTCGATTTCACTATCATTGGCGACCCGGTCGAATTTGCCGAACGCCTCGCCGAGCGCTTCAATACGAAAGCCGTTGTGTATCCGCGTTTCCGAACAGCTTTGGTGCCGATCGGGCATTTCAAATGCGAATTCGTCGGAACCCGGAAAGAGGAATACTTACCCGATTCGCGCAAGCCGATCGTGTCCGAAGGCACGCTGGAAGACGATTTGCGCCGTCGCGATTTCACCACGAACGCAATGGCCGCCGGAGTCAATTCCGACAATTTCGGCCAGGTTATCGATCTGTTTGGCGGCGCCGAAGCGCTGAAGAACCGACTGCTCGATACGCCGTTGGATCCATATACAACTTTCAGCGAGGATCCGCTGCGCATGATGCGCGCCGCGCGTTTCGCCTCGCAGCTCTCGTTCGCGATTGCGCCTCGGGTTACCGAGTCCATCAAGGAATTGCGCGAGAGGATAAAAATCATTTCCCAAGAGCGGATCACCGACGAATTTATGAAAATTATTGCGTCGCCAGTGCCGAGCATCGGAATTTCGGCGCTATACGAGATGGGGCTGCTGGAGCATATCCTGCCCGAACTGAGCGCAATGGCCGGAGTGGAACGAGTGGTGGAGCGCGGCCGCGAACACGCCCACAAGGATGTATTGTTCCATTCGCTTCGCGTCCTGGACAAAGTGGCCGAGCAATCCGAGAACGTTTGGCTCCGTTTGGCGGCATTGCTGCACGACTTGGCCAAGCCCCGGACGAAGCGGTTCATCGAAGGCACCGGATGGAGTTTCCACGGCCACGAGGAGATCGGCGCTCGGATGATGCCCAAGTTTTTCCGACGTTTCAAGCTGCCGCTCGAACACGAGGAATACGTCGAGAGGCTGATCCGGCTGCACCAACGCCCGATGGTACTCGTCGCCGAGGGAGTAACGGATTCGGCAGTGCGCCGTTTGGCATTCCAGGCCGGCGACGCGCTCGAAGACCTGTTCATGCTCTGCCGCGCGGACATCACGACGAACAACCCGAAACTGACGGCAAAATACCTGAGCAACTACGACAAAGTGGCCGAAAAGGTGCTCGACGTGCAGGAGCGGGACAAGCTCCGCGAGTTCCAATCGCCCGTCCGCGGCGAGGAGATCATGGAGATTTGCTCGATCGAACCATCGCGCGCTGTCGGGTACATCAAAACTCATATCGAAGAGGCCATTCTGGACGGTTTGATCCCGAACGAATACGAACCGGCCCGAGAATACTTCCTCGCCCACAAAGACGCATGGCTGGCCGAAGCCGAAGAGCTATTCTCGCGCGGCCGCGCAAAGCGATAGGGGAGAAGCGGCGGCGGAGCAAACGCCGAATGCAAGGAATATTAATATTTATCGAAAGTGATACTATCATTTGAAATGGTAGCATCACTCTATCTTTATACATATCAGTCGTTTACATTCACCTCCTTGCCAAGGAGGGGTGCCCGAAGGGCGGGGTGGTTCTACGTCTGGAGACTCACGTTTCCCACGCCTCGCGAGACGTGGTTATTCATATTCAACCCCTTCGGGGTTGGTTCTTACTTCATTAAAAAAGTGATACTATCATTTGAAATGGTAGCATCACTCTATCTTTATACATATCCGTCGTTTACATTCCCATCCTTGGCAAGCAGGGGTGCCCGAAGGGAGGGGTGGTTCTACGTCTGGAGACTCACGTTTCCCACGCCTCGCGAGACGTGGTTA
>CAZSWR010000082.1:0-16359 GCA_964610885.1 uncultured Hyphomicrobiales bacterium | reverse complement strand
GATGATGCCTCCGGGAGCCGGCATGGACGGAATGTATTAATCAATTGCGAATTAGGAATTACGAATTACGTAAAAGCCCGCTCTCCTGAAATATGGGGGCGGGTTTCTTTATGTTGTTAATTGCGAATTAAAAATTACGAATTACGTAAAGAGACCCGCTCTGGTGAAACACTGCAAACCACCCCGCCCTTCGGGCACCCACAACAAGCAAAGGCATGATTGCGTAAGTATTAGTAAATTATATAGAAATGGTTAATCATACTACCATATGGAATGGTAGTATGATTTCATTATCAGAAATATTTCTTTTTTCAATCATTTCAATCACAAGAATCAGACAAATCAAAGTTCAGACAATTGTTTTCCAACCTTCGGAGAGTTCAAGATAATCCAGTCGATTAGTATATCACGCCTTCAACTCTTGGCCCAGATCCATTTCGTGTTATATCTAGTATTCAAATTGAATTGAAAAATTTCTTCTAACCATAGAAATATTTTCATTTTCGTATGGTTAGTTGTTATGTTTGCAAAAGGTGGAAATGCGTTCTAAACACAAGGAGTGCATTGTTATGATAGTTTTTGAATGGGACGATTCCAAGGCAAATACGAATTTAAAGAAGCATGGCGTTAGCTTTGAAGAAGCAAAAACTGTGTTCTATGATGACTTTGCTCGAATTATTCCAGACCCAGACCATTCGGACCTCGAGAACAGATTTATTATACAAGGATTGTCATTCGGCGGGAAACTAATTGTGATTTCATTTACTGAGCGTGGCGAGACAATAAGGCTTATAAATGCAAGAAAAGCAACAAAGAAAGAAAGGAGCCAATATGAAGAAAGCATCTGACGAAAGCAGAGAAATGCGCAACGAATATGATTTCTCCTCAAGTGTCCCGAATAAATACGCAGCCGCACTCAAGAAACAAGAGCACTGCGTCGTCCTCGCGCCTGATGTGTTCGAAGTGTTCGATACATCGGAAAAAGTAAACAATGCACTTCGTGCGATTATATCGGCTAAATCAGCCACGCCACCAAGTGCGAGTGCGTATTAATCAATTGCGAATTTGGAATTACGAATTACGTGAAACCCGCTCTCCTGAAATATGGGGGCGGGTTTTGTGTATGTGGTCAATTGCGAATTAAAAATTACGAATTACGTGAAAAATCGCTCTCCTGAAATATGGGGGCGGGTTTTGTATATGTGGTCAATTGCGAATTAGGAATTACGAATTACGTAAAGAGACCCGCTCTGGCGTAGCACTGCAAACCACCCCGCCCTTCGGGCACCCGCAACAAACAAGAGCATGATTGCGTAAGTATTAGTAAATTATATAGAAATAGTTAATCATACTACCATTTGGAATGGTAGTATGATTTCATTATCAGAAATATTTCTTTTTTTCAATCATTCCAATCACAAGAATCAGACAAATCACAGTTCATACAGTATTCTGAATTGTTAAATATCCTTGTGGCATGGGGCAACCATTGGTTTTACTGCTTCCTGAAGAGTTTCCCATTGTAAACTAAATATCTTGTGTGCTTTTCCTCCCCGTACTGGCTCTGTTTGTTCTTATCGACAGATATGGTTTTGACCTCAACAATGCCAACACCTTTCGCAAGATAAACTGACAAGTTGTAATGCGTCCCCGTCCATACGGTATAACCTGGCCAAGTCCAATATGTTGAATCGAGAGCAGCAACATCAACTCTAATCACATCTTTGTATGATACAGTATTGGAAGAAGTGAACGAAGGTAAGTATTCTGCAATTTTTGCACTTGCTTTTTTATAATCAACTCGTGTATCGTAGGCTTCTCTTGTTGTTGTTTTTTCGTAAGGATTCCATTCCGCACCAACCTTAATTTCCTTTGGTAGCAAGACTATAATATCGTCGGCGCGTTCATCCGTACCCATGAATGCTTTGTCGTTTGGATAATAAAACGATTTAGGTATAGTGAAAAATGTATTATCCTCATTGTAATAACCCGCCATGAGCATGTTTAAACTTCCATTGATGGATGGTATGTTGGCCCTTGAAACAACCGGTTTTGCGTATGTCTCTTGGCCAATATACGAACCGTCTTCATAAGTTTCCCTTGAGCCAACGATTAGATAGGTTGTTTCTTCGTTTGGTGTCGTGCTGAGGAAGTCGGTCCCGGCAGCAACGAAATCCGCTTGAGAAATTGTCGAATCGTTATTATCGCTCGAGCATGAATTTAAAAACAGCACGGAAAGCAGCGCCAGCGCGGAAAATACTTTTTTCATAATGAACTCTTTATTCGTAAACAATATTGAATTGATTTTTGTCAATCATCGTAACGATGTTTAACTGATTATTTTCTATGGCATAGCGAAGACTAAGCGTGTCTTCGCCGCGACCCCGGCAAATGGTGATCACATCCGAATCGGATGTGTATTTGCCTGAGTATGTATATTTTGTGCCGGCTTCGATCAGTCTGTATTCCAGGCCTTCCAGGCCGGTCGATTTGCTGTCGGTGCACAGGTCTTTCTCGATGAAGACAGAGAACTCAAGAATCGAATCGGACAGAATGTTCAGCGTCGAACTTCCGTAGTCGCGGAATTTGAAAGCTTTCGACTGCGCGGCCGATTTCGGCTCGATATACTTACCTGTCCATTTCCCTTCGAGCTTTGTCCTGTTCGGCTTTTCCGAACACGAAAACAATACTGTAGCGACCAATGCTATTATTAAAAGATACTTCATTCGCGGATTAATACTTCAATATTAAATTTTCTTTTTCATAAAAATAATGAAAGATTTGCGAACTAACAAATAATAAATAACTACTTCGACTGTGCTGTGCCATTAACCTTCGGAAGGTTCAGGATAATCCAGTTGGTTGACATATTACGTGAAAACCCGCTCTGGCAAAACACTGCCAACCACCCCGCCCTTCGGGCACGCATAACAAGCAAATGGTAGCATGACTTCGCCATCACAAGAATCACAGTTCAGATAAGTGCGTGGGCAACAGCCCGCTATTTCCGATTCAGCCTTAACGTAACGCAGGCGCCGAATCGCAAACCTTTCCAATCGGATTTAATGTCTGTATCGTGCTCGTTCAGTTGGTATTTAGCTCGGGAATCAATTAAATAGGCGCAATACACACCCGCTTCGAGCATCGGGCCGAACTCGTATGCGAATTTGACTTCCGGTTGGACGTAAATGCTCATCGATTCGATTGTGGAGGAGTGACTCTGGGCTTCGCTGCCGATTCTTATAGTTTCTTCCAATTTTGCATCAGTGAAAAGCGTACCGGCGCCGATGGCCGCCCTAAGGCCGAGCGCATCCGTAATACGAAAGACAGTCATTTCGGCGCGAACCCCGTAGCTAATGCACGTGGCCTTGATGTCGTTCGTATAGCTGCCGGAATAGTCGGAATATGCAATTCTCGAGCCTGTTGTTGCCAGCCCGAGCACCAAACCGATTCTGGTGCCGTTCTTCAGAGTGATCGAGCCTTCGCCCGATATATTCAAAAAGGTTGGAAAGTCGTCCACAATCTTTGCACGGAAAGGCAAAGTGGAAACCGTGCTATTGTTCAGGTCCTTAAGGTCTGCCATTCCAAAGGAGCCAAGACCGGTGTTCAGTGTAAAGTTGTATTCAAGCGCAGAAGCGCAAAGCGGCCAGAGGGCAATCATTGCGAATATTATTACTATTTTCCTCATGAGTGTATCCTCACTTTCGATTTTGCAGAATTAATGATATATGGATAGGCGAGGATTAGATTGCTACAATTGTTTTTCCTAATAATATAACCAACTACATCGCCGGATGAGATATCGTAGATGTTAAATTTCGATTTTGCACCTTCCGATTTGTCGATACCAACTTTCCTGTTGTAGGGGTCAATGAGAAGCAGGTCGGAATTGGTAACCGGTATTGTCGAGATCACATTTTTCGAATACAGATTGACTGTCGTCAGTGTTTGGTTCTGTAGATACGTGAAATCGTTATTGCCGAGGAATGTTGCCCTGCTGACGTTTGAAAGGGAGGCGGAACCGTCGTGCCAGGACGTCTTTTCGAGGTTGCTTTCGCCGATTCGGTACAGCTCGCAACTTGTGTTGCTGCCCACTTCTAATAATTTACCATCTGGCGAAATCGCTACAATCCAATAGTTAGGAACAGAACCAATCAATTTGGAATTTACGGCATCGTAAACTGAGGTCGTATAATTACTCTTGCAAGAAGCCACAATGCCATTGTTCGAGACTCCAGCGCAATTAATTCCATACTCGTTGGCGAATCCCAAATCGCCCCAATTGTGGACCGGAAAGACTTTCTTCGTTCGGAAATCAACGAGGCAAAATTGATAAATATAGCTGTCGTAGCAGAGCAAATAGTTTCCATCTTGCGAACATTTGACGTTGAGGAATGGCACATTGACCGAATCTTCAATTTCATTAGTTTCGGGATTGTATCTGACGACAGTGTATGGAAATATCAAATAAATCAGTTTGCCGGCCGCATAGCCAACGAATGAAGTTGATCCGCCTGGATTTTTTAAGTGGCTGATTGGTTCTGGCAAATCAGTGCCTCCCGTCAGATAGCCTCTTCGCACGAAATTTTCATCGAAGAAATCTTTATGCTGATTCTTTGGCACGACTGCAAATGAATAATAATCATAAAGCACATCGCAGCCCAGAGGAATATCGACGCTGGTTTGATTTATGTCATTAATAAAAACAACCGGGTCTAAGCCCACAGAGAGTCTGTAGCATTGGAATGCCGAATCGTATGGCGAGCGAGTCCAGCTAAACGTCGCGATATCAGTTTCGGTATTCGATGATATCTTCGGGATAGGAATCTTTGACGTGCAGCCATAGCCCAATGACTGTTTGTTGTCGCCATCGGTGCCAGCACCAACAATGCGATAACTCGCGCTTTCGCCCACGTAGAATCTATCTCTTAGTTTCGTCTCTAAAAGGCCGTTTGCCGAATCAATATTTTCAAAATCATACGAATAATTTATTTTTTGCAAATATAGTTTCTGGAAGTATTGATTTTTTATATTTAATACAAGAGTTTGAATGGCGTTCTCGACTGTATCATAAGCTATTTCTGGGGCTGCGTTCGCAAAAATTAATGTCCAACGCCTTTTTCCCACGAAGCCTTCGGCATTCATAATATCGGCCAAGCTGCCCGAGTAAGTTTTCGTAAAAATATAAACATCCATTTTGTGGACTCCCGGCTGTAGGCGTCCGCAATCGTATGTATAGAAACCTGTTTCGTTGACCTTGCAGTCAGAATAAGCAGTTTCATCGTTGTCGAAAACCAAACGCGCCCACCGAAGCTCGGCGCCGCCTGCGCTAAAGGTGAAGTGGAGACTAGAGCCGGCCACCCAAAATATAGTATCGCCGGAAGTGTAGTAATCAATTGATATCGATTCCGGTGGCTGAGGTATTTCAACCTCGTTGTAGTTCGCGCCGGTTGGCTCGTAACACGAATTGAACGACAATATAGCTATTATCGTTAAAACAATTCTGAAAACAAAATTTCGCATATTTCCCCTGATTTTGAATGTGTGACTAATTCAAAATAACATATTTCCACAACTTTGCAAAGGGAATTTTGCTTGACAGAAACGACGTATTCAATTACGAATTACGAATTACGAATTACGATAAAAAGAAGCCTGCTTGGGTGAAGGAAGGTTCAACATCTTTTTTTATATTTCCACGCCGCAGGTTTTCGCGATTGCACCAACCCCGAAGGGGTTGAACACGAATAACCACGTCTTGCGAGGCGTGGGCAACACCCCGCCCTTCGGGCACGCATTACAAGCAAATGGTAGCATGACTTCGCCATCACAAGAATCACAGTTCAGACTTTTTTTCTTGCTTGTACCTTGCAACTTGTGCCTTGCAACTTTTTTCAAATGAATCACAGTTCAGACAATTGCTTATTCGCTTCCTGCGCAAACGCCTATTCTTTAATAAATTTTGCCGAGGTGGAATTGCTTCCCGAGCGCGCAGTCAGGAAGTAAACGCCGCGATCGAGCAAAACAGGAATAGCAATCGACCCGCCATCCAATGCCGAGCCGTATGTTTTCTCGAAAATCGTACGCCCGAGCATGTCGGTCAGGACAATCGAAACAGGCGAATCGGCGCCGTAGAAACGTACAAATGGATAATCAACAACGGGTTGTGGCGCAATCTCCATGCGGAAATCATTAGCTGTTTGGCGGCCGGATTCCGCGCCGAGGAAACCCAAATCGATCACTACTTCGGCTATGTATGCAGTTTCGACTCCCTCGTCGAGGTAGCCCGAAATGAGCAATTTGCCATCGCCTTCGTATTTCGCATGGTAAACATTGCCCGGGCGGTCGTTCAAGCGATAGATTTTTTTGATTTTCCCATCGGGCGCGCCAATCCCAATAGAAATTAACCCGTCGGACGAACCCACAAAAGCGCAACAATTTTTCTCCAAACTAACTAATCTCTGCAATTTGAAGCCTTGCGCTGAATCGACTGAAATAGCCCGGCCGGCATCGTCCACTGTGAGCAAATAAAAACATCCGGTCGCATCATTCTGCCCTGCCACGAACGAAAGTCCATTGCCGGCAGGGGCAATCGAACAGAATCGAAAATTCGTGTCGGTTGATATCTGAGTTGAACTTATTGTTTCGCCATCGAAATTCATCACAGAGAATGCGTTTCTGCCTATTGGGGAATAGGTTTGAATGGTTCGTATCAAATCGCCGGCAGTAACATCTGTATAGTTTCTGTCGTCGAAAACGAATGGTTCTGTCGATGAAATCCTCGAGAGCCCATCAATCTTTATCAATAAATTTTCGGCTTTGAATACATTTACTCTGGACAGCAAAGGCAAATCGTCATAACAAGTGAACCCGAGCCAAAATCTTTTGCCCTCTGCCGATTGCAGCACGCCGAAGAAATCACCACTAAAAGAATTGCGTAATTCAGTAGAATCGTAGAATGAATTGGCGAGGCCAAGTTTGCCGATCATATATACATCCTCGATATCCTGCCTTCTCGGAACGTCCACACAAGAGAAGTAAAGAGTATCATTCTGAAGATAGCAAGGAGATGTAATGCATTTGGGGTCTGCGTAATAACTTTTTAGCACATTGGCGGTATCGACAATGCTGAAAGAGGAGCACTTTAGAGAATACTGGGATAAGAACTCTTCGGAGTTAACCAATTCGGGCGAAAAGAGTTTCGACACAAAATTGCCATTGCTACGTTTTTCTGTCCATGCGTACCGGCCCTTCATATTGGCGTATTCTGAAATCAATTCGATAGATTGGACTTTTTTCCTGCTGGCATTGATTGCGATAGATACAGCCGAACTAAGCTCCAGGCCCTCGGGCGTTGTCAGCACGAGGCGCGGCGAATAGGTTCCGGGGTGCAGGTATGTGTGCGTCGGATTTGCTTCCGTGGACGTGCTGTCGTCGCCAAAATCCCATTTGCAGCCGCTGTACCTGCCGCTCGATTGGTTCTCGAATCGCACGGTCAGAGGGAAGTCGCCAGATTGCTTGTCGACAGTAAATGAAGCAATCGGCTTTTCAATTATTATTATCGGTCTTTTGGCAACAATCTCTTGCTTTAATTTACCATGAGTAACATTGAATCTTGGCAGATATTCGCCGGGCGAAGAATATACCTTGCTGACAGTTGCCAGGCTGTCTGATGTTCCATCGGCGAAATCCCATTTTATAGAATCGGGTTCGCGGTTCGAATATGCAAGCATTTTGATTGTATCGCCACAAAACGCTAAGTGCGCCGAGGAATAAAGCCCTGTGAAGTACGAGGTGGAATCGAAAATTGGTAGGTGGAATTTGACGAAGCAACTGCTTTTGCCGCAGACAATCCAGCCAAAGTTGCCACGTTCAAATGTGCCATAAGGAGAGCCTGCTAATAAGATCGGATATGTTGGCAGTTGCAATGTGTCCAGGACCGCCTTGTTCCGCAGATCGAGCAACAATGCTCTGTCGGTTATCACAAGCGCGAATCGGCCATCGTGGGACAACAGTGTTGAAAGTGCAGAAGTGTTCAGCTTCATCGTGTCCAATGCAGTATTGGAGATGGAAAAGTTGCCGAAGTATAAATTGCTGTCCAATTTGGAAAAAGCGAATTTAGATTGGTCGCCGGACATCGTCATGGTTTGCAAATACCCTTTGAAGTTGCTTTCAGCTTCCTCTCGATTAGTGCTAAATGAGTTGTAATTGAGCCCCAAATATGAGCTGTCGGCATTGTTAACAAGATAAAATGAAGTAGAAAGCGAGCAATTATATCTGTCATCCGTATATGGATCGTCGAAACGAATATAAGTTGAAGATTTATAGTATTCATACAGTAAAGTCAAATCGGGCTGGGATCTGCGAATGAATGTGCTCCCCTTGATTTTGGGGGAAATAGAGTGCTGGGGTATGAGCTTGCCTGCGTTGCTTTTTGTTAACTTCACCAGTTGGTAGTTGGAAAATGTTCTTCCGAATTGGGAGTATGGAATTGGTAATATTTTTTTCCCGTATTGGTCATATCTGATGTATGTTGACGAGAATGCAAGCATAGAATCACTTGATGAATAGTCCGCGCTCATGGAGTACAAGGATGGAAAGCCGGACGGTAAGAGTTGGTGAATTGAATCGACCTTGATGTCGGCGATAATTGAATCGGTCCGGAAATCGTAAATCCTAGCTCTCAGGTTCACGAACATATCATAATTATCGTAATTCATTTCCGAATATGTCAGGCAATACGATTTCCCGTCGGCGCATTCCCGGACGCCCCAGTAACAATAGTTCTCGTTCCCGTGGTCTCGCATAGTATCCCTGTAAATGAGCTTCCCGGTATTGAAGTCGATTTTATTCAGCCTCCATCCCGAATCGTAATGATCATCAGGGTTCCTGAAAAAGTCAATATAATACAAGTATTTGCTCGATGCCGAGACATCGAAAGATACTTGGTACATCGGCACAGAATACTGTTTGTAGCCATCAAATTCTTCCCAACCATCGGCGAATAGTCTGCCGGAGATTCCAAAGGTCAAAAGAAACACGGCGCAAATGAGAATTGCCGGAATATTGAAACAACTTTCGTGTAAATAGTTTTTGCTTTTCATGTGTCGCCTCTGGTGCATGGTTCAAATATTTCAATTGGTTTAAATCTGAAATGATTAGGGCCTATTCGTAATTGCCATTTTATAGCGTGGTGCAGCTTTGTGTCTAAATGATCCTGCCTGGGAGAACATACTTCGCGCCATAAAAATTCTTGCTTGTAAGAATTGTATGTAAAATGGTCTATTCACATAGTATCGTTCTCACGAAAGCAACGGCTCTATTATGACCGCAAATTAAGAAATATCTTCAAAGAATAAAATATTTTTTATTACCTCGAACGAATGAATTATATCTGCAAGAATCTCATAGCTTCGGAGGAACCAATTATGAATAGCGAAAAGAATGAACCTGCTCTGGTGAAGGAAGGTTCGAGATCGTCCTGTCTGTAATATTCCACGACTTCGACGAATAAAATATGCAACTATGTGCTTTAGTTGCAAAGCATTTTTTCGTATATTTGCAATATGAGTGCAGATCGCAGACGTGGGAGCTATGCAATCATTTCCAAATCTCAATAAAGACAAATATAATATCGTAGTATTCAGCAAATCACAATTCTTTTGGTTGCGAAAAGCATAAAGAACATTTTACATAAACATTATGAGGGATCAATGAGACTCAAACTTTTTTTAGCCTTGTGCGTAGCTTTTGTTTTGACTTTCTCCGGCCTTTTTGCAAACAACTACCAAGGCAATTGGCGCTGGCGCAACGACGACGGCAACGAATCCACTGCCACCTGGAAAACCGATATCAATTCCACTTTGGACATCAACGATGCAGGAGCTTTTCGGCTTAGGGTGAAAATGTCGAGCGGGAATTCTGTCCTGCCATCGCAGGACTTTAAACTGATCTATCTCTACACAGTAAATGATGGCACTCCACATGTTATTACGACCAACCCCAATGATGGGCCTTTTTATCTTTACTCGTCCGAACTGGTGCCCGATGGCACTCCCACCACCCGGCAGCTTCCTCCTAAAACACCAGATTATACTTTCTTTGGCGGATCTGTCGTCAGCTCCAGCCAACCATTTGTAATCCCGGAATTGCCGGCACTGCACGAGCAAGAGTGGGAATTCTGCATAAAACCAAGCAAAGGTATAAAGGCGGGCGAGTATGCTTTCGCCATTTTCGACCAGAATGATATTAACGCTGGCTTCCCCAATCCCTCGATCATGTCGTATATTGCTTCGCCTGTCGTGGTGCCGGTCCAAGTTGCGAGTGTCACCGAGAATTCCGCAATTGCTGTTGTAAACATGGTAGCCGAAGGGGTACTGCCGACGACGCTTCGCGGCATCTGTTGGAATACTGCAGGGGCGCCAACCACATCAGACGGCCACACTGAAGAATCCGGAAGCTTTGGATCGTGTACGTTCAGCCTTCCAATCACCGGCTTGCTGCCCAACACAGTTTACAAGCTACGTGCTTACGCTGCTAACGAGCTTGGAACGGTTTATAGCCAGAACGAGGTTGCCTTCACCACAGTGCCCACTCTGGGCCAGTGGGGCCTCATTGCTTTTGGCGGGCTGATCGCCGTGATTGGCGGCGTTGCTGTGTGGCGTAGGTTTGTTTAATTAAATGTCTGGTAGCTGTGCCAGCATTTCGATAGCGCTCAATGGGGCTGTCTCAAAAGCCCGAAAAACTGTTTTTTTGTCATATTGAACGAAGTGAAATATCCAAATATTGCAAGGATATATGAATGGCAATGGATTCTTCTCTTCGTTCGAAATGACACTTTTGAGAAAACACATGCCACTTGTTCCTTGTTCCCAAAGGTGTACCTTAGTCTTGAATTGTAAATTTATACAGGAACTATTATATGAAAAGACTTATTCTCTTTTTGTTCGTTTTGGGATCTGCGCTGTATGCCCAAATTCCGGGTTCCATCGACCCCTCATTCTCAGGAATCACTTCAGGATTTAATGGTTATGTTTATGCAGTCGCCGTTCAGCCCGACGGAAAAATACTTGTCGGGGGTGGGTTTACGACATATAACGGAGTTGATTGCCCTAATAAGCTTGTACGATTAACATCCACGGGAGCGCTTGACGATACTTTTACCGGATTAACGTCTGGGTTTGATGAATATGATGAAGTATATTCACTCGCCGTTCAGCCCGACGGGAAAATACTTGTCGGGGGGTGGTTTTCGACATATAATGGAATAAATTGCCCGGATAGATTTATACGATTAACATCCACGGGAGTGCTTGACGATACTTTTACCGGATTAACGTCTGGGTTCAATAGTTATATTTATTCAATCGTCGTTCAGCCCGACGGGAAAATACTTGTCGGGGGTGATATTTCGACATATAATGGGGTTAATTGCCCGGATATGTTAGTACGACTAACATCCACGGGGGCGCTTGACGATACTTTTTCTGGAATCACATCGGGATTTAATAATGTTGTTTATTCAATCGTCGTCCAGCCCGACGGGAAAATACTTGTCGGGGGCGAATTTACGACATATAATGGTGTTAACTGTCCTGATAGGCTAGTACAACTAACATCCACGGGAGCGCTTGACGGTACTTTTTCAGGAATCACATCAGGGTTTAATGTAAATGTCCGTTCAATTGCCATACAAGGCGACGGGAAAATACTTGTCGCGGGTGGTTTTACGACATATAATGGAGTTAATTGCCCTGATAGATTAGTTCGATTAACATCTACGGGAGCGCTTGACGGTACTTTTTCAGGAATCACATCAGGGTTCAATTCTGATGTTTTTTCAGTCGCCGTCCAGTCCGACGGAAAAATACTTGTCGGGGGTGTTTTTACGACATATAATGGAGTTAATTGCCCTGATAATCTTGTACGATTAACATCCACAGGAGCGCTTGACGATACTTTTACCGGATTAACGTCAGGGTTTAATTCGTGGCTTTATTCAATCGTCGTTCAGCCCAATGGAAAAATACTTGCCGGGGGTAATATTACGACATATAATGGAGTTGATTGTCCTGATAAGTTGGTGCGATTGAATAATCTGACCTTGCCATTAATTACAACTTCAAATATATCATCAATATCGAACACGGGAGCTTTTGTCGGCTGCAATATAACCAACGGCGGCAATTCTACAATCACTAAACGCGGCATCTGTTGGAGCGCTAACGGTTTGCCAACAATACTGGGCGAACATGCAGACGAAACAGGGAATTTCGGCGCCGGCATTTTCACTGCCAACCTTTCCGGCCTGCAACCCGGCACAACTTACCGCGTCCGCGCCTATGCAGAAAATTCCGCAGGATTGAACTACGGCGACGAAATCACATTCACTACCATCCCTACGCTTGGCCAGTGGGGCCTCATTGCCTTTGGCTCGTTGCTTGCAATAATTGGCGGCGCAGTGGTGTGGAAGCGTTTCGTTTGACAATAATCCCAGATAGATGATTCACTGGAAATGCCACGACTCCGAGTTGTGGCATTTCTAATATAAGGAAAAATGAATTCCTGTTAATCTTTCCTTTCGTCATTGCGCTGCCCTTGAAAAATAAAGAGGCAGCCGCCACCTAATAAATAATAATGCTTTCACTCCTGCCCGGACCTATTTCAGAATTAAATCGCGCGATGTTCAATAATCACCAATGAAATATGATATATTTCGTCAATCATATTGCCGCTGGGAACGGCCGCGGGCGTAAGTCCCTTTGAATCAAGAAGCGTTCTTTTTGGCACACTTTTTACGTAGCTTAAACTATTGGAAAAAAGTGACGATAAATCACTTGAGTTGAATAATAATTGACAGAAAAGATGGAAAACGAAGAATTAGATGAGAAACAAATACCTGAAAAGCCTAAGAAACAGGGCGGAGTAAGCATGATGGTCATTATCGGCGTCGTCTTTGGCGGGCTGATCGTGATGGTTGTTCTCATTTTTGCTTTATTCAAATTCATGATTGTCCCGGCGATCAACCAAACCCCAGCCCCGGCCGCTGCCGAAGGCACCGAAAAGGTCAAGGAATCCGAGAAAAAGCACGAAAATGGCGACGATGAGGATTCCGGCGACATGAGCGAAGAGGAAGAAAAGAAACTCGTTTTCATCGAAACCGGGAAGATTATTGCCAATCCTAAAGGCAATTTCGAGCGCTACGTGATCGTGAATATGGGCATGCAAATAATTCCCAAAGACGAAAAACTCGTGGCCGAACTCAAAAAAGAAGCCGAAAAAGTGGCCGAATGGAAACAATTGCTCGGCTCGACTCGCGAAGTGGTTATCAACACTTTCGGGAATTATTCCGTCGAAGAAATTGGCGCCATTAAGCGCGATTCGCTCAAGCTGATGATATTCAAGCAGCTAAAGCCGATTTTCAAAGAAAACAAGATCCGGCTCAAAGGCATCATACTCCAAGAGTTCCTTGTGCAATAGTGGCTAAGGAATGCTAATAAATGCCGTAAGGACGCGGCGATTTTTAAATGGATTTATCGGTAATGTAATATGGCAGATGTATTATCGCAACACGAAATTGACAACCTGCTCACAGAAATGACGAGCGGCACGATGGATGTCGATGACCTGATTAATGCGAAGCTTAAAAAAGGCGACATCTCCAACTATGATTTTCGCCGTCCGAACCGAATCTCGAAGAATCAGGTTCGCACGCTTCAAACCGTCCACGAAAGCTTCGCCGAGGTGTTCGGCTATTTCCTTGTCTCCAAGCTCCAAACCGTTGTTTCGATTAGCGTTACGTCGGTCGATCAGCTTTTCTATTCCGAATTCATCCTTTCCGTTGCGAACCCCAGCTGCCTCTACGTCTTCGACATCGAGGGCACCGACGGCTCCGGCATTATGGAGGTCAGCCCGCAGCTGGCGCTCTCCATCGTCGAACGCCTCCTTGGCGGCTCGGCAGACGTCCAGACCAAAGCCCGCACGATCACGCCAATCGAACAGGCCGTGGTGCGCGGCGTAGTGGAACACGCCCTGGCGGACCTTCGGAATGCGTGGCGCTCGATCGCCGAGTTGAACTTCATCTACCAACGATTGGAAATGGAGGCCGACTTCGTGCAGATTGCGCCTTCGTCGGAAATCGTCGTCGTGGTCTCGTTCGACGTGAACGTGGGCGTACACACCTACCTGATGAACCTCTGCTTCCCGACGTTTGCGCTCGAGGAAGTGCTCGCCCGGTTGAACCGCCAACAGGTTACGACGAGCGTCGTCAAGGCCAGCCCCGCCCGCATGAAGGAAAATATGGAAGTGATGCGCCAGCAAATGTCCACCACTTTCCTCCCGATTATTGCCGAACTTGGCAGAGCGGCAATCACCGTCCGCGAACTGCTCGAACTCCAAGAGGGCGATGTTATCAAATTGAAGAAAAAAATTACACATGAAATTGAATTGATTGTGGCCGGGAAACGCAAACTCGCAGCCCGCCCGGGAAGTCTGGACGGGAAAAAAGCTGTCCGCGTTACAAGGCAACTCGAAGAGGAAGACCTCGTCGAAGAAGATCTTTCATACAAAGAAGAGGAGAAATAGTCATGTCGATGACACAAGAAGAAATTGATGCCCTGATCAATGGCGGCGGAATGGATGGAGATTCGTCCGAGGAATTCGACAGTTCCGCGATAGATGACGTACAGATGCAGGCAGAAAAGCCGAAATTCCCCGATATGGAATACGGCGAAGGCACTATTTACTCGCCTCTCGACCCCAAGCTGGAATTGCTTTACGACCTTCAGTTGCCTGTTTCGATCGAATTGGGCCGGACGAATATGCTCATTCGCGACATCTTGCGCTTGGGCCGCGGTTCCGTCATCGAATTCGATAAATTAGTCAGCGAGCCTGTCGATGTATTAATCAACGGAAAGAAAGTCGCCGAGGGCGAGGTGGTTGTTATCGACAAACATTTCGGTATCCGCATCACGACACTCGTCGATCCGTCGGACAGGATTCGTTCGGTGAAACGTTAATTGAATTTTCAGATTTAATAAATCCAAGGATTGGGGCAGCAAGCATGGAAGCAGGATTCCTAAAAGCATTTTTCTCTATAGTGGCCGTCGTGGCAATGTTCGGCGCCATTCTCTTCGTGCTGAAAAAATACCTGAAACGCCGCACCGCCGCCTCGGGCGATGTGGACATGAAAGTCATCTCGAAAGTTGCGCTCCACCAGAAAAGTTTTCTCTGCGTGGTCAAAGTCGGTATGCGGACGCTGCTTGTGGGCGTCTCGGACAATAATGTGTCGCTGATATCGGACATTTCCGACGAATTCTACGAACCGGAGGACATCCCGCAGAACCCCACCCAGGCCGACCTGGAATCGATTGCCCGCAGCGCAATCCTCAAAAAACGAATCAACCAGCAACCCGCCCAAAGGCCGGCAAAAGCCCACACAGCCCCTTTGGACGATTCCACTTCGTTTGGCGCATACCTGAAAACTGCCTTCAAACGAAGCACAAACTAATGCCACGCTGGATTGAGCAGAAACCGTACAATATTTTTCCTTTCATAATAATTTTGCAGTGCAATAATTCGGTATTCATTCGTTTACACTTCTGCTATTTGTAGCAATTATTAGTTATTATTATAATATATTGAGGTGTTGATTGAATATTGCAGACGTAACGTTCTACAGTGGTGGAGCAATTGGAGCAGAATCATGCTTTGGCGAAAACGCAGAAAAATATGGCTTGAACGAAGTTAATTTCTCGTTCGAGGGCCACGTAACAGGTAGGACACGCGGAATCAGGATCCTAACCGACGAAGAATTGAAACAGGGCGATGTCAGCCAATCATATGTTTCCTCCCTGATGCACAGAACATACCCCGAAACCGTTACATTGAAGAAAATCCTTCAGGCCATTTGGTTCCAGATTAACAATAGCCAAGAAATATTCGTTATCGGCATCATAAACGAAGACAACACAATCAAGGGCGGCACGGGCTGGGGCGCCGAATTCGCCAAATTGTGCAACAAAACGCTCTATGTGTTCGACCAGGACAAAGACTCATGGTTCAAATGGGAAGGTACGTCCTGGGTTCCCTTTGCCGAGCCAAAGATCACCAATACGAAATTCGCCGGAACAGGCACCAGAAGGCTCCAAGAAAACGGAAAGAAAGCAATCGAAGATCTGTTCAAACGCTCGTTCTAATGCCCTCTCTTTCGATAAAAACATTACGACCTCCGCCGGAAATTCCTGCGGAGGTTTTTTGTCGATGCATATACCTCGGAGCTAGTCTGAACTTTGTTTTTTTGAAATAGAGTAACAAGTTGCAAAAAGGAAGGTACAAGGTAAAAGGAGAAAGGTACAAGCA
>CAZSWR010000081.1:0-16467 GCA_964610885.1 uncultured Hyphomicrobiales bacterium | reverse complement strand
CAGACCATGAAAAATTATACAATCCGGTAAGCACAGGTTTGTTTGAAACATAATACGCAACTTCGGGATATTTGATAACAATATCGCACATTTCGCCAGCCGCCATAGAATTTGATACTCGTATAAGCTCAATACTATTCTGTGAATAGTTATATATTGCCTTGCTAATAATGGTGCCGCTTTCGGTAGCGACGAACCTGAGCATACTATTACTACCCCCACAAGAATTCTCGTCTCTGATATACCTTTTTGAATTATTGAAAGGAATAATAATAAATTCCTTCCCGCAATGCTCCACCGGCGGCATCATCTCGAAAATCGTGTTACGAGGATATTCGTATGAGAGATTCTGCGATACATCCGGGAATTGGGGGTAGGCAGCTTTCGTATGCCCTGAAATGACGGCCACCGGTTTGTTCGATGTGATTAATGAACCGGTAAGGTCGCTACGATCTGTATTCCAACTAACAGATTCGCTGGGTTTCCCAAGCACCAACAGGGTTTGGCCTTTCTGCAAAGTAACGGATTTGCCCGAGCCGGCACTAACCTTGCCCGTGGCCACTTTCGGCGTATAAGTAACCGATGTGGCGTCTTCCGTGGCCACCACGACAAACTCCGGAGGACACAATTGGTCGCCGAATTTGTCCTGATAGAGGTTCAACGTATAGTACCTCTTGCCCACCCATTCCGAAGGATACACACGAAAAGATTCGGATGCCCTCCTGAAAGCCGTAAATACAACAACGGAAACTGGCTCCACAGAAGATATGTGAATGCCTTTGTTGCTCGGTTTTTCGCTATCATTCTCCGACAGGAAAACATTCTCTGGCAATTTAACCTTTCCCACTCCGCCGGCCGGAATAAACAAATCTGTCCTCGGCAATGATACGCCATCCCCACTTTCGACGACGACCCATGTGGAATTACGGGCAGTGATCGAGATCATCGCCGGAGCGTCTGACCAGCCATCAATTGCCGAACTCGTATGGATCGAATACGGCAGAGCGAACCAAAAATCATAGCCTTCGCATATATCCGTTTTTGTTTGCTCGGCGCTTAGAGCCAGAGGCAAAAACAATAATGAGAGAAGTATGTATGCAATTCTTTTGAATAAATACGAAGTCTTCATAGCTTGTTCCCTATCGATATTTATTATTTTCAAAATTTAAGTGTTCTATAGTTCAATAACAAATCTCAGATGGAATTGTTACAGTATGTGCGGAAAGAAAAAATGGAAACACGCGAATCGGATACGTGCAATTCATCGACAAAAATAAGTTGGGCTTGCAGCGCTGCTACCGGAAAACACTTTTTTCGAACAGTCAATTCAGGAAAATATTTTTTTATCTTGCGCATTCTCCTTAATTTTATTCTTTTGAAATAAACGCATATTATATTTGTTTTGAAAGGATTATGTAATGTACGATAACGTGAGAAAAGGCGATGCCGAAATGTTCGCCATCATCAATAAAGAGTTCAATCGCGAAAACGACAATATCGAGTTGATCGCCAGCGAAAACTTTACATCGCAAGCAGTTATGGAAGCCCAAGGCTCCGTCCTCACCAACAAATACGCCGAGGGCTACCCGGGCAATCGTTACTATGGCGGCTGCGAATTCGTGGACGAAGCCGAAAACGTGGCCCGCGAACGAGTGAAAAAACTCTTCGGCTGCGAATATGCCAACGTGCAACCCCACAGCGGCTCCAGCGCAAACATGGCTGTCTATTTCACATTCATCAAACACGGCGATACCGTCATGGGATTGAACCTGAACCACGGCGGACACCTGACACACGGCTCGCCCGTGAACTTCTCCGGCAAATTCTTCAACTTCGTGCCCTACGAATTGAATAAAGAAACAGGCCGCATCGACTACAACGTGGTCGAAGATCTTGCCAAAAAGAACAAACCCAAAATGATCACCGTCGGCGCATCGGCATATCCCCGCGACATCGATTTCAAAGCATTCCGCGAGATTTGCGACAAAGTTGGCGCATACCTCTTCGCAGACATCGCCCACCCGGCCGGCCTTATCGCCAAGGGCAAACTCACCAGCCCGATTCCCTACGCCGACGTAGTTGCATCGACCACGCACAAAACACTCCGCGGCCCTCGCGGCGGTATCATCCTCATGGGCAAAGACAAACCCAACCCCTGGGGCGTCGTGGCGCCGAAATCCGGCAGAACGAAAAATATGAGCGAACTCGTCGATAGCTGGGTGATGCCCGGTTGCCAAGGTGGCCCGCTAATGCACGTTATCGCTGCCAAAGCAGTTGCCTTCGGCGAATGCTTGACGGACGAATTCGGCACATATATCAACCAAGTGATGAGCAACGCACAGGCACTCGCCGCAGCGCTCATCGAACGCGGCTACAACCTGATCTCCGGCGGTACGGATAACCACCTGATGCTCGTCGATCTCCAGAACAAAGGCGTAACCGGCAAACAAGCCCAACTCGCATTGGACGTTGCCGGCATCACTTGCAACAAAAATACTATCCCCTACGATCCGCAGTCGCCTATGGTAACGTCGGGCATCCGCCTCGGCACGCCCGCAATGACCACACGCGGCATGAAAGAAGCCGAAATGAAATCGATTGCCGAATTCATCGACAAAGTGATCATGAACATCGACAAACCCGAAGTGCACAAAGCAGTCAAAGAAGACGTCCGCGCCCTCACAGGCCGTTTCCCACTCTATGGCGGCAGAATCTAACCCTTGCGCATAGATTGCAATTGCAAAAGCCCGGTACGGAATCCTTCGTATCGGGCTTTCAATTTGAACCGGATTCAGTGCACAACTCTGGTAGACAGTAGGGGCGGGTTCCGAACCCGCCCGAGGATTAGCTGATGTGATGATGCGGTGATTGTCTGAACTCTGATTCGTGTGATTAGAATGATTTAAAAATGAATGCAATCCCGCAGAGTTGGTGCTTCCCCGAGAAAGTGGTACTACCATTCCAAATGGTAGCACCACTCTATATGTCTATATTTCAACTAATTACACAGATTCTGGGATGCGCCGCACCTCCGAAGTGTGGCATATCTTTCTACTTGCAACTTTTCCTTTTCCCTTGCAACTTGCAACTTGTACCTTGCAACTTATTATTACATCAGCTAATCTGCTCATCAACTAATCAACTACTATTTCGCCGACTTTGACGATCTCTTTGTTGGTCTTCAGTGGCAGCGTGATTGTGCGCTTTTTCTCTTGCGGAGTGCCGTAGTCCGTGTAGATGTCGAGGTAGATCGTGGTCGGGCCGTGCAGATTCTGCTGGCGCGTGCCGAAATAGTTCGCCTGGATGGTGTATTTGCCGGAGAGCGGACGGCGGATCATGTACTCTTCGGGGCCATAGCCACCGGTGAAATCTCGCGAAATTCTGCCGCCGGACTTGGTGCGCGGGGCGCTGTAGAAACATTTCTCATCGGCCGGGTCGGTAACCCACAAGTCGATGTCGGTGTTGTCCGAGTCCCAATTGAGCACCACACGCAACCCGACGGGCATGTTTTTGATAAGCCGGCTGTCGATTCCGTCAGTATTGACGGGCGTTTTGGCTTGTGCGATAATATTATTCATTTCGTTCAGGGCGATCAGCTCCACTTCCGGGAAACGGCCGTGCCAATCTTTTTTCGCGATACTGTACAGCATTTCGACTGCGCGTTGTGCGTCCCCGTTTTCGGCATAGGCGATGGCGAGGTCGCGGTAGGATTGCGGTTCCTCTTCGGCGATTTTGAGCACGTCTTCGAGGGTTTGGACCGCTTTGCCGGCGTAGCCGATTTGCAGCAGGCGATTGCCCAAGACGCGCATCAGCTGGCGGTTTTCGAGTTCCATCTCGGCGATGTTCGATAGGATTCGCAGCGCGAGTTGCTTCATGCCGCGTTCGGAGGCGATGCGCGAGGCATCGATGAAGTACACCGGGTATTTGCCGTATTGAGGTTTCAATTCCAAGTATTTCGAATAGAAATCGTTATCTTTGGCCTTTTCGAGCGGGGTATAGTATTCCTCTTTGGTATTCTCGCTGGCTAATTCGATATTTACTTTCCGCCGAGGCTCTTCGTTCTGAATGATAGAATTCCTTGAGCTTTTTTTCATGGCTTTTTTATCCGAGCGGCGGGTAGTGGAAGAGTTATCATAAGAAGGTTCGAGAACACTTTGCGACTCAACTGGAATAAAAGCGGATTCTTCAGGTATCTGTTCCTCGTTCGCCGCTGCACTCCACACAGCCGGCCGATCGCCCAATTGCAAATCAACTGCTTCGGAAATATCAACCGTTCCAACTTCAGACATTGACCTATCTCGATTGATAGTTCGCGTTGAGGAGCTGTCGGTATAATTCATTCCTCCCAATCCAAATCCTCCGGTAAATGTGTTTGATGCTTCAAGGCTGTTGATACGAATTTGCGACTCATTGGGCCTTTCTTCTCCGTCGGGTGAATACTGTCCTTCGTTGAATACGCCAGTTGTATAACCAATAAATGATTCCCCTTCTCTGGAGGTTGCCACAAGCTCTCTTTCCGAAGTGTCAACGCTGACGGCTGTTCTGTTTTCATTATCCTGTCCCGAAGCATTATCGACCAATTTTACCGACATTCCTACTGCTTTGCTTTCCTCTAAAACAAAGTCAAGATCAATTATTTCATTCCCCTTTATTGTAATGGATTTCTTTGAGGGCTTGGTTCCGACTGCTTTTGATTCAACTTCGTAATTGCCCGGCGGAATGTCTATGATTCTATAGGATCCATCTTTTCTTACTTTCATTCCTTTCCGAGCTTCTGTGCTGATGGCTACCGAGGCTCCAGATGCGAATTCACCATTTTTAAGAAATACTTTGCCCCTTATCTGCCCGAGGCTGCTGGAGTCAGGATATTTTTTCACTACCATGTCAAATGTATATGACCCTTCTTCCGTTCTGAAAACACTTGAGGCATATTGATAATTCGGCATATCGACAGATACTCTTATTTCTGTGTTGCAAGGAGCCACTGATTCATATTCTCCATTTCCCTTGGAAACCGGTTTCGTGGCCAAAGAAGAATGGATATCAATATTAGCATTATTAATAGCACGACCTTCATTGTCTTTCAATCGAATTATAATATTGGATTTTTTAATAACTACATCATAAGTGGTTTTCTTTTTCCCTGAAATTTCAATAATATCAGAAAACAAGTCGCTCCCGCCTTGCTTAACTTTTATCGTATATATACCATTACTGATATATCCAAAATCAAAAACCCCTGCCGAACTCTGCAATTGCTTGTAAGATTCGGAGCCGTTGTATAATTCCACAGAGCAATTAGCAATCGAGTTTCCTTTGTTGTCCTTGACCAATACAGCGAACTGACATTTATTAAGAGTATAATCCTTCTTCCACCAATTGAATTTCATGTTGAACATATTGAGCACATCCTCGGCATGGCGGATGCTGTCCTGCACTTTGTTGTTGCGCTGCATGGCGATCAGTTTCGTGTATTCGGCGCGAAGCTCCTCGGGCGGCTCGATCTCGTAGCGGGCATAGTCCTCCACGCGGTCCAGAACGATCAGCGAGGTGTACGGAGTTACGAGAGTCATCGATTTGCCCAGCCGGACGATCTCCGGTTTGTTCTTCTCCGACCGCATTTGCAGGTGCGCGAGTTTCTTCATTGCCCAGATTTTCCGTACCAAATCGGATTGGTTCTCGCCCTGCTTGATTTCAATTGTCTCCGAGGATTCGGCCACGCCATTGAATCCGAAATTCAGCTTCAGGCTTGCTTTCGCGGACTTTATAATTCCGCAAATCGTGAACGAGCCGTCGGCCAGCGTGGCAATGCGCGGGTAAGTCTCCTCGATCTCCTCGGCCGAGTACTCGGCCGAGAGAAACATCCGGGCGCTCTGGCCCAAGGCACTTGTTATTTGCTCGTCTGTCATCGACTTCAGATTGAAATAATTCCCGCCAGTCGCCGAGGCCACGAATCGCATGTACGAATGGTCGGCGTTTTGCATGGCATTGACGAATGTGATCGGCTTGCGGCACTCGCCAAACTCCTTGGCGCCGAAATTTGCGATTCCGTCCGTGAAAACGAAGAATTCATCTGCTGCGTATTTCGAGAAATCGATTGTCGAGAAGTCCGTACCGCCGTCGTATTTGAGCGATTCCATACGTGACTTGATAGCGCTCCAATCGCCACTGGCGACCTCGAAGATTTCAGTTTCATCTGGTGCTATCGCAAATGGAACGAACTCCACGTGCGCATTCCGTCCCGCGAAAAGTCCCGATAGAAGCATGGCTTCGCGCTCGGCGTCGCGGCCTTCGGTGCCAGACGAAACGTCGTAGAGTATGCAGATATTCTTTGGCAGCTCGCGCGGGCGTGTCTCGGCCGTGGGGAATGTGTTGATGTAGAAATAAGTCTTGCCGTCTTTGTCCTGGGTCAGCCACGTGGTGCGCCGCCCGGAGTTGGGCACTGTGAACGAAAATTGTTCGCTCGCCGGGCAGTTTGTTCGTGTGATCAGTGTGGCGAATCCCGATCCGTTTTTCGCGAAGGCAGGCGCTTTCAGTTCGGACGAACGTGCGTCCGGCGCTGCATCGGAAACGACGGTGGCGGCGAGTGTGAATTTCTTTATTTCGTCTTTGAAATTTAACGGCAGCGTGTAGAGCAGGCCCTCGGCCGAGCCGGCCAGGTATTGTTCGTAGGCGATGATGATTCTTTTCGTGCCGTTGGCGGGTATCGGATAGATGCGCGATTTGAATGAATTGCCGCGGGTCATCTCGAGCAGACCCGGGTCGATCTTCTGCCGGATAGTGTTCTCGAAAGCGACGCGCCCTTGGGCTTTCTCCACAGAGACGCCTTCGCGCATTTTGCCATTCACTTCGAGCGAATAGCGCGAAACGGTCTGTCCGTCGGCAAGTGGGAAGTTGAGTTCGCCCTCGAGCACTCGCGGGTAGGTGCTGGCAAACGTCATGTCCAAAGTAGTAACGGCCAGCGTCCCGACGATTTTCACGTCGATGGCCAGTTCCTTCACAACGAGCGAGTATTCTTTGCCGTTTTCCTGGATTGTGATGCTCGGCGCTGCGAGTTTGTCATCCTTCTTTTGCGAAAAGCACACCGATGCGCCCAGGGCAAACATCGCGATCAAAATAACTAATTTCTTCATTTTCGTACCTCTTGCGATTGGGTTTGGGTTTAATGAATCACTATCAGCCGTTCGGAAATTCTGGCTCCATCCGGGCTTTGGACGGTTACGATGTACATACCGGCCGCGAGGCCATCGATCGAGATGGAGATTTGCGTGTCGCCTTCGCGGATTTGCTCGCTTCGCTGCTCGGGGAGGGCGACGTTCCCGTTAATATCGGAAACCGTGATGCTGATGTCGTGCGCCGCTTCGGAATTGATGCGCAGCGTGGCCACGCCCGAAGTTGCGGGATTGGGGTAGATCGAGAGCGAAAAGGTAGTTGGATTGTTGACTTGCCTGAATTGTGGTTCGTCGGGTTGGGGGTTCGTTTTCTCTTCTTGGATTTTTTCTTTGTACCGCTCGGGCAATTTCTCGACGAATTCATCGGTTGGTTCGTACCACAGGTAAACGTCGATGGGCGAAGGGGTCTGTTTTTTGCCAGCTTTCGGCGAGATTTGGAAATGCACGGAAACGAGTCCATTCGCGAGCGAATACGACTGCGAGATTGCGGCGGCCGTGCTGTCCTGTCGGCGGGCGGCTTCGAAGTCCTCAATTTGCCGGAAATAGGCCGAAGAGCCGCGAGAGCTGGTCATCACTGCCAGCCGCGGGGCGAATGCCGGGTTCTTCCGTGTGTCCTTCGCGCGGAGGTCTTTTGCGTCGAAGATTTCATTCATAAGGACGATACGCTTTTCTTCGCCGTTGCGGATTTCGCGGTATTCGGCTGCGGTAGCGGTAGCATCGACGCCCAATTCGGCGAGTTCGGCCGCGGACAGCTCCACCGAGCGGACGCGCGGCAGCAGCGTGGATTGCGCGCTAAGCTGAGTGGGCTGGACGCCAAACAGAGTGGCAAAGCATAACAGGATTAATACTGCAAAAATGACTTTTTTCATAGTGGACTCCGGGTTAGTTGTTTCTATGTATTTTTTGCATTTTGAAATTAGACACTGTCAATAAGCACAAAGTTACAAACCGAAAATGTAATTTTGATGAAAGGGGAAGATTATAATCACCGGATGGGTATTTGGCGAGTATTAGTTGATGTGCTGATTGTCTGAACTGTGATTGATAGTTGAAAGGTACAAGGGGAAAGGGACAAGCAAGAATATACGCCTGAACTGTGATTCATTTTATTATTCTGATTGGTATGAATGAGAGTGTCAAGTTGCAAGGGTAAAGGTACAAGCATGTCTTGTCCTGAATTGAGTTGACTTGCTACTTTTACCTTTTTTACTTGCAACTTTTTATCAACACATAAGCTCATCAACCGCTTATTTTGTTTCGTTAATCTCGATGATTTTCATTATTTTAATAATGGTACACTAATGTACGGGTGCAAAACGTTTGTTTTTTGCCTTCGAGAGGTTTTTGGCAAGTTACTTGATAATGATAATCTCGTACTAAAACTACGGAGGCCGACCATTTCTTTGGCTCCGAGCTAATCCGCTGGGGCAGTACAAACAGCTGTAGGTAAGGTGGCGGCTGCCACTTTATTTTTCAAGGGCAGAGCAATGACGACGAGGAAAGATTAATAGGAATTCATTTTTCCTTATATTAGAAATATCGAAAAATGCAGGAGCGGTTGGAAGAAACAGAAGTAAATATTGAGCGCGACGCGCCAAAGCGGCCCCGAAGGACTTTCGGAGGCTTCGTTAAGAAATTGCTACGCCTGGGTTTCAGGCTGGTGGTGTCTTTTCTGTTTCTGCTATTGGTGCTATCGCTGACGCTTGTGCTGCTCACTCAGACCTCCGGATTCCGCTCTTGGATGCTCGGCATGGCCGTCAATTATGCAAACGAGAACATAGCCGCGCGGGTCGAAATCGACGAAGTTGGCTTCAACCCGTTCAAAGGGATCACCGTCGAAGGCTTGCGTTTGCTCGGGTCGGGCGATACTATTGCGAACGTGCAGAAGTTGTATATCGATCCGAATTACGGCAAATTATTCGATCAACAGGTGGAAATCGAGAAAATTGAAGTTTCCCGACCGGTCATCCGCCTGCTGCGTTCGAAGGCCGACAGCAATTGGAACGTGAACAAGATCGCAAAGCCCAGCCAGCCCGCCCCGCCATCGGAACCCTCGGCGCCGCCCAGTTGGTTGGTGAACCTGAAATCCGTCAGGGTCAGCGATGGCAAATTCTCGATGATCGATTCGCTCTATATGGACCTGATCAAGAGTCCGTTCGTGAACTACTTCGATATGCAGCTGGACAGCATCAACGTGGATCTGGCCCTGGAGTACTTCCTTCAGGACAACAGCGCGCGCATCCGCTTGAACAATGTTTCGTTCCGAGAGATCAACTCTGGGATCCGGCTGAAGAAGCTTTATATGAATGCAATACTCGATTCGTCCCACGTAACGCTGGACGAATTGGGACTATATACAGACTACACCAAACTATACCTGCGCGGCGATTGGCAAAAGATCAACGTTTTTTCGACTGTGGACGCCGCTGCCCTGGACAAATCAATTCTACATTTGTTCATCGAATCCCCGTCGGTCGGCTTGCCCGATATTTCCCGTTTCGGCAGTTTCGACCCCGTCTTCGAGGGCGTGCCGAGCTTTTCCGCCGAAATACTTGGGAACATGAGCGACCTGGACATCAAGCGAATGCTCGTCAATGCCGGCCAGACGTCTTTGCTGTTCAAGGGCCGGTTCATCAATCTGTCGCACCCGCAGGACATTCAATTCGACGCCACCGTGCACCAATCGAAAATTTACTATAAGGACTTCGAAAGGAACCTGCCTAAAGATTTGGCCGGCACCATTCCGCAATTCGAATTTCTATCGATCAAGGAAACAAGGATCGTCGGCGACACGAAACACTTCGACATCGATCTGAACGCCGAAAGCACGATTGGCAATGCCCGTGGCAAGGTTTCGCTCGTTTTCTCTCCCGAGCTGACATACAAAACCGATATAGACATCAGCAATATCAATCCCGCCTCGCTACTGAGGAATCCGTCATTGGCCGGAGATTTCAATGCGAGGGTGAAGGCCAGCGGCACAGGTACCGATTTGGCCCAAATGAAGGCCGATGCCGACATAACAGTGTACGATTCGCGCTATGGCGAGATTCCGATAGACGAATTGCACGTCTTGGCCCGTATCGACAGGGCTGTCGTCCGCTTGGACACAGTCGGATTCTATCCCAAGAAAGCAATTGATAATACTTTCTTCGGCAGCAACGAAAACGAAAAGCAGTCCGTCGTGCTCAGCGGCGAAATAAACATGGCCAATCCGAAACTGCCGGTTTATTCGCTGCATTGCTCAATCGCGAATTTGGCCGTCGATAAATTGCTCTCCAACAGTGCAATGCCACGCCAACTGAGCGCAAATTTCCAAATCAACGGATCAGGATTGCATCCCGACAGCTTAAAGACAAATATTAAAGCATCGATCGACGAATGCGACTTCGGAGACAAGGCACTTTTCCCGTTCGAGTTTTCCGTGGAGGCCGACCACGAGGGCGACGAATTCCGCTCCATCACAGTAGTTTCGCCATACGTAGAGGGCACTTTGTCCGGCGATTTCGACTTTTCGACGCTGCTCGGAATGCTTTCCAATCAGGGCGCAAAGCTCTCGGAATTCATCGACAGGACAGTTACCGAGCTGAGTTTCGATTCATCGTTGGTGGACCTTACAAAGGAATTCAGCAAAACCGCCGCCTTCGCTCCGCTTTCCATTTCGATCAAAGGCAAAATCATCGACCTTTCGCCCATTGCGGCCTTCCTGCCCAAGGGCACGAACCTGATTGCCAACGCAGAAGCGGATATTTCATTGGTGGCGTCGGACACGATTACTCGTTTGGATATTAAAAAGGTATTAGTTACCGATTTCGAATATAGCACAAATGGCTCGCGCGTGAAATGCCTGCCGGTGAACATCTATGGCAGCCTCGAAATGGTGCTTCGGGACTCTCTGCCGGAAATCAAATCGCTGGACCTGTCTCTCGAGGGAGACAATACGATTTTCCTCAACGATGTCCGAATAGACAAGCCCCGAGTGAACGTGGCCCTCGTGGATGGCCATGCCGAAATCATCACAGGAATGAAGATTAACAGGCAATACGAAGTAACGCTCGTTAGCAACCTGAATCTGTATGCCGATAGGCTCGTCGTCGATGCGTCGCGCCTTCGTTTCAACTACAAGGACAACCTGCACTGGCAGAACCGTGGCAATATCAAGCTAACCGTGAGCCGGTCGGGCCTTTCGATTGATTCGCTGTGCCTGTTTCGGAGCAATTCAGAGATTGTGAACGCGAGCGGCGTCTTTGCAAATGGTTCGTTCAAGGATTTCGTCCTGACGGTGGATTCAATGCCGCTGAACCTTGCTACTCAATTGCTTGGCGATGCTGCTCCGGCCGAGCTTCGTCAGCTCTCCGGCAGAGTGGACAGAGCTTCGGTTTCGCTTCGTGGCACCATGCAATCGCCATTGATCGATATGAACTTCGCGACGAGCGAACTCTTCTATAAAAAAATACCACTTGGCGTGTTCTCCGGATCGCTTAGCCATGCCGATTCCGTCATCAAGGGCAAAGCAGCAATAACCAGGACTGAAAATGGCAAAAAGAAGAATATATTCGATGTGGACGTCCGTTCTTTCCCAATGAACTTAGGGTTTTCGGGCGTCGAAAAGCGTACGCACCACGCCGCAAAGGTGGACATAGTGGCCAATGGAGTGAAAACTCCACTCGAAATAATATCGCCATTCGTGCCGTCGATCAGCAAGCTGAGCGGTTGGTTCGATGCCGATATTAGTGCTTATGGCGATATCGAATCATACACACTGACCGGCGGGGCAAAGGTTAAAAACGGCAGCTTCCTGCTCGACCCCAATAACCTGTTTTATAATTTCGATGCAGACATCGCCATCGACTCGAAAGAATTTATAGTCAAAGCTATTTCGCTTCGCAACGTATCGGACGACTACCCTAAAGGCAGCGCCAACATCTCCGGCCGCATCCAGCACGAGAATTTCACGATCAAGAATATCGAACTCAATATCTTCTCCGACGGCATCATGCTGATGAACAAGGCCTCGATGAAGCCAATGCCGACCATGTATGGCCCGTTCGTTATTTCGACCGGGAAGTCAGGGCTTTCCTTCCATGGCTCCCTCGAAGCGCCAGTCCTGGAGGGGGACGTTAACGTGCTCGACGCAAGCCTTACGATGCCCAATACAATCGCTTCGCAAGCGGTTACGTCCCGCGTTATCTACCACACAGCGAACCGAACAGCTGTAATTGATTCAGTTTTCACCGAAGCCCAACCGGCCGATACCGCCTCAAAGGTCGAGGAATTGCCCAAAGCGAGCATTGTCGATCTGATGAAGTACCGGCTGAGCGTCCGCTTCCTCGGGAAGTTCATTGTTACCATGCAGATCGGACTTCAGACGTTCAACACGCAGATCTACGCAGACATCGGCACTGCCAATCCGAGAGAGCCACTAATCGTGGAGATGGAAGGGCGCAACTATCCCAAGATTCTGGGCAAAATCTTGCTAAAAGAAGGCTCCAAGCTTAGTTTCTTCAAGACGCTCAGCACCACCGGCAACATCACTTTCCCGACCGGTTCGATCGACAATCCGGGAATCGCGCTATTGGCATCGTATTCCGGGCAGACCACCGTGGACAGCAAAATGACCGATTTCACTGTGAATATATCAATAACCGGTACGAAAAACCGCCCGAACATCAGTTTCGGATACACAATCGGACAAAACGCAGGCGTTGGGGATTCGTCCCAAATCTTCGAGGATGCCATAACGCTACTTTTGGCGAACAGGCGGAAAAGCGACCTTATTTCCCCATCGCAATCTTCGGGCAGCTTCATGAACGACCTGAAGGGCGTAGCAATTTCGTCGGCCCTCGCATCGACGATAACGAGCGCGCTCGGCGGCAACGCCATTATTCAGAATGCCGATTTGGACATGACGCAAGGCTCGTTCGAAACGGCTCGGCTCAAGATTTCGGGCGTACTCTTTGGGAATGTGGTATGGAGGATCGGAGGCACGGTCTCGGACCTTACGAACAACAACGAATTCTCTATTGATATTCCTTTGCCTCTCGTGCTGCATCCGGAGCTGCTTAATAACATTATTTTGCAGATAACTGCAGCCACAAACACCGCCCAAACCACTAACCGCAACCAAAAGGCCTGGGAAGTGAAACTGAAATTCGGCGGCAGCTGGTAGCCACGAACGGAAAAATTCGAGAAATTATTCGCAAAAAGTAGAGATTCCCGCCTGCGCGAGTGATTACTATAGCAATAAACTAAGTATGATTTGGAATATTTATTACTTGCAACTTTCCACTTGCAACTTTTTTTTGCTCATCATCACATCAGCTAATTAATTAATCAAAAGGGCGGGTTCCAAACCCGCCCCTACACAAGCAGTCGCCTCAATTTCATACTACGGGCGGGAGCCAAGCCTTACGTTTGCATTGATGCCGTATTGTTTGATCTGATCGACCAATGCCTTGACCGAAATCAGGGTGGAATCTATACTTTTGCTGAATTGTTCGTCGTAGAGCAGTTTGGTGGCGAATCCTTTGCCGGTTTTCACGTCGGTAACCAAGCCATTTGTATTGCCGATCAGCTTGTCTGCATTGGCCAGCGCCGAGTCCGCGCGGACCAGCAGCGAATTGGAATTGTCGGCGATTTTCTCCAAACGCCCCACAAGTGCTTTGATTCGCGGTTCGTAGTCCGCATAGTCATCGCTAAGATTTTCGGTAATCGATTTGATATTTCTAACGATCGAATTAATATCTTTCATATTCGTGGCGAGCGCTTGGTTAATGGTCGATACCATTTCGGCGGTCTCATTTATCGTCTGGCGCAGTTGCGCTGTAACCTTGCCGTCGGCCAGCAGTTCCGAAGCGCGCGCGGCTATGGTGTCGATGCGCCGGACGAGCGTCGTTGCGTCTTTGCTCAGGTCGCCGCCCAAAGTTACGAGGTCGGCAATGTCTGCCGAGGTTATACCTTTGATTTCGCCGCTCGGACTGAAAGGCGTGGCGGACTTCCCGGGGAAAATCTCGATTTTCTTTCCGCCGGTGATCTCGAGGACGGAAATTCTCGCCGAGACATCGGAATGCAGGTCGTCTATGTTGTCCAATTGGCCGACGACGAGCACGCCGCCATTGTCGTTAGTAACCTCTACGACGGATCCTCTCTTGACGCCGTTAATCATTATCGGGGCGTTCTTTGCGATGCCGCCGGAATTCTCGAAACGGAACTTCACCTGTGCCTTGCTTGGGGACAAGTCCAGCCCCTTGCCGAAGGACAATCCCAAGACAAGAAGAATGATGGCCGAAAGCGACACAATACCAACTTTTATTTCCAATGATTTGGATGGATTCATTTTCTTTTTTCAATAATTATATAATATAGATTGCAATTTTCCATACAATCATAAACGGCAATTTACGGATTTTGTTCCTAAAATCGGAAAAAAACTAATTATTCCATACAATACTTTTGATTATGATTTATGATAATCGTGCGTGAATGCTTGAAATCTGTGGTTCTAAAGCGAATTGTATGGGGAAGAATCAACAAACCATAAAGCACTAAAGGAGTCATACTTCAACTTTTTCCCTCACCCCCAGCCCTTCTCCCGGAGGGCGAAGGGTGCGAGGAAGGTCTTTGCCGTAAACTTTAGCCAGATAGAATAGTTCCTGATAGGACCAATGTTGAATGTGAGGGCGGGATACCTCGCCCCTACTTCGGGCAAAGCCACGATCTTCAGGCTTTTAAATAGAGTAGGGGCACGAAATTTCGTGCCCTCTTTGCTCGCCTGAATATCTGGTTTTGAGCTGTATAAACAACATCTCGGGCGGGTCCCGAACCCGCCCCTACAACTGGAAAAAAGAAATCATCACATCAAGTTATTATTTCACATAGCGAATGTTCTATATGCAACTCATCCGATGACTAAAGAAGAATTGCAGTTAGTCATCGGATGAGTATTAAATACAAATTTTGTGTCAGGTGCCTGAATTAACTATTGGGCGATGGTTGAAACTAGATTTCTGTAATCCTAATTCTGCACATATTTAACATAGGTTTTATTCTGTACGCTAGAATAGTATTTCAATCCAATTAAAAGCCCTGTTTCGTCGTACAGTTCCGCCAAGGAATCGCCTTGGGGCTTGCTGAATATTTGCACTTCCTCATATTTTGTACTTGTAGGAATATCGAGCGCGTTGTCAGTTAAGTCAACAAGATATGAAATAAATTCGCCTTGCGAATCTTTTCGCGCCGAGCCATAATCCAAGCCGAGAATATTGTTTGAGGTATCGGAAAATAACGAAAGGTATGCGTATGTGTTCATATAAAGCGTCAGAGTATCAAATACCATGTAGTAATTCAAGGATCTGAAGTCTTTTAGCAAACTAACAAAAGATCCTCCATTTTTAAACCCAATCAAGCTTGGTTTGCAAATCCTAATATTGCAGTATGATATTGAATCCGATGGATTATGCGCAAAAATAAGCTTCGAACGTTCAGCATTTAACGTATCTTCAATCCCTATGTAATTAGCACATACATAGTGGCACTGCGAACTCATGTTTAAAAAGGAAATCGAATGATTTTCCGGATATACCATTGAAGTATCAGGAAGTATTTCCGGGACGTTTGCAAATGACTTCATTGATATTATTATCGATAATGCAATGATCATAAATACTTTTCTCATTTCATCTCTCTCTTATTTAATTAATGAAATTAGTTTATATTGTTTATTATTCTCAATTTCAGTTTCAATAATATATTGGCCTGATGGGATATTGCCTAAATCAATGCTTGTATTTGAATCATTTATAATCATATTAGGAACAACAGCCACGCCATTCATATCATAAATTGAAAATGAAGTAATTTCTTTGCTATTCGATTCAATATTTATCCTGCCAGAAGTTGGAATCGGATAGATTATTAAATTAAAATCATTGCTGTCAGAAGTGTTATTGCTCGCTCTAATCCAGACAAGAGGACCAGAAAATTTCCAATGTTGTTCGATCAAATTACCATCCTTATATTCAGATACTAGCTCCCAACCATTTCCATACTGGTCCTCATAGTTATCAACAATATATCCATTTCCTTTAATTATTCTAATTTGGAAATATTTCCCTTTCATTTTGTATGTATTTTTTCCAATTGTTAATTCTCGCTGTTCGTATAAAGGCCCGTGTGAAATCTGAGTAGCAGAGAAAGCAAAAGGTGTTATGGAACAGAATATTATACTAAACACAATTAGTTTAATATCACAGCTGTCCAAAACGTTTTAATTGAACCTAAGTCCAGATCGTAAAAT
>CAZSWR010000080.1:0-16774 GCA_964610885.1 uncultured Hyphomicrobiales bacterium | reverse complement strand
GTCATGTTGAACGAAGTGAAACATCCATAATTAGCAATGACTTATGAATGCCAATGGATTCTTCACTGCGTTCAGAATGACCCTTCTGAGACAGACCCGCAACATGAGTCTCTTGATGCGGGGACAACATGAGCCTCTTGAGGCAGGGACAACATTAGCCTCGCCAGGGCGGGGGAGGGGAAAGTGGAAGGTGTGGCACATCTTGTATCGGCATGGAATCTCGGCCTCTCAAGTTTTATTTACAAAATAGTATGAAATTTTTCCGTTGCCGATTTCGCGAAAATTCCGTATTTTTGCGTTTTGTAGAATGCTTTTTCGCTAATTCAAAGAGAAAGGACGCATCTGAAGCAAAATTGTATTGAAAGAAAAAACAATGGCTTTTGTTGCGCCCGGGTTTGCTATTTGACAATTGAAGCGATAAATAAACTACATTAAAATATGATTTAAATCGTATTCTTTTTTAGAATATAATTCTAAAAGAAACTGAAATATTTGAGGAAAACAGCATGAATGAAGGTCGTATTGTACAGGTTATCGGGCCGGTTGTCGATGTGGAATTCACAGAGAATAATATTCCGGCTGTCCTGAATGCCCTCCATATCCCGCATCCCGGGGACGCCCCCGGCGAGGAAAAAATTCTCGTTTGCGAGGTACAGCAGCACTTGGGCGAGGACAGAGTTCGCTCCGTAGCAATGGATTCAACCGACGGCTTGGTCCGCGGAATGAAAGTGATCGATACAGGAGAGCCAATAACGATACCTGTGGGCGAGGAGATGCTCGGCCGCATGATCAACATCATCGGCGAACCGATCGATGGCCAAGGCCCAATCACATCGAAGCATCGCAGCTCCATCCACCGTCCTTCGCCGGAGTTCGCAACGCTCAGCACGAAGAAAGAAATGTTTGAAACCGGTATCAAAGTCATCGACCTTATCGAACCGTTCACGAAGGGCGGCAAAACAGGCCTCTTCGGCGGTGCAGGTGTCGGCAAAACTGTTGTTATCCAAGAGCTTATTCACAACATTGCCAAGCACCACGGCGGCTATTCCGTTTTTGCAGGCGTCGGCGAACGCACTCGCGAAGGAAACGACCTCTACATCGAAATGTCGGAATCCGGCGTTTTGAAGAAAACTTCACTTATTTTCGGCCAAATGAACGAACCGCCCGGAGCGCGTTCGCGAGTAGCGCTGACGGCTCTCACCGTCGCCGAATACTTCCGCGATTCGGCCGGCATGGATGTGCTTCTGTTCGTCGATAATATTTTCCGCTTCATTCAGGCCGGTTCCGAAGTGTCCGCGCTCCTCGGGCGTATGCCTTCGGCCGTGGGATACCAGCCCACGCTGGCCACCGAATTGGGCCTTTTGGAAGAGCGTATTGCCTCGACCGACCGCGGCTCCGTTACGTCCGTGCAGGCCGTTTACGTGCCCGCTGACGACTTGACCGATCCCGCTCCGGCGAACACATTCACGCACTTGGACGCAAAGACAGTGCTCTCCCGCCAAATCACCGAGCTTGGTATCTATCCCGCCGTGGATCCTTTGGACTCCACTTCGCGTATCATGGATCCGCTCGTCATCGGCGAGGACCACTACCAGACGGCTATGAAAGTGCGCAAAGTGCTCCAAACATACAAAGACCTTCAGGATATTATCAATATCCTCGGTATGGACGAACTCAGCGACGACGACAAACTGACGGTTTACCGCGCCCGCAAGATCCAGAAATTCTTCTCGCAACCGTTCTTCGTGGCCGAACAATTCACCGGCTTCGAGGGCCGCTACGTCAAGATTGAGGATACTATTGCCGGGTTCAAGGCAATCCTCGATGGCGATTGCGACGAGGTGCCCGAACCGCTCTTTGCATACAAGGGCAGCATCGACGAAGTGTTCGATGCGTTCAAGAAAAACGCTTGATACTGAATTAGTTTTGAATACCGAAGGGGTAGCGCTCAAAAAAGCAAAAGCATTATCTCTTCGGTTTCGTTATAAATATAATAAATGAATTGCCGAGCCGCACGCAAGCTAAATATTCGGCAGGGCGGCAGGTAACAAATCAAAAAACGAGGCTGAAATGTCTGACAAATACTTGGAAATAGAAATAGTCTCTCCGCAGAGCGTGCTTTATTCCGGTAGGGCAAACGCAATCTTTGTGCCCGGCGCAAAAGGCCCGTTCGAGATATTATTCAACCACGCGCCGATCGTCTCTTCGCTCGATCCGGGGATCGTCCGAGTGATCGACGAATCCGGCAAAGAAGAAATTTTTGCCTGCGATTCGGGCATGGTCGAGGTGCACAAAAACCATGTGTCCGTGCTTGTCAGCTCGGCCGTGGAACGCACACACATCAAGCACGAAGCCGCTCGGCTCTCCTTGGGAACCACTATGGAGAAACTTCGCGTGGCCAAATCGGCCGAAGAGGCCGAAGCATTGCGCAAGACAATTGGCTTTTTGCAAGCACAGTTGAAAGTTGCCGAAAAATATCCCGTATCGCTTTAGGTTTCGATACAGGGAATGATTGAATTTGAATTTTGACAATTGATTTACTCCCGAAACCGACTGCCCACAGCGCGCATTGGGCACCGAAGGTTTTTTTTTTGGAAAGTTGTATGATGCAAAGTAAAATTCTTGGCGATGGCTATACATTCGACGACATATTGCTCGTCCCGGACTATTCGGAAGTATTGCCTCGCGAAACCGTTCTCCACACTCGGCTAACCAAGGATATCGAATTGAATATCCCGCTCGTGAGCGCAGCCATGGACACCGTTACCGGCGCCGAAATGGCAATTGCAATTGCTCGCGAAGGCGGAATCGGCGTTATCCACAAAAACATGTCGATCGATGCCCAGGCCGAAGCCGTCGATCGGGTGAAACGAAGCGAAAGCGGTATGATTCACAAACCGATTACGCTCACCGCAGACAAAAAAATCAAAGACGCCCAAGACCTGATGGCGAAATTCTCTGTCTCGGGCATCCCGATCGTGGACGAAAACATGAAGCTGATCGGAATCATTACGAACCGCGACCTCCGCTTCAAGCCCGACCCTAACAGCCCCGTTACCACGATGATGACCACGAAAGACCTCGTAACGGCCCCGCTCGGCACCACGCTCGACGAAGCAGAAAAAATGCTTCAGCAGCACCGAATCGAAAAACTCCCGATTGTGGACGATAATTTTATACTTCGCGGATTGATCACCTTCAAAGATATTCAAAAGAAGAAAAAACACCCCAACGCCTGCAAAGACTCGTTCGGCCGTCTCCGCGTGGCCGCAGCTTTGGGCATTTCGCCGGACACTCCGGACCGGGCCGCTGCGCTCGTATCCTCGGGCGTCGATGCAGTTTTTATCGATACGGCTCACGGCCACACGAAAACCGTATTCGAAATGGTGAAAAAGATTAAAGGCCTGTTCCCGTCGATTTCTGTCGTAACCGGAAATATCGCGACGGCCGCCGCCGCTAAAATGCTTATCGAGGCCGGTGCAGACGCCGTCAAGGTCGGAATTGGGCCTGGTTCGATTTGCACTACTCGTATTATCGCCGGCGTCGGAGTGCCGCAGGTTACGGCAATCATGAACGTCGCCGAAGAAGCCGCGCGCCATGGCGTCCCGGTTATTGCCGATGGCGGCATCAAGCAGACCGGCGACATTGCCAAAGCTCTCGCAGCGGGTGCGGACTCGGTTATGCTTGGTTCGATGTTTGCCGGCCACGAGGAAAGCCCCGGCGAAAAAGTATTCTTCGAGGGAAGGGTGTACAAGACATATCGCGGCATGGGTTCGCTCGGCGCGATGACCCAAGGCTCTGCCGACCGCTACTTCCAAGACGTCGAAGAGGAATTGGTCAAGCTTGTCCCCGAGGGAATCGAAGGAAGAGTGCCATACAAAGGCAACGTGTCCGATACAATTTACCAAATGATCGGTGGATTGCGTTCGTCGATGGGCTATTGCGGATGCCGCACAATCCCAGACATGAAGGCGAAGGCCCACTTCATCAAAATGACTGCTTCCGGGCTGAAGGAATCCCATCCGCACGACGTGAAGATCACACATGAATCGCCAAACTATTTTATGAAATAATTCTACTGTTAATTTATACAAGAAAACTTACTATGGCAAAGAATACCAAACCCGAATCATCAACAGGCTCTGCCTATCCGAAACTGATAGACATCCGTTTGCAACAACTTCATTTCACGCTTGAGGAGCAAAAAACGGAAGCGTTGGTGATTTCGCATTTGCCCAACATACGCTATCTTACAAACTTTTCCGGCTCATCGGCGCATTTGTTTATCACGAATAACGAACTGCACTTTATTACCGACGATCGATATGCTGAGCAAATTAAAACTGAGCTTTACCCGCTGAACAATCTGAAAACTTACATTTCGCGAGACCCGTGGAAAACAGCCGTCGAAGAGGGAATTCTCCGCCGAGTGCAAACGCTTGCATTCGAAGCGGACAAGACTTTCTATTCGACAGCCGTCGAAACGCGAAATAAGATTCGTCCGATCAAGTTCAAACCCGTGGACGACCTTATGGAACGCTTCACTATCCCCAAATCCCCGGAAGAGGTTGAGTACATTCAGAAGGCTTGCGACATCGCAATCAAAACCTACGAACACATTCTGGGATTCATCAAACCTGGCGTAACCGAGAAAGAAATCGAATTGGAAATTGCTTACCATTCGCGCAAACTCGGCTCCGAGGGCGATGCCTTCCCGATTATCGTCGTCAGCGGCACTCGCGGCGCTTTGGTGCACGGTTCGGCCTCGACGAAGAAAATCAAGAATGGCGACGTTATCATTATGGATTTCGGTTGCATCGTCAATGGTTTCCATTCCGATATCACTCGCACGGTTGCCGTGGGCAAGGCCACTAAAGAGCACAAGGCAATGTACAAAATGCTCGTATCGGCCAAAGACTCCGCAATTGCAATTGCTCGCCCGGGCATGAACGGCAAGACAGTCGATAACGCTGCCCGCTCGATTATTGCCAAAGAGGGCTACGGCGAATTCTTCCAGCATTCGCTCGGCCATGGCATCGGGCTGGTCGCTCACGAAAAACCGATCATCACCTTCCGCATGGACGACCAAACGATCCCAGAATCGTGCGTCCTGGCAATCGAACCGGGAGTTTACCTGCCCGAAAAATTCGGTATGAGGGTCGAAGACATGGTTTACGTGGGCCGTGGCGGCTGCAAATACATGACCAAAGCCCCCGAGGAAATTCCTGTTATTGGATAGTCTTCTTTGGGCTTTAATAATCTGTCCGGCATATTGATTCGCTTCGATATGCCGGATTCGTATTTTGGGGCTTTATAACGCTTTGTATGTGTAGATTGCAATAAGCTTATAATATCATTTCCAATTTGAAATAATCCCAAATTGTGCGTTAGAAAAACCCTCAATCCTCAAATCCCTTTCTCCCAAAGGGCGACGAGGTACTTCCAACAAAACACGTTTTCTTACTCTCTTCTCCCGCAGGGAGAAGGGCAGGGGATGAGGGGTTATATCAAATATGTCAAATGCTAATGTACAATTTGGGTTCAAACCACCCCTGAAACCCATCGCTACGCAACGGATTTCTCATCCCCTCCTTGGTAAGCAGGGGACGCAAGGGGAGGTGTTCAAATTCAAATATCTTACCCACCTTAAACGATGTAGATTCGTATTTTTCTATCTCGCCGAATTAGCTTATATTTGTTATCTTTTTTTGATTAGGGAATGAATAATGTTTGAACCGCAAAAACAGCAGATTGAAGAATTGAAGGATAGGAACGAGAAATTACGGAGGTTCCTTTGACATCGATAAGAAAATCGATGAAGTAAAACGCCTGCAAACAGTTTCCGAAGACTCAGCCTTTTGGGACGACCCAGCAATCGCACAGAAAACCATGCAAGAAATGTCTTCGCAGAAGGAATGGGTCGATATCTGGAGCGCGGCCAACGCGAAAATCGACGATGCCGCCGCAATCCTCGAGCTGGCAGACGAGTCCCAAGACGAATCGCTTGAGCAGGAAATTATAGACGAAATCGCTGTTGCCGAAGATGCAATCGGGGAACTCGAAATCCGCAATCTGCTATCGGGGCCGGACTCCGCCCGAAATGCACTTCTAACAATTCACCCGGGCGCCGGCGGCACCGAAGCGCAGGATTGGGCAGAAATGCTCCTCCGAATGTACATCCGCTGGGCCGAACGCAAGAAATTCAAAGTCTATCTGGCCGACCGTCAGGAAGGCGACGGCGCGGGAATCAAATCCGCTACTATCGAAATCGAAGGCAAATACGCCTACGGCTACCTGATGGCCGAAAATGGAGTGCACCGATTGGTGCGCATCTCGCCCTTCGATTCGAACGCACGCCGCCACACTTCCTTCGCATCGGTCTTCGTTTACCCGGAAATCGATGACGACGTGGAAATAGAAGTCAATCCGGCGGACGTGGAAATGGACACATTCCGCTCCGGCGGCAAGGGCGGCCAAAACGTGAACAAAGTGGAAACCGCTGTCAGGCTGCGCCACATACCTTCGGGCATCATTGTGGCCTGCCAGCAAGAACGCTCCCAATTCCAAAACCGCGAACGCGCCATGAAAATGCTCAAATCGAGGCTCTACCAAAAGAAACGCGAAGAGGAAGAGGCCGCGCGTGCCGTCGTGGAGGGGACGAAAAAGAAAATCGAGTGGGGAAGCCAAATCCGCTCATACGTCTTCCAACCATACACAATGGTGAACGACCACCGCACCGAAATCAAAAGGACAGACATCCAGGCCGTGATGGACGGAGACTTGGACGAATTCATCAAAGCATATTTACTTTTATAATCCGAACGTTTGAGCAATGGAGAACAAGCGAAAGATTTGGACAATACTTGACGTCATCGATTGGGGCCGCGAATTTTTTGCAAAAAAAAGCATTGAATCGCCTCGGCTCAATATCGAGTTGCTGCTGTGCCATGCGCTTTCGCTTTCGCGCCTGGCGCTGTATTCGCGGTTCGACCAACCACTAAACAATTCTGAACTGGAAGCCATTCGCGAAATGGTGCTTCGCCGCGCCAAAAATGAACCAATCCAATACATAATGGGAAAAACGGAATTCTTCGGATTGGAAATCGAAGTGGACAGAAACGTGCTGATCCCGCGGCCCGAAACAGAAGAACTGGTAGATTTCATTGTCCGCTCCCAATCGTCCGCCCGCCCGCCCAAAGAAATACTCGACATCGGCTCTGGCTCCGGCTGCATTTCGATTGCCCTCGCCAAGGCCTTCCCCGAGGCGACAGTGGCGGGAATCGACGTGTCCAAGCCCGCCATAGAAATGGCCAAAAGAAATGCCGAGAAGAATTCCATCCCCAATGTGGAGTTCTACAAATATGACATACTCCGCTCAGTCCCGAAGAAGAAATTTGACCTTGTGGTCTCGAATCCGCCATACATTCCAATGGCCGAAATGGCCGAGCTATCGGCAGACGTCGCCGAATACGAACCTCGCGAAGCGCTGACCGACGGCGGGGATGGATTGGCATTTTATAGGCGCTTTTCGGAAATATTCCCGGAGATCATTGCCGATGGCGGTTTGTTCTACTTGGAAATTGGATTCGGTGAATCCGAGGGCGTCCGAAAACTGTTCGAGCAGAAATCAATCTCGGCGCAAACCAAGAAAGATTTCAACGGTATCGAGCGCTTCTGTTTCGGAGAAATACGTTGTTGATGAGCTGATTGTCTGAACTGTGATTAATCTGATTTATGTAGTACAATATAAATATTCAGGCGAGAAATATTTATTACCTTCATTTATGATAGTCTGTATGAAAAGGACACGGCGTACCGTGCCCCTACGATAAAAACCAATTTAAAGAAAGTTGTATTACTAATCCAAATGGTAATATCACGCTATCCATATCTATTCCAGCTGTTTACATTCCCCTGCTTGCCAAGGAGGGGTGCCCATAGGGCGGGGTGGTTTCCGAGGTGTGGCACGTCTTCTCAAGTAGAAAGTTGAAAGGAACAAGTTGCAAGTAGAAGAGTTGACTATCTACTTATACCTTTTTACTTGCAACTATTTTCATCACATCAGCTAATCGGCTTATCCTCGGGCGGGTTTGGAACCCGCCCCTACATTGTCTGCGATAGTAATATGGGCACGGCGTGCCGTGCAAATACGCTAATTCCTAATACTCGTCGGATGACTTCTCTTGGGTAGGGGCGAGGTAACCTCGCCCTCACATTTTGCATTATTTCCATTTAAAATCAATCAGTCTATTTGATGTTTGCAGCCGAAGTGCGGTCACTGAGCTTGCCGAAGTGCCACCTATTTCGGATCCAATTCAATGACCGGGACAATCATTTCCTCCATCGAGATGCCGCCGTGCTGGAAGCTGTCGCGATATTTGTGCAGGTAATGGTTGAATTCGGTGGGATAGACGAAGTAATAGTCTTCCTTGGCGATGATGTTGTTCACGGTGATACCGATGCGGGGCAGTTTGAACTTTGCCGGGTCGGAAATCTGCATTGCATGGCGCGGGTCGCTTTTCACGTTTTTCCCGAATTTGTAGCGCAGGCAGGTGGTGGTTTCCTTGTCTCCCAAGACTTTCACGCCGCGCATACAGCGTATCGAGCCGTGGTCTGTGGTGATGACCACTTTGGCTTTTTTGTTTTCGGAAATCGCTTTCAGCATCCCGAAAAGCGAGGAGTGTTGGAACCAGGACTTGGTCAGCGTGCGGTAAGCAGCTTCGTTTGGCGCGATTTCTTTAAGGATTGGATAGTCCGAGCGCGAGTGGGCGATCATGTCCACTGCGTTGATGACAATGGCCGTCAGATGGTTTTTCAGATGGCTTTGAATATCGTTTTCGATTTTCTTTCCGAAATCGGTATCGTGAATCTTGATATACGTGGGCGGCTGGCGCAGCGAGATGCGTTTGCGTTTGATTTGCTCCTCGAAAAGCTCGCGTTCGAAAGCATTTTGCTTGTGCTCGTCGTTGCTTTTCTCCCCGACCCAATATTGGGGATAGTGTTTCTCAATATCGTTCGGGAATAGTCCGGCAAAGATGGCATTTCGCGCGTAGGGCGTGGCCGTCGGCAGTATTGCGCTATAGAAATCGTGTTTGAAGCTATAGTACGGGCGAAGCAATTCTTCCATCATCAGCCATTGGTCGAACCTCATGCAATCGACGACGACAAAGAATACAGGGCCTTCGTTCTGAAGGTGTGGCACCAAATATTTTTCGACAACTGTGGGCGAAAAGGTGGGCGTGTCCTCGTCCTTCAGGTTGTTAATCCAATCGATATAGTTTTCCTCGACAAATTTGGAGAATTCTGCGTTGCATTCGCGCCATTGGTTTTGCAATGTTTGCAGGAAATCGAGGCTTGGGTGTTGGTCCAGCTCGAGCGACAGCATCGTGAGTTTCTCGTAGATCTCCACCCAATCGTCCCAATAGAGGCGGTCGTAGAGTTTTTGTTGGATTTGGTTGAAATTGATTATATAGTCTTGAGTAAATTTTTCTTCGGCGATGCGGTGCGTTTCCAGAAATTTCTTGCAAGCGGCGATGATTTGCGCCGGATTGACGGGCTTGGTCAGGTAGTCGTCAATTTTGCGGCCGATGGCATCTTCCATAACGGATTCGGCTTCGTTTTTCGTAACCATCACGATGGGAATGGCCGGATTGATTTGTTTGATAATTGGTATAGCCTCGAGGCCGGACAGCCCGACCATGTTTTCGTCGAGGAAGATCAGGTCTATGCGTTGGGTTTTGACAAGCTCGATTCCGTCTTCGCTATTCGTTGCGGTAAGAGTTTCGTAGCCGCGCTGGCCGAGCAGTATTAGGTGCGGGCGGAGAAGTTCGATTTCGTCGTCGATCCAGAGGATTCTGCCTTTGTTCTGTTCCATATTTACTCCCTTGGTTAGCAATCAATTTCTTGACCATGCAAAAATAATATTTTTTTTTAAACCTGAGTAAATATGTTTAATGAGCAATTCCTTATCGTTTGGCGAAACAACTAAACACTAAGATGCAATCTAATAAATATTATTGTTTGGCCAAAGAAAAAAAATGAAGAATCCCCCGGAAGAAAATTTCCTTTTTTTAATTCATTTCTTTTCTTATATTATTATAGTTTTTGTTGTCTTATCTTCGGTATCAATATGTTTCAGCATATAAAACGTAGTATCAGGCCTTCGTTAATGACCATAGTAGTATTCTCTGTGCTTGCTCTATTGGTGGTTATCGAGGGCTTCGTCTATTTTGATTCGTACAGAGAGCAATACTACGCCGAGGTCAACGCTCGATTGGCCTCGATTGCTGAATTGAAGATTTCCGAAATCAGCCAGTGGAGGAACGAACGCAAAAACGACGGGCGGATCTTCCTGGGGAACAAAGTCTTCACGAACAACGTACTGAGGCTGCTCAAAGATCCGAACGATACTGATGCGAAAAATAGAATCGAAAACTGGTTGCAACACATTGCAATTGGTAATAATTACTCTTCAATTATTGTAACAGATTTGAATTCGAATGTGCATGCCGTGGTTGGCGCGAAGCCGGTAGGCAAAAAATTGATACTCCTCGATAAGGATCTCGAGATATTAAAAAAAGGCGAAGCTCTGTTCCAGGACTTTTATTTTGATAGGTCAAAAAAAATCGCTATCAAGGTCTCGGTGCCGATTATGAACGAATCGAACACGCTCGTGGCAATTGTGTCGTTGAAAATCGACCCGGAAATGTACCTCTATCCGTTTATCAATAAATGGCCCGGAACGGAAAAATCAGCTGAAACCATCCTGTTCAGGCAGGTTGGCGATTCTGTCGAGGCATTAAATGAAATCAAACATATGTCCGGTACGGCACTTCGGCTAAGATTCCCTGTTTCGCAAACTGACTTGCCTTCCGCCATCGCCGCGAGAGGATATGTCGGCGTTACTGAGGGAAAGGACTACCGGAACGTGCCTGTCAAAGCTTTCGTTTCCAATATCCCTGATTCGCCCTGGTTCATTGTGTCCAAAATGGACAAAGACGAAATCGACGAACCGCTCCAAGCCCGTCTGCGCGAATTAATTATTATGATTGGTTTGGTTCTCCTGTTTCTTTTTGCTTTGTTCGGATTGCTCTGGAGGCAGCGCCGGGCAAAATTCTATAAAATGAGCTACGAAGCCGAAAAGGAGAGGGCTTGGCTGTACGATATAGTCTCGAAAAGCCTGAACGAAGTCTATCTATTCAATAAAACCGATTTGCGATTCATTTTCGTGAACGAAGGCGCCCAGAGGAATCTCGGCTATTCGCTTCAGGAACTGATGACGATGACGCCATACGACATCAAACCACTAATCGGGAAGAATGAATTTAACAGCCTCATTTCGATTCTGATTTCGGGCGAAAAGGAAATCTTAGTTTTCGAAACTGTCCACGAACGGAAGGATGGCACTCAATACGATGTCGAAGTTCATTTGCAACTCGTCAATCTGGACGACGGCCAGGTGTTCCTTGCGATTGTAAACGATATTACAGAAAAGAAAGCCGCCATCGACGCCCTGACGAAGAATGAAAAAGATCTATACACAACGTTGAATTCGATTGGCGACGGAGTGATCGCAACCGATGAGCATGGCATCGTTACGCGAATGAACCCCGTGGCCGAGCGTATGTGCGGATGGAAGATCGCCGATGCGGAGGGGAAATCCCTTCAGGAAGTGTTTCGTATCGTCAATGCAGACACCCGCCAGAAGGTGGCCAATCCGGTGGAATTAGTGATGCAGCACGGCAAGGTCGTTGGTTTGGCGAACCATACGTTGCTGATTTCACGGGACGGAAGAGAATACCAAATTGCGGACAGCGCGGCGCCGATTAAGGATCCGGATGGATTCGTGGTTGGTATTGTTTTAGTGTTTTCCGACGTTACCGAGAAATACGCGATCCAGAAATCATTGGAGCAGAGCGAAGAAAAATATAGAACTATTTTCGACACAATGGAGCAAGGCCTGGCGCTGCACGAGATCGTGTGCGACGATGAGGGCCGGCCCATAGACTACATCACGCTCGAGATGAACGATAGCTTCTCTCGGCTGACAGGCCTCAGCCGTACGGAATTGATTGGGCGGCGGATACGTGATGTCCTGCCAGATTTGGAACAGTACTGGATCGACGTCCTTGGAAAGGTAGCGATTAGCGGCCAATCAGTCAAGTACCAAAACTATGCAGCTTTCATCGGCCGATACTTCGAATCGGTGGCCTATTGCCCCAAACCGGGCCAATTCGCTGTAATTGCGTCAGATGTTACCGATCAGTTGCTTGCCCAAGAAGCTATCAAGAAAAGCGAGAATGATTTAGAAATCACGCTTAATTCAATCGCAGACGGCGTCATCGCCACCGACGCCGAGGGCCTTATCATGCGGACGAATCCAGTGGCAGAGAACCTCACGGGTTATACCAAATTGGAATCAATCGGCAAACCACTCAAGAGCATTTTTAAAATTATTAATGCCGACACACGAGAAGTGATTCCTTCGCCGGTCGAGCAAGTCTTCCGTACCGGAAAAATCGTCGAATTGGGCAACCACACAGTGCTTGTTTCCAAGACTGGCAAAGAATTCCAAATTTCGGATACAGCAGCACCGATTAAAAACGAATCCGGCGAAATCGTAGGCGTGGTGTTGGTGTTCTCTGACATCACCGAAAAGTATGCGATAATGGACGCACTCAAGAAAAGCGAAGCTCAATTCAAACGTTTAGTCTCGAATATAAAAGATCTGATTTGCGAAATCGATGACGAGGGCCGATATACCTACATATCAGACAATTATTTCGAAGTACTTGGCTACCACAAAGACGAGATGATCGGTCGGGCTGCCGTTGATTGGATTCATATCGACGATATGTCCCAAGCAATGAAGAAACACAGCGAGATAAGCGATCGGCTCGATAGCAGCGTAGATGTATGGAGATTCCGCCACAAGAACGGCCACTACCGCACTTTCGAGTGCCGTTCGAGCTTCTATGCCGGCGACGACGGGAAAGTCCGAGCGGTCGTCATCAGCCAGGACATCACCGAGAGGCTGCTCGCCGAAAAAGAGATTATTACGCAAAGGAACACACTCAATGCCATTTTCCAAAGTTCCCCATACACAATGCTCCTCGTCGATGACGAAGCAAGAGTAATCAATATAAACAGAATGGGTGAAACCTTTACGGCGAAGAAAAAGTCTGAGCTGATTGGCTGCTTGGCCGGACATGCGTACAATTGCGCCGTTTCCTTCCGGGGCGATGGCTGCGGAAAGAATCATGAATGCGAGGACTGCCCAATAAGGAATGCAATTAAAAAGACATTTACCGATGGCGAACCTATTAATAATCTGGAATGCAGGTTGGATGCTGTGATCAATGGCAAAGAGTGCCCTCTGGATCTATATATATCGACAAACCTCGTCGAACAAATCGAAAAAAGCGTTGTATTGCTGACCATCGTCGATATCACCGATAGGAAAACAGCAGAAAAGGAATTGATTCGTGCCAAAGAAAAGGCCGAGGAAAGCGACCGCCTGAAATCTGCATTCTTGGCCAATATGTCCCACGAAATCCGCACGCCCATGAATGGCATTATCGGATTCTCGAATATTATGCTGGAGGATACGCTAACCGAAATAGAAAGAAGAGAAATAGCCGGCATACTCAGCAAGAGCGCAAACCGGCTTTTAGAACTGATCAATAATATAATCGACATTTCAAAGCTGGAAGTCGGCCAGATGGAAGTTAGCGAAAAGGAATTCAACCTCGGCGATTTGATGAAAGAGCTTTATAATTTCTTCTCGATGATGGCCGCCGACAAGCAACTCGAGCTGAAGGTCGAGATGCCTGCGGGCAACGACAGCACTGTCGTTCTCTCCGACGAGCGAAAGATCTACCAAATCCTAACAAACCTTATGGGAAATGCGTTCAAATTTACGACTTCAGGCCAAATCGCATTCGGGTACGAAATCGAAGGCAATTGGGTCGAGTTTTTCGTTCGCGATACGGGCATCGGAATCGCCGAATCTTTCTTGGAGAACATGTTCAAACGGTTCGCTCAGGAAGAAATCTCCGAAAGCCGCAACCACGAGGGCGCTGGCCTGGGCCTGTCCATCAGCAAGGGTTTGGCAGAATTGCTTGGTGGCACGATTTGGGTCGAATCCGAAAAGGGCAAAGGTTCGACCTTCAGGTTCAGAATCCCATGCAAACAGCTGAAAATTCAATCCATTTCCTCCTCGAAAACCAAATCGGGCGAGCAATTGCCTAAGCTCTCCGCCCCGATTCTCATCGCCGAGGATGATGAAATTAATTACTTGTTTATCGAACGAATACTGAAACGCGAAACAAATTCCAAATTGCTCCACGCCGAAAACGGTATTCACGCGCTCGAACTATATAACAAGCATAAAAATATATCGATCGTGATCATGGACCTAAAGATGCCCGATATGGACGGAATCACCGCCACGAAACGGCTGCGAGAGATCGATAAAAAGGTGCCAATCATTGCCGTAACCGCATACGCACTCGCAGGAGACAAGGAAAGAGCCATAGCCGCCGGCTGCAATGATTATCTGTCGAAACCATTCGAGGCCGCCACGCTGATGTCAATTATTAATAAATGGATATAATTGGCAGCGGGTTTATTCCGAGTTGATAATTTTCTCCAATTGTAGCGGGTTGAAATTGATATTTAACTATGGGGCTTGCCCCATTGCCTGCATCGCGGTAAGGAATTGAAATATCGACAAATCCCCCAACCCACTGTTTCAAAGGGGGCTAAAGAAAGGTGTGCGTTAATAAATTGATCATATTATTCCAAATTGTTCATTTAAAATTGAAATATTTACTATACCCTCATCCCCGCCCCTTCTCCCGACGGGAGAAGGGAGTAAGAAAATTGAAATACCTTTCGCCTTTTGTGAGAAAGGGATAAAGGGTTTTTCTAACGCACAATTTGGGATTATAGATAACACTTGGATCGAGTCCATGGGTTGGCAAAGAGATACTTTCCTACAGCTATTCTCTCGCGAGCGCTTGCATTTGAGCAAAATGTTTCATATTTTGAAGAATTGATTTTCAACGTACTACGGCAAACTAATGTATTCGAAGCTATTATCCGCGGCTGTCTTTGGTATTAGCGCATATCCAGTCGAGATTGAGACACATTTGGACAATCAAATTCCTGCTTTTCTGATCGTCGGGCTGCCCGATTCGGCCGTCAAGGAGTCGCGCGAGCGGGTTACTGCTGCCATCAAAAACTCGAGCTTTGCCTTCCCGAGCAAAAAGATAACCATCAATCTGGCTCCTGCTGATATTCGCAAAGAGGGCAGTGCCTTCGACCTGCCGATTGCCCTCGGCATACTCTCCGCGCTGGGACTCGTCGAACAGGAGAAGTTGGACAACACGATGATACTCGGCGAACTGTCGCTCGATGGATTCCTGCGGCCCATCCACGGTGCGCTGCCCATCGCCATCGAAGCCAAGAACAAAGGAGTTGCAAGGATCTTCCTCCCCAGGGCAAACGCCGAAGAGGCCGCGCTCGTCGATGGATTGGAAGTGGTGGCCTTCGAATCGCTTTCTGAAATCGGCGAATACCTGAGCGGGAATACAGTCATCCAACCCACACGGGTGGACGTCGATGCAATATTTGCCTCCGGCTACAGCGACCATATAGCCAATTTTTCTGACGTCAAGGGTCAGGAATCCGTCAAACGTTCTTGCGAAGTTGCGGCCGCCGGCGGACACAATATTCTGATGATCGGCCCGCCGGGATCGGGCAAAACGATGATAGCCAAGAGGATACCATCGATTCTGCCGCCACTGACGCTGGGCGAGTCCTTGGAGACGACGAAAATCCATTCTGTCAGCGGCATATTGCCCGCGAACGAAGCCCTGGTAACGGTGAGGCCATTCCGCTCGCCGCACCATACGATTTCCGACGCTGCGCTCGTCGGCGGCGGGATGAACCGTATCCGGCCCGGCGAAATTTCTTTGGCGCACCACGGAGTGCTGTTCCTCGACGAGCTGCCCGAATTCGCGAGGAACGTGCTCGAAGTGCTCCGCCAGCCATTGGAAGAGAAAAAAATCGCCATCTCGAGGACGAAAATGAACGTGGAGTATCCGGCAAACTTCATGCTGGTCTGCTCGATGAATCCATGCCCATGCGGCAATTATGGCAATCCGCAGCACGATTGCAGTTGCACTCCGACCCAGATCCAGCGCTACCTGTCGAGGATTTCCGGGCCGCTGCTGGACCGCATCGATATCCACGTGGAGGTGCCCACCGTCAAATACCAAGAGCTGACGAGTTTGCGCCAAACAGAAGATTCGGAAGGCATTCGCGGGCGGGTGCTCCAGGCCCGGGCGATCCAAGACGAGCGTTTCCGCGATTTGAGCCACATTTACAAAAATGCCGATATGGGGTCCAAAGAGATTCGCAAATACTGCCAACCCGACGACGCCTCGCAGGAACTTCTGAAAATGGCCATGGCCAAACTAAGCCTGTCGGCCCGCGCTTACGACCGGATACTGAAAGTGGCGCGCACAATCGCAGACCTTGCGCTCTCCGACCTGATCCGCTCCGAACACATCAGCGAAGCAATCCAATACAGAAGCCTCGACCGCCGGTATTGGAAGTGATTGCAAATGGAAAATGGAGTATCTTATGGTTCTATGGCGTTTTAGATAGGTGTGATATTAGAATAAAAAACCTCCCCTTTAATCCCCTCCTTACCAAGGCAGGGTTGTTTCATTCTAGCAAGAGGCACAACTGCTCAACGTCTTGAGCG
>CAZSWR010000079.1:0-17058 GCA_964610885.1 uncultured Hyphomicrobiales bacterium | reverse complement strand
GGTGCAGACATTATCAGCTTAATCAACGGTGCAGACAGCTACATAAAAAAAGCCCACGGGAAACCCATGGGCGAGCGTAAGTTTTTATTTTCTCTCTGGGGCATCACGGTTGGATGCCCCTCGAGAGTGATTGTTCGTGTTATTTGTGGGGGTCTTGGCAGACTTCCATGAGCACGCCGTTTGTCGATTTCGGGTGCAGGAATGCGATCATTTTGCCATGGGCGCCCGGGCGAGGTTTCTCGTCGATCAGCTTGATGCCGTCGCCGGAGAGGCGAGCGAGTTCGGCTTCGGCGTTTTCTGTTTCGAATGCCACGTGGTGGATGCCTTCGCCTTTTTTCTCGATGAATTTGGCGATTGGGGATTCGGGATCGGTCGGCGAGGTAAGCTCGATGAGGACTTCGCCAACTTTGAACGAAGCGACGTTCACTTTTTGGTCGGCAACCGTTTCCGTGTGGAAGTTGTTAACTTGGAAGATTTTGCCAAACAATTCTTTGCTGGCTTCTAAGTCTTTGACTGCTATTCCGATGTGATTGATACCTTTTAACATAACTGTCCTACCTTTTTTGGTTAATTTGTGACAAATATGAATCCTCCGCACGTTTCAAGTCTTCGACAGAATTAACGCCCTGCACTTCGTCGAATTGAGCAAGGGCGAACGCAGAAACTGCAGAATTGTTTTCTTTTTCGATTTGAATGATGTCCGTGAGGTAATACTCATTCTGGGCATTGTTGTTTTTGACTGATTTGAGCGATTTGAACAGTAGGCCGGAGCTTACCAAATAAATCCCTGTATTGATTTCGTTGATTTTTCGTGTTTCCTCGTCGGCGTCCTTATCCTCGGTGATCCGCTCGAAAGCGCCATCTGCGGCGCGGACGATGCGGCCATAGCCGGTGGGCGACGGAGCAAAGGTGGAAAGCACGCTGATGTCTGAACGTGTTTCGCGATGCTTTTCGATGAAGCGTCGGAGCGTTTCCGACGAGAGCAACGGAACATCGCCGGCCAGTATCAGCACGCCGCCGTCGAAATCCCTGAGCATGTCTTCGCATTGAGCCACGGCGTGGCCGGTTCCGAGTTGCTCGGCCTGGATGGCAAATTCTGTATTTGAGTATTGCAGGGAGCGAACAAACTCCATAACGGATTCCCTGTGGTGGCCCACCACGAGCACAGTGCGGCTCGGCTCGAGAGGCGCGAGCGACCGGAGTACGTGTTCGATGAGCGGTTTGCCGCCGATCGTGGCCATCACCTTCGCCAGGTTCGGATTGTTCATCCGCTTGCCTTTGCCGGCGCACAGGATCACTGCGGCAATATTCTCTGTTGTTTTCATAAGTTTGATGGGAATTTCTTGTGTGGTTCGGTCGAATAGGACTTTCCGACAATATTGTTATTGCGGTCCACGAGCACGATCGATGGCTTGTGGTTCCGGGCTTCTTCTTCGCTCATGGAGGCGTAGGCGATAATTATCACCATGTCTCCGGGTTGGCCCTTGCGGGCGGCAGCGCCATTCAGGCAGAAAGTGCGTTTCCCGCGTTCGCCGCAGATCACGTACGTTTCGAATCGTTCGCCATTATTAATGTTTACGACCGAAACCTTTTCGTAGGGCAGTATTCCTGCCTCTTCGAGCAGTTCTTCGTCGATGGTGAAGCTACCCTCGTAGTGCAGGTCTGCCTCTGTGATTGTGGCGCGATGTATTTTGGCTTTGAGCATTGTCAGTTGCATAACTACTCCTAACTTTGGAAGTTTGCTACCATTATGGCTGATAGCAGTTTTATTTCAATGCTTCGGCCCATTCGATGGGGCCATTTGCATCTGGCAACTCTGATTGGCTGCCTTGGGTTTAATACGTACATAACCGGAATTTGATTCCGATACAGTTTACAAAAATACTAATTTTTTAATTAACCAATACTTGCTTTTGTTTTTTATTCGTAAGAAATGAATATATTGACAGACGACCCAAGGTGCGCTCGGCAATATAACCCTCGGAAATTGGCTGTCTTACATTTGCTGCGATTCGGAATATTACTCAGTAAGCACTTTTTTCATTGTTAATTGCCTGTTTTTTATAATTTTGTAATTATCCGTTTTGCATGAAAGCAAGGGAAAAGCGGCGGAATAAATATTGAATTGGAATAGGCATTATGGCGGCGAGCGAAGTAGTTATTTCTGTAGATTCAGTTTGCAAATCATACTCATCGAAGAGTGGCGAAACTGCGCACGTCCTGTCCAATATTTCAATCGATTTCCACGCCGGAGAATTCTCGGCTTTGGTCGGCCCGTCCGGGGTGGGCAAAAGCACTCTGCTGCACATTGTGGGCGCCTTGGAAACCGCCGACAAAGGCGGCGTGCGGTTCTACGGGAACGGAGCGGAACTGAGCTATGGCAAAATGTCGTCGAATGAATTGTCTGAATTCAGGAACCGCCAGATTGGCTTCGTGTTCCAATTCCATCACCTGCTGCCGGAGTTCACAGCGCTCGAAAACGTCATGTTCCCATCGCTAATCGCGGGGGACTCGTACGCTTCGGCCCAAAAGAAAGCCGAACAGCTTATCGATACCGTTGGCGTCAGCCACCGATCGAAACACAAGCCCAACGAACTTTCCGGCGGCGAGCAGCAACGGGTGGCCATTGCCCGCGCGCTGATCAACCGGCCACAAATCGTCATCGCAGACGAACCGACCGGGAACCTCGACGAAAAGAATTCCGAAATGATAATTCAGTTGATTAAACAACTGCAAACCGAATGCGGTTCTGCCTTCATCGTGGCCACTCACAGCCACGAGGTGGCCTCCGAGGCGAAACGAATTCTCACGATGGGGCATGGTGGAATCCTAAGCGATTCGCTTTCCTGATGCCGCGGTAAGCGTTGCCGCTATTTTGGGGCGATGGCCCAACGCAAGAATTGAATAAAGAGATAGATTTTTTGAAAATTGAATGGTTTAGACGATTTTTCCAATTCCTTAAGGCAAATTCTGGAGCGAGAACGCCTCGCCCCGATTGATAAAACAATATGTGTGGGTTAGTGAAATGTTAAACAAGTTGATTATTACGATGATGCCTATCGTTCCGAAGGCAATAATTAAAAAAGTAGCAAGCAAATATATAGCCGGCCCGACCCTTGAGGACGCTATCCGCGTTACGAAGGATTTCGAAGCCAAAGGCGGCATGACGACTATCGACGTCCTCGGCGAGTTCGTAACCGAAAGGGAACGCGCTCTGCACGAGACCGAAATGAGCAGCAAAGTGCTTACGGCTATCAAAGACAACCAAATTAAAACTTACCTTTCGATCAAACCGACCTCGCTCGGCTTGGACGTTGATTTCGATTTTGCCTACGCCAACATCTCGGGCATCATCCGCAAAGCCTACGACAACAACATTTTTGTCCGCATCGATATGGAAAACTCGCCATATACGGACAGGACATTCGACATTTTCAAAAAACTTCGTGCCGAGGGCTTGGACAATGTCGGCTTAGTCATTCAGGCAATGATGCGCCGCAGCGCAGACGACCTGAAGATGCTCGCTCCGTACAAACCATTCATTCGCCTCTGCAAGGGCATCTATCGCGAAGCGCCCGAAATTGCATATCAGGGCAAAGAAGAGGTTCGGGACAATTACAAGAAACTCTTTAGGTTCATGGTCGATAACGAATTCAAACTCGGCATCGCAACGCACGACGAACCGCTTATCCAATTCGCATTGGATGAGATCGAAAAGACGAAACTGCCCCAAGAACGCTACGAATTCCAGATGTTGCTCGGTGTGCGCGAGGAGCGCCGCGATTCCATTCTTCGCGCCGGACACAAATTGCGCATCTATTGCCCCTTCGGCGAGGATTGGTACGGATATTCCACGCGCCGCCTGCAAGAGAATCCCGCAATGGCCGGAATGATTTTCAAAGCAATTTTCTTCAAGGGATAATTTTATTTGATAATTTGAAAAAAGGGGCTGTCCTACTGAAAGTATCTTCTCCGTCCGCTCGGGCTGAGAATTGAAGAGGGCGGCCCCTTCGCAGTGCTAAGAGATTGTTGAAAGTGGCGACTGCCACTTTTTAAGGACTGCGCAATAGTGGGGCAAGTCATTTGAAAAAAAGCACCCCTCCTGTCCCCTCCTTGCCAAGCAGGGGATGAGAAAACATTTGCGGGGCAATGGGTTTCCGGGGTGGTGATAGCATTCTTGAAATTCCACAGCTACTGCTGAATAGGCATATTGGAAACTACCAATTCAGAGTTCTATTGAACATATAAAACTATATTTTATCCATGAAATGGACGAAATCGATGCGTAAGAATCAATTAATAAATATACATGGCTTGGCGGGTTCAATCCTGACGAAGTTATTAATCGTATTCTTCGCATTGCTTGGCCTACTGTCTTCGGCGAGTGCTGCCGATAAATTGCAGGGCCTCGTGATTGGTTCGCAGGTGTATTATATCCGTTTCGTATCGGGCGACGTCGTCTCCGGGACAGTCCTCGAATACGTGCACTCCGACGAATTCGGCGAGGGCATCCGCTTTTCGACCGAATTGGGTAAGGCCCGAGTTTTCGAAAGCCAAGTGCTCGAAATTCTGCCCGATTATGAGTTCTACAAGCATTCGCACCGAGTTTTCCTGCTCCCGACGGCCGAACCAATCGGAAGCAACCATTTCATCGGCTCATTCGAGCTGCTCTTCCTCTATGGCGGATTCGGCGTGGGCGACGTGCTGTCCGTAACGGCTGGCAGGTCTATTGTGCCCTCGATCCGTTCGAACGAACAAATTAATGAACTGAATGCAAAGCTGACTTTTCTTTCCGTTTCGACCGAGGATTCGACCGACAACAAAATTGTGATGGCCGCCGGCGCAAACTATGCCACTCTCAATGATGATAATAAACTTCTGTATTTCTATGGGGTTGCAACGGCAAAGCTGAGCAAAACGAATCTATCTGCTTTGGTTTTCTATAATGCTTCGCCCAATCCGATCACTTCGATTCGTTTCGGCGAAAACCTGTACAATATGAACTATGCCAACCAAGGATTCGGAATTGGATTGGGATTGGACACGAAACTGGCCGGCCGGAACGACGTCCGAGTGATCGGCGAGATTTGGAATTCCGACATCACTCGCGCCTACCATACGCTTGCGCTGTTGGGGATTCGGCTTTTCGGCACTCAGCTTTCGGCGGATTTTGGGTTGGCATTTTCCACCTATCCATTTGCCGCTCCTTTTGCTTCGTTCGTTTGGACGCCATTTTGACAACAATGATAAGTATATAAATGTATTTCCTAATCGTTCTTCAGCAACTAATCGGTGCCGGTTCGCAGATTTTCGCCAAAAGCGTTACAGACAGCGTGAATCCGTACTCTGTGCTCTTTGTCCGGGGCGTGATCGCCACGGTGGTCTATTTAGCATTCCTGGCTTTGCACAGGCCGCAGAGCTGGAAAATTGAGCGCCGCGACCTGCCGAAATTGGCTCTGCTGGCTCTGCTCAACGTCCCCGTCAATCAATTGGTATTCCTGATCGGTATCAATATGACCACGGCGCAGAATTCTGCATTGGCGTATTCGCTGGCTCCTGTCTTTGTGCTGCTGATTTCGTATGTTTTCTACCGCGAAAAGGCCACGTCGCTAAAAATCGTGGGCATCGTTATCGCCCTCGTCGGCACGACGATTATTTTCACTGAGCACGGGATAGATTTAAACTCTCGGTACTTCGTCGGGAACCTGCTCGTGCTGGCTGCTGCGATTGCATGGTCTGTTTATGCGGCAGTGGGCAAGGAATTTTCGCTGAAATACGGGGCAACTTATAGCAATGCCCTTGCGATGATTGCCGGGTATCTGATGTACTTTCCGCTTTATGCTGCCATGCCAATCAGCTTCGACCCGTCTGCGGTTTCGTTGATTGACTGGTCCAAATTGTTGTACCTCGGGTTGCTGACTTCGTGCGGAAGCTACATGATACTATATATAGTTGTTAAAAAGATGTCTCCGACGAAGGTAGCCGTGTTCAATAATGTGCAACCCGTCCTGACGGCAGTTTTCGCTGTTTTGATTTTGGGCAGCACTCTATCGCCGGTTTTTATCATTGGCGGGATTGTCGCCATCGCCGGAGTGGTGATGACGCAATTGGGATAGTTTACTTCAAATGCTTGCGAATTGTATTAATCAGTTTATCTTTTTCTAAGGGCTTGGAAACGAAGCCATTGCAGCCCGCTTGAATTGCACCCGAGAATTCATCCTGGGTGGTGTATGTCGTTTGGGCAATAATTGGCAGTTTTGGGTTGTGCTTGCGAATTTCTTTGACGGTGGCCATGCTGTCAGAGTTGGTTTTGATGTCGATAAGGAGAGTATCGAATATTTCATTGCGGATTTTTTCGATAGCTTCGGCTCCGTTAGTCGCCCGTTCGATTCTGAAATCTTTAGCGTCGAGGAGCCGTTCGTAGTATTTGTAGCTGGCCTCTTCGTCTTCGATTATCAAAATTCGCACAATCGAAGCAGGTTTTACGGTACGGTTGAGCACGGCTGATGATTTGTCTGACGCATGCGAATGGACAATATCGGCCGAATTAATGAACAACCTAAACAACGTCCCTTTATCGACTTCGGATTCGACCTCGAATCTCATGCCCAAAAGTTCGGAGATCCCCAAAGAGATGGACAGCCCAAGCCCGGTGCCGCCGTACTTCATGTTGCTAAACGCTTCGTATTGCCAGAACCGCTCGAAGATATTCCCGAGGTATTCCTTCGGGATTCCGATTCCTGTATCCTTCACGAAGAAATAGATTTCGCCTTCAAGGCGGGATATTCCGAGTTCGACGCTTCCGGAGTGAGTGAATTTGAAGGCATTGTTAAGAAGGTTGGTTATTACTTGGTAAAACTTATCTTTGTCGGAGCGAATAGAGACGCCCGAGAGGTCTTCGGGCATTTCGATGAAGAACTCGAGTCCCTTATCCTTTGCGATTGAGTAGTACATAGCATTGAAGTACAGAAAGATCTCGGCCAGCGAGAATTCTTCTTTCTTTATCTGAAGTGTATGGCTGTCCAACCGGGAGATTTCCAGCACATCATTAACGATGCCGAGCAACCTATAGGAGCTGCTGCTGACGATATCGAGGCATTCGTTCATCTCTTCTTCGGAATTGTACTCTTTGTCCTTCAGTATCGAAACGAATCCGAGAATGCCGTTCAGCGGAGTGCGAATCTCGTGGGACATGTTTTGAAGGAAAGATGACTTGAGTTTGTCGTTTTCTTCAGCTTTTTCTTTTGCCCTGATGGTCTGTTCGAGGAATTGAATGCGTTCGGTGATATCGATGCCGACGCCCATCAGGTGGGCCACTCCATCGATTTGGACGCTTATCCCGGTGAGCAAGTAAGGTGTTTTCTTGCCGGATTTCGAGATCAAAGGCGCCTCGACCATTTTCGATGTCTGTTCCATTGCCTGGCCCCATGCGGAGCGTATTTGGAAATATACATCTTTGGGATGTAGCTCGGAGAGCGGCTTGTCGAGCAATTCCTCGTCGGAGAATCCCAACGTGGCCGATAGGTTTTTGTTCCACCGTTTCAGCTTGAGTTCGGGATACGAAAACAGGTAAAAAATACCTGGAAGAGATTCAATCAGCTTCTCGAAATATTTCTTTTCCTGCTGTAGCATTTCTTGTGATAGCTTCCTTTCGGTGATATCGACAGTGAATCCGGCGAGCATCAGCGGGCGGCCATCGATTTCGATAGGGAATTTAGTGGTTTCGTAGAATGCTCCTCCAAATTCTTCCTGCACGCTAATCATTTTCCTTTCGTTCAAAATGCGTTTGTCGTCCTCCACCATGGATTGGGCAAGATCCGACGGGAACAGGTCGAACATGGTCTTGCCGAGGGCATTCTCGAGCGGCATGCCGAGCATATTCTCGAAATTTCGGCTCAGCCGGAGGCTTCGGATCTCGCTGTCTTTGAAGAAGAAATAGACAGGGCTGTGCTCCAGGAAAGCATTGAAAATAATCTCAGTTTCCTTTAGTGCATTCTCAATAATCAGCTGTTCGGTAATATCTTCGCCGGAAGCGAGAATGCCCGATACGTTGCCGTAGTCGTCGTATAGAATTGAATTGTACCATCGGATCTTTCGTTCCTCGCCGTTGAAGCAAACGATATGGTGCTCGTGCCGACTATTGTCGATCTTGTGGTTCAAAAGCAGAGAGTTGTAGAAAGACTTTATATTCGAGGATTGTTCGGCCGGGATGCAGGTATCGAACCAATTCTTGCCGTTGAGCGAACCAATTTCGTAGCCCAAGATTTCGTAGCCGCGACGGTTGATTCGGACTATGTTTCCATCGTTGTCCAAGACGACGAGTATGACAGTCGATGTGTTGAAATACTGCATTGCGCGGTCGCGTTCGGTGCGGAGTTTGTTTTCGTAATTGATTCGGTCGGTTATGTCTTGGACAACCAAGAGCAGGTATGCTTCATCATTGTTTGTGCCATGAATCAGTCCGACGGATACATCGCCCCAGACGATATTTCCATCCTTGTGCAAGTAGCGTTTTCTGAAGCCGCCGGATTCGATCGACTGACTGAGTACCTGGTTGATAATTTCCCTGCCGACGTCTGTATCGTCGGGCAGAGTGATGTCAGAAATTTTCATTTTGAGCAATGAGTCTTCGTCGTATCCAATGAAATTGCAGAAGGATTTGTTGCATTTAATGAGTTTTCTTTCCTGCGTTAGCATCACCTTCCCGACAGGCGAAAAACTGAAAGTCTTTCGGAATAGTTCCTCGCTTTGCGAAATGTGCAACTCGGTTTTTTCTTTTAGTTTTTCAAACTTGAATATTGAATTGATCACAAATATAAGAATTGCCAAGAAAGTCCCTGTGTTGATCGAAACGGCAATCGAATCGCTTATCCTTTCGTTGTATAGCCCCGAGTTCACTCCCTGCAAAGCCAACCAAATGGTGAAAATAGGGAAGAGCAGCACGAAAGGAAGCAAACGGCGGACAAGGATTCCGGATGTGTATTGGGAGTCGAGGATTTGCGAGATATAATCGTCTCGAATATAGAGTAATGAAGCGGATATGAGAATTATTATTATCGAAGCCGGATACGACATCGTATTGTATTCAAAGTTTTCTAAGAGTATTATCTTCAATCCGAGGAAGTAGCCGATGATAACATAGTATGCGATCAACCCGCCACAGAGCACAATAATTTTCGCCACAATTTTCGATTGTCTCCTCTGCATGCTTAGCAGTAGCATCGAGAAATTCATCATTATGAAGACAGTTGCCGACAGTGGGGATGTCCGAATATTTGGGTGCTCCGAGATGTCGAGGCCGGTGATTATGCGGACGAACGAATCCAGTCCGATATCGGTAGGGGACAAAGACTGGATCAATGCAGCCAATCCAAAAACAGAAGCCACGACAGAAAACGTTCGGAGTAAGTCAGTTTTTTGCGAATTCGGAGGGCAGTTGAATAAGTACAAAGAGATGCCGGAAAGAATGGACAGAATTGCGGTGTTGAATTTCATTCGGGGATAGCTGGCGAAAACTATTGCGATCAAATTGAAATCAAGTATCCATTCAATGCAAACGAATAAACCAATTGCAATAGTTATATATGCAGTTGCATTGGGGATGTGCTTTAAAAATTGCCGATTATTTGCCATAGTATTCCCCGAAGGCCTGCCATAGAGGCGAGTGTTGAAGCGGACAAACACAAGCTATTCCATTAAACGCAGGACTTAAATATACTCGATCTGATTTCAAAAAAAATGCTGAATTCAAATGTCAATTCTCATAATATAGTAAAGTATAAGCTGAGAAAATATTTTGTATTTAGCTTGATAATATACTAATATCCTTCAAGTGGCCAATAATAGCCCCGTACAAGCAATCGACTTTGTAATGAATTTTGGTAGAACAAAAAAATGACAGAAATATTTTAAATTCAATAATTCCGAAAATCAACAAAAGGCGTGGCGAAAAATCGCCCATTGAGGATACAAAGCCAAGAAAAACTGGAGCGTTAACGTTCAACTAAGCGTCGGCCGCCAGCGGGCGAATATGTAAGTGGCTATAAATCAAAGTAATAAACCATCGAATATTTACATGTGATTTTTCTGGCAAGCAAATTTCAATATGTTTGGGCAGATGGTACATATTGGAAGTTGGGAACAGGTGCGATATGTTTCGAGGTGCCAAAAGAATGAATATGGCACACAACTTGTAAAAATTGAAATCAAGGAAACTTTTGGCGTTCTTTGTCAAATTTCCTCAAATTGAGGAAAAAGGCACACAGGAAGTATCAGCAGAAACAAAATGGATTTTGCATTAAAAAAATGGAATCTGCTGATTAGAAATAACAAAATGAATACATGTTATATTTCACATGGAGGTGAATAATGCCATTCGCAGTTGGTGGAAACGCTCGCATACGCACCAATACTCCCGCGGAGAATGCGTACAACGCGCTCGACACGTCGAATAAGAGCATATCGCTCAGGCAGTTGAGGCTATCGACGGGAAAAAGGATCAACAATGCAGCAGACGACGTAGCAGGATATATTACGTCTCGTGCATTGCAGGCCCGCAACGGTGCTCTCAAAGCAGCTTTGAACTCGGTAGGAGATGCACAAAACGTATCGAACATCGTTCAGGACGCTTTGGACAATATTAATACACTCGTTACGCAAATCAAGGACTCGACGGCAACAGCGTCGTCCGGCGCTCAGGGAACAGACGAACGTGTCGCCCTGGCAAAGGCCGCATTCCGTATGGTTCAGCAAATCCAAACGGTTGTCGATTCGACTGTCTTTGGTGGCCAACAGCTACTTACTGGTGGCTTCTCGGTGGACTTCGTTATTGGTACCACCGCTTCGCACTCGCTTATTACGCTTGGTATCGACTTGACTACGGCCAATGGCGATTTCAACGTGAAGAGCCGAGACTTCAACATTAACTCCCTTAATGTTTCAAATTTTGCCGGCGTTACCGGACTGGACATGAATGCTTTCAATGCAGTTTCGGCCGACGACCTTGGTATCTTCGATTACGGCCACATGGCCATTACGCTTAGCAGCTTGGACGAAGCCTTGAACAACGTCAACAAAGTTGCTTCATACGTCGGCGGTATCGTCAATCGGCTCAACTCGCAGGAAGACTTGCTCAAAGGCCAAATCGTGAACTACAATTCTGCAATCTCGAGAATCGAAGACGCAGACGTGGCCAAAGAACAGCTCGAATTGGTTAAATCTCAATTCTTGCAGCAAGCCTCGTTGACCTCGTTGGCACAAGCGAATGCTAACCCGCAATCGTTCTTGCAGCTGATTCAGGGATAATAATGAATAATATGAACCATAGATAGACAACCGGAATCTTTGGTGCATAAATTGGAAAGCTACAAAGATTAATAGCTTTTCCTGTTGAATAAACAAATACGGAGATAAAAAAATGCCTTTCTCAACAGGTGGAAATGCAAGGATAAGGACTAATACGTCGGCGGAGAATGCTTACAATGCACTTGATTCATCGAACAAAGCAATCTCCCAAGGACAGTTGAGGCTTTCAACCGGAAAGAGGATCAATAACGCATCCGACGACGTGGCCGGCTACATCACTTCGAGGTCTCTTCAGGCCCGCAATGGAGCATTGAAATCTGCTCTGAACCTCGTCGGCGACGCGCTGAACTTATCGAATATTCTTCAAGACGCTTTGGACAATATTAATGGATTGGTTACAACCATCAAAGATGCAACGGCGAATGCCTCCTCGGGGGCTTTGGGTACCGACGAAAAAGTTGCCCTCGCCAAGGCTGCTTTTCGGCTGACGCAACAAATCCAGACTGTTGCCGATTCCACTGCTTTCGGTGGCCAACAGCTCTTGAATGGTTCGTTTTCGGTTAGTTTCATGATTGGCATCAATGCCAGAAGCTCGCTCCTTACCCTGTCGATCGATATGAGTACTTCAAATGTCGATTACAATATCGATACGAATTATTTTAACGTCAATTCTATGACCGAAGGCGACTTCGCGGGAGTACGCGGGCTGGACCTTAGGAAACTGAATGATGTCAGCGCGACTGACTTAGGAGTTTTCAGTGGCTCGCAAATCGACACAACGCTGCAAAGCCTTGCCGTCGCACTGAACAACGTCAATAAAGTGGCTTCGTACCTTGGCGGCATCAATAACCGCATGACTTCGCAGGAAGAACTGCTGAAATCGCAGGTCGTTAACTATAACGCTGCAATTTCTCGGCTCGAAGATGCGGACGTGGCCCAGGAACAGCTTAAATTAGTTCGTTCGCAATTCTTGCAACAGGCCTCTTTGATTTCGCTCTCGCAAGCAAATCAGAATCCAACGTCTTATCTTCAATTAATGCAAGGATAATTGATAATGATTCTCTTTATCATAAATAATCAAATTGCGCTATTATTCATACTCGCATGGAACAACGATATTAACCAAAGCTAAAGCAAAATATTGAAATTCGTTAGTCGTTGGACTCTTAGCGCCAGCGCCCGTTGTTCGTATGAATAAATGATGTCCGGTTTCTGCGCTGGAATGAATTACTATCTCAGGCTGGGTTACGCCCGCCGACAGGTAGCTGGCCTTCGTTCGGAGCAGTATCGCATCTTGGGCGGGGAAAATGCTCTTGGAGCTATTTATTTTATTTGAGCAATTCTTGCGATTATACACATAATCCCTATGGTTCGTGGGCAATATCGTCCATATTGCCAGTCTATATCGGTTTTCTTTTTGTCTCTTTGGAATGGGACGATGGGGGGCCGGGTTTTCGCGTTTGTATTTATCCAAAATTTAGTTATTTTTGCCTCAAGGGGAATTGTTGAAAAGAGTTATTAATATGCCTGAAACTGATATTTCGATTGTCATCGTCAATTACAACGTAAAGGACTTCCTATACCAATGCTTGTCGTCGATAGATCGCGCCGCGGCCGGGCTTCGGGTGGAAACGATTGTCGTGGACAATAATTCTGTCGATGGCTCTGTCGAATACTTGGCGCCGCTCTTTCCCGATGTGAAGTTCATTGCCTTGGATAGCAATCTGGGCTTCGGGCGGGCGAACAATATCGGATTCGATCATGCCCATGGCAAATATATTCTGATACTCAATCCCGACACGATACTGAGCGAAGAGACTCTCCACGTGATGAAAGCATTCATGGACTCAGCGCCTGACGTGGCCATTTCCGGTTGCAAAGTATTGAACGCAGACGGCACATTCCAACCCGCATGCCGTCGTGGATTCCCGTCGCCTTGGGCGTCGTTTTGCAAGCTGTTCGGTTTGCAAAAAATGTTCCCCCGGTCGAAGGCATTCGCACAATACAATCAAACATTCCGCTCGACAGACGAAACATACGAAATCGATGCCGTTATTGGCGCTTTCATGTTCTGCCGTGCCGATTTTATCAAAAAAGTCAATGGATTCGATACCGAGTATTTCATGTATGGCGAGGATATCGACCTCTGCTGGGCCGCGTACGAAGAGGGATACAAAGTGGTATATCTGCACACCACATCCATCATACACTACAAAGGCGAAAGCACGCGCCGCAGCTCCACGAACGACGTCAAACACCTCTATTCGGCCATGCAAATATTCGTCCGCAAACACTACGGCCGGTCGTTCGTTTTTCTGGCCTTGCTGCAAGTAGCCATTTTCTTCCGCCGCGGGATTTCATACCTGATACGCTACTACAAGGATTTAGGCCTGATCGTATTCGACCAGCTGGCACTTGCCTCGTCTATAATGCTCTCCACGAGGATTCGCCACGGTGGATTCCTGAATATCCCGGATTTCGCCATGCCAACTGTTTTCATCGTTACGGGCATAGTGTTCTTTTTTTCAATGCTCGTCGCAGGCGAGTACTTCGAATCGAAGCCAACAGTCCGAAAGACCATTTTCGGCCTGATGATTTCATTCTTTGTGTTCTCGTCGCTGCCTTACTATTTCAAGGACTATGAGTTCAGCCGCTCGGTACTGGTGATGACAGTCGTATTCACGGCTTTATTTGCTTCGGCGTTCAGGATTGCCCTGGGCTTCGCCGTCAAACTGCGCGGCCGCGAAAAGGACCGCCGCATCGCAATCGTCGGGCTTAATGAGCATACAGAATCCATCATCAGCCGCCTGCAAAACTCCGACAGGCTCAATGCAAACCTGGCCGGAGTGCTGACCGTGGCTCCGCAGAATGTTTCCACGTTTGCCGGGCTGCCCGTTATCGGCAATTGGGCAAACCTCAAGAATATCATTCGCGACTATTTCATCGACGAAGTGATCGTAACCGATACCACAATAGAGAAAACCGAACTCTTCCGCACTATTGCCGAGCTTAGCGACCCGAACATCAAGATTCATCCCGCTCAGGACTACGAACAGGTCGTAACGTCTCGGATTATCGACAAAGTTACCGGACACGAACCACAGATCTCCGCTTACAAAGCCGGTGGGTTCCGCGTCCGCTTCGCAAAGAGGATAATAGATGTTGTTGCTTCGTGCTTGATGCTTACGATTCTTTCGCCCGTGGCATATGCCGTTTTTGGCAAATGCGAATCGTGGTACAAAAAGCTCTGGCGAATTTTCATAGGCAAAATGAGCTTCGTGGGCCTGTATCCTAAGGGCAAGAGATTCGATTTCGGCAAAGAAGGCATTATCGGGCTTGCCCACATCAGCCGGCCCGAACGGCTGAGCGACGAAGCAATCAGCAACCTGAACGAATACTACCTACTGAATACAGGCTTAGAATTGGATACAAACATTTGGATAAAGTTCCTTTTTAGAAAAAAATTCGACAATCATACATCAAGGTAACCAATGGAAGAAATCACACTTTATGGCTACTCGAACCAATCCCAGGCGGAGATACCGCTTTTCACTATGTCGGTGGCTGCCGGGATACCCGTCGTCGCAGATAACGACATCGACCGCCGAATCGATTTAAATGAGTTGCTCGTGGAGCATCCTCAATGCACGTTTTTTGCCAAAGTGAAGGGCATCTCGATCAAAGACGCCGGAATCAGCGACGGGGACATACTTATCGTCGATTCAGCCGTCGAACCCGAAGACGGCTCGATTGTCTTGGCCGAAATCAGTGGGAATTTTACGGTGAAGATATTCAAAATGATCGAAGACCGAACGTATTTGGTGTCGCACGCGAACCAGTTCCTGCCCACGAAGATCGATGGCCTGATGGAATTCTGTATCATCGGGACAGTTACGCGGATTGTCCATTGCTTATAATAATAGAAAAAAGAGCTGAAATCAATGAAAGTTAGCAAGGAAATAGAAATAAAAAGCTCGTACAATTTCGAAGCGCCTGTCGTTTGGACTGGAGCGCATTTGCCCAATTCCGGATCCAATTTCGATTGTTTAGACCTGAACGAATTGCTCGTGCCGGTCGCCGAAAACCATTACGCAGTGCGCGTCAAAGGGGATTCGATGATCGACGAACAGATTTTCGAGGGCGACTTGCTTATCGTATCGCGCAGCGAAACTCCTCGATCCGGCAAAATTGTTATCGCCGCGCTGAATGGCGACACTGCCGTCAAGAAATTAGTCGAAAAGAACGGACAGGTGTTCCTCGTTTCGGCCAACAAACGCTTCCTGCCAATCGAAATCAAAGGATTCATGCACTTCGAGATTCAGGGCGTCGTCAAATACGTTATTCATAAACCCGAAAAATTGAAATAAACGGCATCGAATGGAAAAGACTCAAATCATAGACATTATCTCGATTCTCATTGTGCTCGCAATGGCATACCTGAGCGTGCTGTATCCGGCTCTGCTCAGCGTTTTGTCGAAACTTTTCCGCAAGCCAGTTCGCTCGGACAGCGAGTATTTGCCCGATATAACAATCGTCCTCTCCGCGTACAACGAAGAGCGGACGCTTGCCCGCGCCGTCGAATCGATTTTCGCCGCGGACTATCCCGCCGAGAGGATTCATATACTCATCGGCTCGGACGGTTCGCAAGACCGCACAGCCGAAATCGCTCGCGAAATCGAATCGAAGGACCGAAGAGTGCGTTTCGTGGAATTTGGGAGAATGGGGAAGAATTTAGTCTTGAACAAACTTATCCCGATGGCCGAAACCGATATCGTTATTTTCATGGACGCAGACCACCGGCCCGCGCCGGACGTGTTCGCGAAACTGGTTGCACCGCTGGCCGACCCCACGCTCGGCGGCACAATCCCCAGAGTGCTGATGACCGGAGACGACGACACAGACGACAGCGGCGCAGGCTCCGAGGCTTTCTACCAGCGCTACGAAGCATTCCTGCGGGCCAAGGAAAGCGAAATTTCGACCACGATCAATAGCATCGGCATCTATTCGGCGCGCCGTGAATTGCTGGACCCAATACCGAACGATTACGTTTGCGACGACCTCTTTAACGTCTTCACTTTCGCCATCAAAAAGAAACGCTTTGTTTACGTGCCCGATGCGGTTGTGCGCGAAGCCCGCTCCCGCTCGATCGCCGGCGAGATGAAGCGCCGCGTCAGGCTTTCGGCCGGCGGGATTTCGGCTGTCATTTCGCGCGCTCGCCTTTTCAATCCGCTCTATGGCTGGGCGCACCTGTTCTTCGTTTCGCACAAAGTCATGCGCTATTTCCTGCCGATTTTCCTTGTCGGATTGGCTCTATGTTCCGCAGTGAATCTTGGCGCCGGTTCGATTCTGTCCGACGCCTTATTCTGGGCGCAAGTTCTGTTCTACGCGGCGGCATTGGTGGGATATGGCTTGGACAAATCAGGAGTAAGCACCGGGCCGCTGAAACTGCCATTGTTCATGCTGACGCTTTGCACAGGCTTTGCCATTGGGCTGTTCCGCGTAATCGCGCGCGGCCAGAATGCAATGTGGGAAACAGTATATACGAAAGCGAAATAGGTGTTCAAATTGTTGAACCACAGCGTGGTATGATGATGTATTTCTCTTTTGTAGGGGTTCAAAATTTTGAACCCCTACTTACATTTCTGGCAGCGCTTTGTTTGGGCCCGGTTGTGGAGTGGTTGGGGGGGGGAGGAAAGTAAAATATTTTTTACACTGACTTTTTCGATAGGTAATCCATTGACAATGCTATGTGTT
>CAZSWR010000078.1:0-17082 GCA_964610885.1 uncultured Hyphomicrobiales bacterium | reverse complement strand
AGCATCACAGCAAATATTTTTTATTTATATTACGTATTATTTAGAAATGTTTGGGATTAAAACTAAAATCGAAGACCACCACATCGAGATCTCCGTGGAGGACAAAGGCGTCGGCATCGACGAGAAATCCCTCTCAAAACTCTTCCTCTTCACCGAGAGCGTCCGCACGCCCGGCACGGCCAACGAGTTGGGGACAGGCCTTAGCTTGATCATCATCAAGTCGTTCGTCGAGATGAATTCAGGTGCGATTTTCATTCAAAGCACTCCGAACTACGGCACGAAAGTCGTCTTCACCGTCCCGACGGAACAAATTGCCCTATAGAAGCAAACTGGAGGGTGGAGAGTTCGGAAATACGCGCAAAGATTCAGTTGATTACTTCTTTATCCTCGACCAAATATCCGTTAGCCACTTGTCGTAATTCTCGAATGGCGTGAGCGCGATCGTGCACGAATCCGGCATCTTTTTGAATTCATTTGTACGCGTATCCCACAAATACAGTTCCGAGCCGTACGTCTCTTTTGTTCTCGTATAGTAGGAAGTCTTCAAAGAATTGTCCGCAACGACGCTCGCATAGTATCCGAAAAGTGTGTCGTTTCTCCATTCATTTTTATAAATATCATTTTTTATTGGATGCACCAGTGCCCGTCCGATACAAAAATTCCGCTGCGGGATTCCCTGAAGCGAAGCGTTACTTATTCCAAGCATGACAGGGCCGGCATTCATCTGCGCATTGATTGCATAATCGGCATCGAAAACGGAGACCCATTCGTGTTTGAACTCGCCATCGATCATTATCAGCGCATCCTTGTCCGTGGCAAAGATTTTTTCGTTCGGCATGGACGCAATAACACTTTTCTGCAATTCCCAAGCCTTGGCCCAATCGAAAACCTGCACAGTGGAACAAACCATGAACACTGCCAAAAGCGCCATTTTCATATATGCCAATGCGCGATAGCTCGTTTCGGCCCTGAGCGCCGATGAGAAAAGGAAAGATATTACCAAAGGAAGATAGAACGAGACGACTGTCATGGTTCGGCTCCTCATGCCCAAGCCCCAAACGGAATACCCGGCAATCGCGTAAACAAGCATCGAAGCAATCACTCCAAGCGCAGACATCGAAAGGAATCTGCGGCCCACGCCGGACAGCCACGAGTCGGCTCGGCTCTGCTTGAAGTATTTATATGCAATAAATGCCAAGATGGCGAATACAATCGGGGCCGCCCAGAGGAATGAAATCGTTAGCGCATAAGGCAGCGCCACGAGGTTCGCGCCGAATGTTTGTATCGTGTATTGATTCCCGGATTTGGTAACGATATTATCGGAAAAATTGATTGCCAACCGGTTCCAAACTATGGCCAATGCCATGACAAATGAAAAGACTGAAAATGTGAGTGCAGCATTTCGCTTCCTGTTGGGCACGTCCCTATTCAGCAGGAACAGCATCCCCAACACGAAAAACGATTGGAAGTAAAAACTTTCGTACGTGAAAACGGAAAGCATGAAAAAGACAGACGATATGGAAATCATTTTCCAGTCGGACAGCTTCGATTTCAGCAAGTAAACTGACGACAGATTAAAGAAGATCACGCTGGGCAGGCTCATCGCGAGCGAAATCCACATGAAATTCGCCGATTGCCACGGCACAGCCAGGAAGAGCAGCGCAGAGAACAGGGCAAATCTGCGGCCGCCCCCGACGAGTTCGGCGAGGCGTTTGGCGAAGAAATAAAACGTAACGCTGCAAAGGTACACAAGCGACATAACGAAGAATTGCCACGCCACAGGGTTGCCGGTGCCGCAGATCGAGTGGGCAAGGTAATACGTCAGGCCGGTTATTGGGCGGTTTGCAAAGCAATTGAAGTAGTAAGCAAACAAATCAGTCGAGAACGGCGCAAATTTGTATCCAAGGACATATTCAAAATTCGCTATGTAGGACCAATCGTCTGCATAGAATCCGACTAAAAATGGCCTAAAAAAGTACATAATCAGAAAGAAACCGGACAGAATGATAAGGTCTCTCTTGGTTGAATTATTGATATTTGATTTTTCCATAGCTATTGTATTAGGAAAGAGTATTGGAAAAGGGCATTCTTGCCTGCTCATTCGATTGAATCAGCCCACAGGAATGCCCCTTTGGTTGTACATTATTTTGCGAAAAGAACCCGCTCGATAACTTCGCAGGCAATGTGCCCGATCATTATGTGCGACTCTTGGATGCGTGGCGTGTCCTTCGACGGGACGCAAATCGGAATGTCGCACTCCGAGAGCATTTTCCCGCCGGTGCCGCCGATCAGTCCGACCGTAACCATGCCCTTGTCCTTGGCGGAGGCCAGCGCGCGCATGATATTCGGCGAATTCCCCGAAGTGGAGATACCAATGAAGACATCGCCTTGGTTGCCATTGGCTTCCACCTGGCGTGCGAATACATAGTCATATCCATAGTCGTTGCCGACGGCCGTAAGGATGGAAGTATCGACTGTTAGTGCGATAGCCGGAAGGCCCGGGCGGTCGAAATAGAAGCGGGCCACCAATTCGGCTGCGATGTGTTGGGCGTCTGCAGCCGAGCCGCCATTGCCGGCGATTAGCACTTTCTTCCCATTGCGATAGGCCTCGATGGCCGTGTTGCACAGCTTTTCGATTTGGCCCAGCAATTCGGGATTGGCCAGAATTGCCTGTTTAGTCTCTATTGAATCGCTTATTTGTTTTTTAATTTTATCAATCATTTTCATCGTTCCAATTAGGTACCTGAAATAGTGATTTCTTTGACTTTGATCATCGGCGCGGCAATGCTGCGGTCGAAAACCAAGTCATTTCCAATCATTTCGATTTCGCTCAACACTTTGCCGAGGTTGGTCGAAATAGTTACTTCGTGCACGGGATGGACGATTTCTCCATTTTCCACCCACAGGCCGAAGGCCCCGACGGAGATGTCGCCCGTGGTGGCAACAGTTCCCTGGCCGATGGTGCGGGTCAGGATCAGACCTTTGTCCAAGGATTTAATAATCTCTTCGGGCGAATGCGAGCCATTTTCCATATAGAAATTGCTAGTGCCGCCGGCATTGCCTGTGGACGCCATGTTAAGCTTTTTGGCCGAATACGTGTCCAGCAGGAACGATTTAAGCGTGCCCTTGTCGATGATTGCATTTTTCCTGCCGCAGACGCCTTCGCCATCGAAGGGGCGAGTGCCCAACAGCCCGGGGATGAGCGGATTGTCGAGAATCGTAACGTTGTCGCCGGCGATTTTAGTGCCGTGTTTGTCCGCCAGGAATGATTGTTTCATATAGACAGCGCCGCCCGAGATGCACTGGGCCAGGAAGCCCAAGAGATACGAAGTCATTTCGCGCTCGAAGACAATCGGTACGTTTTGGGTCGGGATTTTCTTCGCGCCGAGCATACGGACCACTTTCCCGGCAGCCTTTTTGGCAATCTCTTCGGGCGATTTCAGCCCCGAGAGCGAGCGGGAAGAGTGATAGTAATAGTCCTCGGTCATGTCGTCTCCGGCGCCCGATTGCAACGATACGCCAAGCGAAGCGCTCGTGGACGGATACGAAGCCGAAATGCCGTTCGAGTTCACAATGTATCGAGTGCCGATATTGCTTCCGAACGAAGAACCGGAGGATTTCGTGATTTGCTTGTTTTCGAGGGCAATTTTCTCGACTTCCTTTGCAAGGGCGATTTTCTTCTCCGGGGCCATCTCGACGAGTTTCTGATCGTAAAGCTTGAGCGATTCGAGGTCGTAGTCGGCTCTTTGCTTTTCGGGAATGCCCGAGTAAGGATCCTTCGAGGTCAGCCGAGCGCGTTTAATGGCATTGTCGATCAGCCGGCTGACCGATTCCATTGCGAAATCCGAAGAGCTGGCCGTCGCCACTTTGCCATCGATGATGAGCTTGAGCGAAAGGGATTGCGAGCCGGCCTCCACGAGACGTTCGATCTCGGCGTCGCGCACTTCCACGGTGAATTCGCTTCCGGCATAAATTGATGCTTGGGTTTGTTTGGCGCCCTGTTTTTGCGAATAGGAAACTGCGTATTCAGCAATTTTCATTAAATCTTGGTTTTTCATGCTGTACCTCCGACGGTCATTTTGCTGATTCTAAGTGTTGGCGTGCCTGCCGTTACGGGTTGCGATTGTCCGTCCTTGCCGCAAGTGCCCAAGAAGAAACCGGTATCGTTTGCCACCATATCGATATCCTTCAGGATTGCGACGTTGGATCCGATTAGCGTTGCGTTTTTGATCGGGCGCGTGATCTGTCCGTCTTCGATCATGTATCCAAGGTTGACCGAGAAAGTGAATTTGCCGGTGTTTTCGACCATTCCGCCCTGATACGTTTCGGCATAGAATCCTTTCTTGACGGAGCGGATGATTTCTTCCGGTGTGGAATTGCCCTTGGCGAGCACGGTATTGTTCATGCGCGGTATGGGCGGGAATGAGTAGTTCTCGCGGCGGCCGTGGCCGTTCTCGGGCATTTTCAACATTTTAGCGGCCAATTTATCGTTCAGGAACCCGACCAGCTTACCTTTTTCGATAAGCATGGCGCTTTGGGCCGCCACGCCTTCGTCGTCGAAGTTCGAGCTGCCGCGGTATTCGGGAATTGACGAATCGTCGTAGATCGTAACGAGCGGGCTGGCGACCATTTCGCCCAAGCGCCCGGCCATAACGGATGTTTTCTTCCATATTCCGTCTGCCTCGAGCGGATGGCCCACGGCTTCGTGGATCATCACGCCGGATTGGTTCTTGCCGAGCACGACGGGATATTCGCCGGCAGGAGCGTCCTTCGCGGCGAGTAGTTCAATTGCCTCGCGAGCGGATTTTTTGCCAATTTCGGTTGGAGTAAACTTGTTCTTGTAGAAATCGAGTCCGATCGTGCCGCCTGCATTGCCGTGGCCCGTGTTCCGCACTTTGCCGTCCTCGGCGGTGGAGACCACGACCAATCTGGCCTGCGGGCGTTTGTCCGAAATCAGCAAGCCTTCGCTGTTGGCAATCGTAACGTAGGAGACGTTGTCTGTGAGCGATGCGGTTACTTTCTTGATTCTCGGGTCGTATTTCTTCGCGGCTTCGTATCCCTCTTTGATCAATTCGATTTTTGTCTCGAGGTCTTTGTCGGCCAGCAGGTTCTTCATGTCGAAGACCTGCACTTTGGGTTGGACTTTGTTCAGGTTGGCAATTTTGACTTTGCTTACGCCGCTTGCAATCGCAGCAGCGGTGAGTGCGGTCTGTTTGATGCTCTCGAAAGTGAGTTCGTTAGTGTATCCGAAACCGGTCTGCGAGCCGTTCAGCACGCGGACACCAACGCCCAATTCGATGTTTTCCGAAGAGCTTTTTATGATGTCTTCGCTCATCGTAACGGAGTTATTAACGGAATACTCGAAGAAAAGCTCCGAGAAATCCCCACCTTTCGATAGTGCAATTTCCAATAGACGGCGGATTTCCTCGGCGCTCAGCCCGAAGATCTGTTCGCTTGCCTGTTCGGGCAGTTTGGCCCCCATTGCAAGCACTTTGCCGCCCACCATACCGGACGCAACCACGACACCCATACCGACTCCCATATTCTTCAAGAAACCTCTTCTGTTCAATATGCTCATGTATGTAGCCTTTGTGAAAATTATAAATTATGATTTTCTTCCATAAAGCCCGCCCATATAGTACTTTTCGGGAAGCAATGCGGCTCTGGGAGCGGATAAAGTGACGGAACGCAACCGTCTGCGCCGAGTCCCGAAGCCCACCGTGCCTCCACTTTGATTTCCTTATGGACACACAACAATAAAATGAGTCTTTCCGATGGGAAAGATTCAAAGTTTAATTTACAAAAAAAGCTAACTATTAAGAAATGAAATTTTCGGTTATATATTGCTTTGTGTGGGTAAACAACAATAATTGATTCTAAGAAATGGAATATTTAAAATTAGGTTCTATGGCAAATTGAATATATTCACTCCCTAATACAATTTGCACACTTCAGGTAGAGTAATAGTTGCGGATTGATACCGCGTTAGCGGTTGTTGTATTGTAGTGAGTTGTTTCCCCTTTGCATGTCATACCGCGTTAGCGGTTGTTGAATAACACTCTGCATGAATCAACCAATCATATAAAACATTCGCTCGCGCGAAATCTTGTCTAAAAAATCCAAACAATATGCTACAATACAACAACCGCTACGCGTTAAAAAATCATTTTTGATTCTATCAACTCGCTCAAAGTGGGATTAAGTACAGGGCCTCACAAAACGTTATAGAACCAAAATTTTGGGTATTGTATGAAGCTGTAGATATTTTGCCAAATCGCAAAAATTGCCAAATCGCAATGCGAAATCGCAAAAAAGCAAAACGGCAACAATCCCCGGAAACAGGCCGCAGCGCGCATTCCCTTGGGGCGCAAGCACTTCCGCGATAATGAGATTATTGGTATATATATTGTATATAGTAGGCGAGCAAGTAATTTGCAAATATATAAAACAGGAATATTGCCATGAAAATTCTATTGATAGATGACGATAAGAACTCATTAAATACTTTCCAAGAGGTTCTGATCCTTCATGGTATCGACTGCCAAGCGTTCCAAAATCCGGCCGAGGGGCTTCGGAGCCTCCAGAATAATCATTTCGACCTGATTATTCTCGACTACATGATGCCGGACATCAACGGTATCGACCTGATGGGCCAGATACTCGAAATTGACAATCGCGCGAAAATTATTCTCTACACCGGCCAATCGGACATAAACATCGAAGAAACTGCCAGAAATGCCGGAGCATTCGATTTCTTCTACAAGCCCATTGATTGGAATCATTTAATGAACATTATAGTCAACATGAACAACTGACCGATGAATTCGAAAACGCAAATAAAATTCGACCACCTGCCCTCGGACTCGCCAATCAAAGCTCTTTTGAAGGCTTTGCCTGATATCGTCTTCCACGTGGACAAAGATGGCAACTTCATTGACTCTTCGCTCGAGATGAACGAAAATGTCAGTTTCTCGCCAGAGAAATTCCACAACAACAGACTGCACGATATATTGCCCCAGACGCTCACCGAACAATTCGTAGAACGAATCCGGGCAGCGATTTCGACTCGCGAAGTGCAGACATTCAGCTATGGCTTCACACACCTTGGCGCATTCAAGTATCGCGAAGCAAAATTCTCGGCAATCAACGACAAAGAAGCTATCATTCTGATAATGGACGTGTCCGACAGGAAGAATGCAGAGAACACCGCAAAGAAAAAGGACCACCTGCTCGAGACTATCGCCACCGTATCGACCAAATTGATAAATACATCGAACTTCGAGGATGCCATCAATGAAAGCATCGAACTCTTGGGCGAGGCTGCAAACGCCGAAGCGGCCTATTTAGTTAAATTCATCAAACACGGCGACACAACCGTTTCCCCTTCATTGCTGTCATTTTGGTCTTCCAAAGGCGAAGAGATCTCGATGGCTTCCGAGAAAATTCCTGAAATTGAATTCGCTAACTCTTTCCCGAATTGGTACAAACAATTCGAGGAGAGAAAATCTGTGCACGGACTAACAGAAAACTCGAACGAAAAGGACCGCAAAGCGCTCGGCCAGTATGGAATCAATTCTTACCTATTCTTCCCGATTTTTGTCCAAACCGAACTCTGGGGAGCCGTCGGATTCACTGAAAGCACCGAGGGCAGGGAATGGAGCAATAGCGACATTAACACACTATCGGTTACGGCGGATGCGCTTGGGGCAGCATTCGAAAAGCAGATCAGCATGGAGGCAACTGCTAATGATAAAAAATTCCTGAATACGCTCGTGGACAACATGCCGATTGGCATATACATGAAAGAATGTTCGAATTTTTCCTACATTTTTTGGAATTCTTCGATGGCAGCCCTCACCGGCGTCTTCGATGCGGTTGGGAAAAACGATTTCGAACTATTCGACTTGGAACTTGCAAAAGCTTTTCGCAGCGAGGACCTGACGCTGATCCGCACTCGGCAGATGATCGAAGTTACCGACCAATACTTCAAATCGCCTGAATGCGAGCCGATCCTGCTCCGCAAAAGGAAACTTTTGATTGAAAACGAACACGGCTTGCCGAAATACATCTTAGGCATTGGCGAAAACATTACCGAACTGCGCCAAACAGAATCCGAACTGCGGCACTACGCCGAGGAATTGGAGAGCGCACGCGCAATTCAGGAGGACTACTCCGCAAAGTTGGGCGAAATGCTGATCGAACTCGAATTGGCCAAGGAGGCCGCAGACAAAGCAAATTCCGCCAAAAGCAGTTTCTTGGCAAGCATGAGCCACGAAATCCGCACACCGCTGAACGCCATTCTCGGATTCGGGAAACTGCTTCAGGAAAGGATTAATGACGCCGAGGCATCGCCATACGTTTCGACAATAGTCAACGCCGGAAGGAACCTGCTCGAACTGACCAACGAGATACTGGACCTTGCGAAAATCGAATCCGGCAAAATGGAGATCAACAAAGAGCCGATGAACCTCGCCCAAATGTTGGACGAATCTATCGGACTCTTTTCCGAGCTGGCAAGCGAAAAATCAATCAACCTGGAATTGCAATTGGACGATGAATGCAATTTTACAATTCTCTTCGACGAATTCCGACTCAAACAAATACTGAACAATCTGCTTAGCAACGCAATCAAATTCACCTCGAAGGGCTTCGTCAAGCTTCGGGCGTCGTTCACCGGAAGCAAAGACCTGCCCGGCAGGCTCTGCATTTCTGTGCTCGATTCCGGCTGCGGAATCGCCTTGGACCAGCAGGAACTTATTTTCGAAGCATTCCACCAGGCCGAAGGCCAAAAGCAGAAGGAATTCGGCGGCACGGGCCTCGGTCTGACGATTACCAAACAATTGGCCGAAAGGCTCGGAGGCACCATTTCGCTAATCAGCGAACCTGGAATCGGCGCCGAATTCAGGGTTTGCTTCGACAACGTCTCCATTGCGGCCGCTGCTACGCTCCCAATTGCAATTGAAACAAACGAAAAAAACAACAGCCGTCCCGCCAAGAAACCGCTTTCTGCATCTTCGATCATCATCGCGGACGACAAAGACTACAACAGGGAATTAATTGCAGAACTACTAACCACGGTTGGTGCCCATGCGATTTGCGCTTCCTCCGGCGAAGAGCTTATTGAACTTTCGCTCATGAGCCAGCCGGACCTGGCAATAATCGATTTGAAGATGCCCGGCCTGTCCGGCCAGGAGACGGCCCAACGGCTTGCAAAAATAAGCGAATTGTCCCACATACCACGAATCGCTTACTCTGGAGCCGACCCGGACGAAATCTCTGTCTTGCTGTTCGACGGAATACTCAGCAAACCATTCGAAAAACAGCAGCTCATAGATTTGCTCGAGAAATATTTCGATACGAACATAAGCAGCGCCAACGCCAAGGCCTACGTTAGCGAGGAGCCTGAGGAACCGACAAGCACCTACTACAACGAACAGCTTTCTAAGGCTATGATCGAACTGGAAGGCCCTCTGACGACCGTCTGGCGCGAGCTGGTTTCACTGGTCAGGATTAAAGCTTGCGAAGCTTTTGCCGAAAGATTAAACGACATAGCCAAGGGCCTATCGAACAGATTGCTCGGCGACTACGCAGCTTTGCTCAAGCACGAACTCAATTCGATGGACACACAAAGAATCAGGGCAGCATTAGAGAAATACCCGGTGGCCATTAGAAAAATTAAAAACTTACAATAAAGGCCGGAACAATGAACAATCAAAACTTAGACGGAATCTCGCGATATGCCTCCATTCTGATTGTCGATGACAACATTCAGAACATACAGCTGGCGGTTACGTTTCTGAAGCAATACCGCTTCGAGATCCTGATAGCGAATAGCGGTGCCGAGGCCCTTGCCGCCACCGAGAAAACAATTCCCGACCTTATTCTTTTGGACGTAATGATGCCCAAAATGAACGGTTTCGAGGTGTGCCAACGGCTGAAATCCAATCCGAAAACCGCTCATATACCGATAATTTTCCTTACGGCCAAACGCGAAATCGAGGATGTGGTTCGCGGATTCCAATCCGGCGGCGTCGATTACATCACCAAACCCTTCCATCAGGAAGAATTGATTGCCCGCGTTTCGACGCATATCGAACTGAAGCAATCCAGGGACACAATCGTGCAGCAGAACCGCGAACTGGCCCGATTGAACGAAGAGAAAAACAGCATTCTGCAAATCAGCGCGCACGACCTGAAGAACCCGCTACAGGGCATCTACGGATTGGTTTCGATTCTCGAAATGCAATATGAGAACTTGGACGCCTCCGACGTCAGCGACCTGATTCGTTCGATCAAAACCGCCACAGAAACGGCCAATTCAATCATCCAAGACCTGCTCGAAGTGCAAGCGCTCGAGGAGGGAAAGATGCTCTTCAAGCCCGTTGTCACCGATATTATCGAAGCCACCAAGCGCGTGATTGATGATTTCGAACTTCGGATCGAGGAAAAGGACCAAACCGTCCTCCTGGACACAGAAGAACCGGTTTTCATGGCCAACGTGGATCCGGCAAAATTCGAACGGGTAGTGGCCAATCTACTCTCTAACGCATTGAAATTCTCTCCGGCGGGCAAACGCATTTGGATAAAAATTTATTCCGGTACCAACCGTAGCGGCCAACGTTCGGTTACCGTCGAGGTGAAGGACGAAGGCCCTGGAATCAAAAGAAGCGAATTCGACAGATTGTTCACTCCGTTCGGCAAGCTATCGGCAAAGCCGACCAATAACGAACCATCGACCGGCCTGGGCCTTTCGATTGTGAAAAAAATATGCGAATCGATGAACGGCACTGTGTGGTGCGAAAGCGAAGAGGGCGTATTCACGAGCTTCTTTGCCGAATTTGAGCAAATTTCGTAATTGTCATAAAATTCAAAGAGGGTGTGTGTTATGACTGAAAAATTACTCGCTAAGCAAGCCTCCAAGCAAGCAAAAAAAAGTGACAGAGAATTCCTTAAGGAATTTCGCTATTTTGCAAGCATCGGTAGGAAGCAGATTCCAATCGATTCGATTATTCTCAATCACCGTTTGGGCAATCCAAAGTATTGAGTATATCAAACAATTTCGACCATTTTTGGTTGATAATAAAAGATTTGGATTGGGATTAATAATTTTTTGTTATTTTTGAATTAAATGGAAAACAATAAAAAATATCAAGTTAAAATTCTATATGTCGAGGACGACGAGTCGCTACGCAGCCACTTGAAATTCTTGCTTAAGCCTTTTAGCGACACTGTATTCGAGGCCTCCGACGGCCGCGAAGGCCTCGAAATATTCCAAAAGCATGCGCCGGAACTTGTCATCACAGACATTATGATGCCCGTGATGGATGGAATTCGGATGGCCGAAGAGATCAAACGATTGGCGCCGGAAACCCCGATAATCCTGTACTCATCGGTCGAGAAGGATTCTTTCCTGCTAACGGCGATCAACCTCGGGATCGAGCAATTCATCGTCAAGGACATGACACGAATTGCCGAGCTGAAGAATGCCGTTGAGGTGTTCTGCAAGCAAATCGAAATGAAACGCGAACTGGCCCGCCAGGCAGACCGTTTGCGCAAATTCTCGGCTGCGCTCGAGCACAGCGGCACGATGGTAACGATTATGGATACGCTCGGGAACGTGAAATTCGTTAACGATCGCTTCTCTGCCTTCACCGGATACAAATCCGACGACATCGTCGGCAGCCCCGTTTTCTTGATCAAAGACGAAGAATACTGCTCGCTCTTCGACGCATTGCCCCAGAAGCAAGAGATCAAATTGGAATACCGCCAGAAGCACGTCTCGGGCCGCCTGATGTACGTTATGTCCACGATAACCTCGATCGCCGGGGACGACGGCAAGGCCACCGAGTATATCGAAATAATGCAGGACATCACCGAGCGGAAACGCATCGAACGCGACCTGCAAATCGCCAACGAACACGCCCAGAAGGCGAACAAAGCGAAATCTGCATTCTTGGCAAACATGAGCCACGAACTGCGCACGCCTCTCAATGGCGTCATCGGAATGTCCACGCTGCTGATCGATACGCCGCTTTCGGCCGAACAGCGCGAATACGTCCTGATGCTACGCAATTCCGGCGAATCGCTCCTGAAAATTATTAATAACATACTCGACATTTCGAGCATCGAAGACGGCAAAATCCGCGCAGCAATGGTTCCCTTCTCCCTGTCGGAAATTATCAGGAAAACTATTAATTTCTATGCAATCACGGCACACTCAAAAAACATTGCCCTCACGTTTTCGCACAATTTCGAATCCGACATGCTGCTAATGGGAGACAGCACTCGGCTGCAACAGATACTTAACAACATCGTTGGCAATGCACTGAAATTCACCGAAAAGGGAAGCGTATCGATTAGCGCCGAACTTTCGGGAAAGAATAACGACGTCGCGCTGATAACTTTCTCCGTGGCCGACACTGGCATCGGCATCGAGCCGGACAAAATCGACCACGTCTTCGAGAAATTTACTCAAGCGGACTCCACATACACCCGCAAATACGGCGGCACAGGACTCGGACTGGCAATATCGAAGGAACTTGTCGAGCTATTGGGCGGATCCATCCGCGTGCAGAGCACTCCGGGCGTCGGAAGCACTTTCAGCTTCGAACTGCCATTCAAGATCGACAAAAAAGCAATCGAAGTGCTCAATTCGAAGAAACCCGAAACCAAGCACATAGTTTACCACGACCCAAGTATCCACGAATACGATTCGCTGAACATACTGCTGGCCGAAGACAATATTATTAATCAAAAGCTAATCGTCGAGTTCCTCTCGAAGCACAAGCATTTCGTCAAAACTGCCCTCAACGGCGACGAAGCTGTCAAATCCGCCAAGTCCGACCAATTCGACCTGATACTGATGGACGTAGAAATGCCCGTTATGAACGGTTTCGACGCGACCACGGCCATCCGCGAGCACCAGGAGTCCAACGGAGGCTATGTCCCGATTATGGCAATCACGGCGCATACCACGCTGGCCGCCCAGCAGAAATGCTACGAAAGCGGAATGGACGACGTCGTCATCAAGCCAATCGATTTCGAGGTGTTGCTTTCGGCCATAGACAACGTGATGGCCAAGCGCAACGATGGAAAAACGTACAAGAAACCGTGCGTGGACCTGTCGATTATCGTCGAAGGCTTCTCCGGCAACGAACTTTTAATTAAAAATTTAATTAGGCAATTCCTCGACGACCTGCCCCATCAAATGAACGAACTAAAAGAAGCCATAGTGGCCAAAGACCGCGACAAAACTCGATTCTTGGCGCACAAGATAAAAAGCTCTATGGGGAACTTCGGAGCCGACAAAGCAAGGCAACTGGCTCAGAAAATCGAAAATGCTTCGCGGGACGACAAAATGAAAGATGCCTATGGTTCGTTTATGAACTTTGAGATTGAAATGAAAAATATTGAGAATTTCCTTAATAAATTCCTCAAACAAAGATCCGGAGATGTGTAGATGAAAATACTAATACTCGAAGACGAACTTACAGCCAGGCTGCTACTTCAGAAAATGCTATCCGAATTCGGTGACGTCGATGCCGTCGTCAACGGTCGCGAAGCTGTCGAAATGTTCGAAGAATCTGCACAAAACGGATATCTCTACAATATGGTCTGCCTGGACATTATGGTGCCGGAAATGGACGGCCACGAAGTGCTGCGCCGCATTCGTACCATCGAAGAGGAATACGGACTCGACGGATTGGACAAACGCGCAAAAGTCGTGATGATCACCGCGCTGAACGACCAAAACAACTTCATGTCTGCCTTCCACGAGCAATGCGAGGGATACATATTCAAACCTTTCAGCAAAGAAAAGATACTCAAAACGATGAAACAACTTGGCCTGATTGACTGAATAATTTTACAATAATTCTGTCTTTGAATCGATTTCGCTGCGTGGGTGATTACGCATTCGGCGGAATCCTTTTTGTTTGAATATTTGGATTTATATGAAAAAAATATACTTACTGATACCAATCTTGGCGGTCCTGTTTGCCGCGAATTCCGGAGCAAACGCTCAGGACTGGAAACTATACGGCTTCATGCAGAATACGGTAACGCTCGTCGAGCAAACCGACCCCGTGGCCGGGCACCCGGGCATCGAACCGTCCACGTGGGGATTCCGAATGAAAAGGGCCGGCGTGGGCGCGAAGTTCGATATAAATCCTATGTTCGCCGTAACTGCCAATTTGGAGCTTGCGAACAACAGCAATGTTACGCTGGATTTCTTCGGCTCCGTCAGGTTGGACCAATGGCTTAACGCACGGATCGGGCAGTTCATACCAGAGACGCAACCATACGAAATAACCGTGTTGCCGTCCAAAATAAAATTATTCCACTACTCCCCCACTTCGCTGAACTTCGCGCAGCAAATGATGCTGCCACACTTGAGGGACGTCGGCATGGAAGTCTATGGCGGCGATAAACTGTTCAACTATGCCCTCTACGTCGGCAATGGCATGGGCCGCTTCGAGTTCGCAAACGGCAACGAAACAAAAACTGGCATTGCAAACCGCAAGTTCGGCAATGGCATGTATGGAGCTAAAATCGGCGTAACGCCGGCCAAAGGGCTAAAGATCAACGCCGTTACTCTATACAACTACCAACCCGATTCCGTGCATTACTACGAAGTGATGAACGGAAACGCAGAGAAGTTTGCAAAAATCAAACGCCGAATGTACAACCTGAACTACGAACAGAACGAGACACTGGTCGAGAACTTTTTCTCTTCGTCCGAGTTTTCGTACTTGGTTCGCGACGACGACCGCCGGCTCGACATTCGCAGCTGGAACGCCCAACTGGGGTACAACCTGACGAAATCGCTGCAAATCGCCGGAAGATATTCATATTACGAAGAAATGGACAATCAGAACACACATTCGGTCGCGGACGTCTTCACGGGCGGCCTTTCGTACTACCTATTCAATTCCGCCGGAAAAGAATACCTAAAGCTACAAGTGAACTATACACGCCAGAAAGAAAAATCATCAAACGAACCGAGGAACGATATGCTATTGTTGCTGGTTCAATTCAGTTATTAAAAGTAATAGGAGATTTATGAAAATAATATATTTTGCTGCCATTGCAGTATGCTTATTAACCTTCGCCTGCCCGCAGGCTTCGATGGCCGCCGAGAAGGAATTGCCAGTAAAATTGTCCTTAGGGCTGGGCGAAGACCCAGCAAATGGTTTCTATCCGTCGTTCAACGGCCTCGTCGGGCTTAGCGAAACAGCGAGCCTAACTTTCTACGGCACATTCTGGACTCAAGGAGCTATGGCCTGGAACTCGAACGGAGAAGACATGTTGATGGAACTCGGCTGCGGACTGCTTTGGCAGTTTTTCGATGGCAAATTCACCGTCCAGCCACAGCTCGGCATCTCATTCGGGAACTATCAATCCGGTGGCGGCCGGGCAGTAATCGGCGACAACATAGTCCCCTCGCTCAGTTTGGGATACAACGACGGGCCGCTCTCGGTTAATCTTTCGCTTTCACTTTGGAAACACCTGCGCAAAGAATCCACCAATCAAAGCTATATCGATTTGCTGGAATACTCTACGAACCCATCCTATGCAGTATCGAAACTGTTCACATTTGGCCTGTTCTTCGACCACATGTTCAAGCGGACAATCGCCAGCAAAGACGCCGGCTCGGTGAAGGAAGGAGACTCACGGACATACACAGCATACATGTGGATCGGCCCTTCCGTCAGGTTCACGGCGAAAAGCGGAGCTTCTGTGTGGTTCTCCGCCGGGCTGGACCTGAAGGACATGCAGAACAACCTCACGGACAAATCGGTCAAAGATTTCTACAAGCTACACCTTAGCTTCCCGATATAAGACGAAGGGAAAAGGTACAAGGGAAAAGGGAAAAAGAACAAGGATATAGGGTATAGGGAAAAGTTTGTCATACTACCATTCCAAATGGTAGTATGACTTTTTTTTGTTTTACCCGCGCATTGCGCATAATGAGACATCATATTAATCAAATAGCCTCGTTTGGCCGCGAATGCGGAGTCAGAAGTTCCAGCTGAGTTTCTTGCCGCCCAGCAGGTGCAGATGGATATGGAACACTTCTTGGCCGCCGTCAGCGTTGCAATTGAACACCAAGCGGTAACCGGATTCGGCGATACCTTTGTCTTTTGCGATTTGTTTAGCCACTAAGACGAGTTTGCCGAGCAGCACGGCATCGCCTTCGCCTGCGTCGTTAATCGTTGGTATGGGGCGTTTCGGTACGATCAGAATGTGGACGGGCGCTTTCGGATTAATATCGTTGAAAGCAATTACTTCATCGTTTTCGAAGACGATCGAAGCGGGTATCTCCCGATTGATAATTTTTATGAATATTGAATCTGCCATTACTATAATTCCTATGAAATTCTAAACAGCGAATTTTAAATATACTTTTTGAACTATTATTATTGCGAATAGAATACTTGCTAATTTGCATTCAAACAGCTTCAGATACTCTTTTCAGAGATCATGTTTTAAATTACGTATTTGGATTGATTTATACAAACAAAAAAAGCGGCTAATCTCGAGCCGCTGATTTTGTTATTTATTTCGTCGAACTTTATTCTTTTACTTCGTCAGTAGTTTCGCCTGCTTCCTCGGCTGTGGCTTCGGCAGCTGGTGCTTCCTCTGCTGGGGCCTCGGCGGCGGGTGTTTCGACTACTTCTTCTGTAGCGGGTGCCTCGGCGACGACTTCTTCGACGACGGCTACGGGTTCTTCGACGATTGTTTCCGTTGCGGGGGCTGCGGGGGCTTTTGCGGCCACTTCAGCTGCTACTTCGGGTTTGGCTTTGGGTTTGCGTGCAACGGCTTTTTTACGGCCTTTGAGCGAAACGGCGCCATCTTGTGGTGCTGACCAATCAACGAGTTCGATAATTGCTGCTTTACCGCCATCGCCGCGGCGTGTGCCGATTTTGACGATTCTGGTATAGCCGCCTGGACGGGTTTCGACCATTGGCGCAATTGTATCGAAGAGTTCTTGGAGCACTGCTTTGCTACGGATGTCGCGGCCTACTACGCGGCGATTATGGACATCGACGGTTTGACCTTCGGCCAAGAGACCTTGTTTTT
>CAZSWR010000077.1:0-17485 GCA_964610885.1 uncultured Hyphomicrobiales bacterium | reverse complement strand
TTCCCTACGACACCGTTATGCACATCGGCTCGCGCGTGATGATGCACGGTGCCAAATTCTCCATGCTCGGCTCCTATCCCACAATGGTCAAATCGACCAAACCGGTTATCAGCGTTTGCGCCGTCCGCACAGGCTGCGGCAAATCGCAAACAACACGTGCGGTTGTGAAAGCACTCCTCGCAGACGGCAAAAAAGTCGTCTCCGTCCGCCACCCCATGCCCTATGGCGACCTCGAAGCACAAAAAGTTCAGCGTTTTGCAGAAATCGCCGACCTTACGAAACACAAATGTACAATCGAGGAAATGGAAGAATACGAACCCCATATAGCAATGGGCTCGGTTATCTATTCCGGCGTGGACTACGAAGCAATCCTCCGCGAAGCAGAAAAAGAAGCTGACGTTATCATCTGGGACGGTGGCAATAATGACATGCCCTTCTACAAACCCGACCTGAACATCGTCGTCGTCGATCCGCTCCGCCCCGGACACGAAATCGCTTACTACCCCGGCGAAGTTAACCTCCGCATGGCAGACGTAATCGTTATCAACAAAGTTGATTCGGCCTATCCGGACGATGTCGAAGAAATCTTGGACAATATCCGCGCATACAACCCCAAAGCAAAGGTCATCATGGCAGCTTCGTCGCTCGAAGTTGACAATCCCGAGCTTATCAACGGCAAACGCGTTCTCGTCGTCGAGGATGGCCCCACACTCACACACGGTGGCATGGACATCGGTGCAGGTATGGTTGCAGCACGCCGCTTTGGCGCAGCCGAATGCATTGATCCTCGCCCCTGGACAGTCGGCAAGATCACCGAAACATTCGAGAAATACACAGAAATCGGCACGCTTCTCCCCGCAATGGGCTATGGCGAAGAGCAGATGAAAGATCTCGAAAAAACAATCGCCGCCGTGGAATGCGACAGCGTTGTTATCGGTACACCGATCGACCTTACACGCTTTATCAAAATCAAACAACCCAACACACGCGTTAACTACGAACTTAGCGAAATCGGCACACCGAACGTGAAATCGGTGCTCAAAGATGCTAAATTCATCAAATAATATTGGTTAACCCTCTGCCCTCTTTCGGGAGAGCAAGTGTGCAATCTTGTTTCGCTCCTACTGCCACCACGCGCAGTAGGAGCGTTTTTTGTACGTGCTCGCAGCAAGCAATAAGGTGGCGACTGCCACTTTGTTTTTCAAGGGCAGCGCAATGACGAAAGGAAAGATGAACATGAATTCATTTTTCCTTATATTAGAATACTATACAAAATGTGAGGGCGAGATTACCTCGCCCCTACCCCATGTAAAATTAATCTAACTTCATTAAATTAAGCCTGGTGCTTAGCAGAAAAAGCGGGTACAACCATGGAATAAAGAGTTAGTTAGATAAGACATTTTTTGCTAACTCCCCGTTATTGTTCTTGCTTTCTGATTCTTAGGGGCGGAGCCCTGTGGCCTTCGTAGCAAATTGTTGATCTCGTTATTCTCAGGGGCAGAGCCCTGTAATCTTCTTTGATTTTTTATCATGGCAATTCTCTTTGGTTGTTCGTACTGACTTTGTAGCTATGAAATATTAGATTACAATCCAAAAGAATTCACAATCGTCCTTTTGATTCGAGTGGGGTTCAAGATTTTGAACTCCTACGTTCAAGATTTTGGCGATTCGCTATTTTGTGTGGGTTGTTGAATGCCTGGTAAATATTTCTTGAAATATCGCGTAGCGATTAAACTATGGTGGGTATCGAAGCCGTACTCTTCATCGTTATCCCGTAGGGATTTAATTATCTAACTTCATATATGAAATCTTGTTCTGTCATTCCATCGAGAATGCGGGAAGCTACTTTTTATTCAAATATATCCAGGATTCATTGATCACAAATATTAATCACATCAAAGAGAAAAACACTACTATATCCTGTATGAATTATTACCATAGAAACTGAAAATTCAACCTCTACGAGGTAAGTTCATTCGTAGAAATCTACAATCTACCATAATTTAACCGCTCGCGCGGTATTACATTGTCCCGACTTATTCTGGCAGGCTAGTAATGGTATGTTGGAATACACCCACACAAAACAGCAAAGAGCCAAATGAGTCTGGCTCTTAGCAGAAAATCCGGTCCAACCATGGAATTTGAAGTTACTTATACAAGAGTTATATAAAAATACCAGCAACAGCCTCTTCCGTTTGGCCCCGCGCAAAGCGCTTTGACACAAAAATATTCCATATTATCGCAACAAAAAATACAGTTTTGACGTTCTCAAAAAGAATGGTAAATTTATTTTTTTACAACGATGCAAACGGAAAAAAAACATGGCGACATTCTCAATAGAAAGCAACGGAAGATTAGAAAAAACAGCTGTTTACTTCAATGGTGAGCAGTTGGGCGGGGTGAAAGAGGTTTTCCTGAATTTGGACGAAAACGGAACCTTCGACGCAATCATCCAATACGAAGGCTTAGATAAAAAAATATACTCCAAACAGATTTTCTCGGACTACCTGGAGGGCCTTCGGATCGTCGAGCCTTCGTTCACCGAGGAGGAGGCCGAACAATTGCACTTGCTGACAGTCGAAAGCTCCGGCGAGATTGATTCAACCATCGTCTATTACGACGACCAAGAACTCGAAGGCATCGTCAGCCTGTTCGTCCACATCAAGGGCACTAATCAGTCAACCGGACTTCGGTCGCTCTTCCGCAAGGAAATCCCCGAGCATGTGGAGTTCAAAGCAGAAATCACATTCCGCAACGAAGACGACACGATCGAAGTGGAGAGCGCTTTCTAAACTATTATTTTCAAACAATTCACTACGAATATATATGAAAAACCTAACCGGAAGAATCATCACAATAGTCGCGCTCGTGCTCGCTCTCGCCATTCCGCCGAACGAAACGCTTGCCGCCGGCCGTTCGTTCGGTGGTTCGCGCAGGCCGTCGGCTCCGGCTTCTTCTTCGCGTTCGTTCGGCGGATCGCGTAGCGCAGCGAAGCCCAGCGAAGCACCTCGGCAGAATCAGTCATTCGGTTCGCCCTCCGGAACCAACAAAGGCAATCAGGGCGGTTTGATGGGCGGAGGCCGTTCGTTCGGCGGCTCGCGCAACACAACTCCAGCCACTAAAGGCAGTTCGCAATCGATTGGCAAACAACCCTCAGCGAGTAATTCGAGCTTTGGCGGCGCTCGCTCCGAAAAAAGCAGGCAAATGCAGGCAAAATATGGCGCACCGCGACGCCAAGTGCCCCAGAACGAACTGCCGGCCAATACTCCATCGAACTACATCGTGAACGACTATGGCGGCTTCGGGCACGGGCTGATGCTCGGCTATCTGGCAGGAAGCACGCCCTTCATGTGGAGCATGCCCTTCCACCCGGCTTTCTATTACTCGCGGCCCACGTATGTGTACAACGACGACGGCACGGTCGAGGTGTATCCGCCCACATTTCAATTCGGGCGCATGCTGCTCACAATTTTCGTCGTGGGCATTATCGTCGCCGTGATTTACGTCGTCGTCCGTAACCGCCGCCGAGGCCGGAGGCTCAACCAGTCTTCGTTTAGTTAGTTATTGGCGCCGTTGCGTGTAGCGCAATGATTGATTGACAAATGCAGATGAACTCGTCGCACTGATATCTGAATTATAAAGTGTCCTCGTTCGTTTGCCGATAATAAATGCGGTGTTGTATCACTGAAAAATATTACCATGCCATACACAAAAAAAACATATAAAAACCTACCGACGACGGCGATCGATATTCGTAAGCCCATTTCCGGCGAAGACAAAGCGCTAATTGAATTGCGGCGGACGAACCTGATGCTGACAAAAAGCGACCACAAACTGAAAGAAATTATTATTGAATTTAACAACAAAATGCGCAGTCGTTCGCCTAAGAAGATAGCAGACGTGGTGCGGTATTGGTTTTCTGATTACTACGAATAGCGCCAGCTGACGCCAAAGATGAGTTCTTTGTTCCCCCTTGAGAATCTCTCATTAATCTTGCAAGGCAAATTTGGCCTTTCAGCGATGCCAGCAATGGAGCCGATCGACGTAATGAAGCCATGATTGCATGAAGGGGTATTGCCTTGAAATATATGATTATATTCGCAAGCGAACTATATTTTTTTTGAAAAGGTGCGCTAAATCATCGATTTTATTTTGATTTGACTTAATATTTTATTATTATTGCCTTTTGAAGGATACTTGAAATCGGCAATCATTTTTGAAAAGAGCAAATTACTGTTATGTCTTCATCATTAGTCAGCTCATTAATCGAAACCCAAGAGTTCGCCACGCTGCCGCCAGTCGCAGCGAGGGTGCTTAAACTGCTTGAGGACGACAATATCGACATCAGGAACATTTCCAAAGTGATCGAAGCTGACGCATCGCTTACGTTGAAATTGCTACGTGTGGCCAATTCACCCCTCTATGCGACGCGAACAGAAATCAGCTCGATTCACCAAGCTATAATCACTCTTGGCCTTAACCGACTTACGAACATAGTCCTCGGCGTCTCGATTTTCTCGCGCTTCCTGCTCAGCTCGCAGAAGGAAGCCTCCGAACTGATGCAAAAGTTCTGGTGGCATTCGTCCTGCACGGGCATTGTCGCGAAAGCACTTTCGGCCAAGATAAAGAAATTCTACCGCGAAAACGAATTCATCGGCGGGCTGCTGCACGACATTGGCAAGCTGGCAATGCTGCAATACGATGCCGGAAAGTACGCCAAAGTCATCGAACTGATTAACGAACAAAATATGCTCGACCACGATGCCGAACGCGAAGTGTTCGGAACCGACCACATGGAGGTTGGCGAACATATTGCAGTGCTCTGGAAACTGCCCGAAGAATTGACAAACATAATCGCCCACCACTGGAAACCAGCCACTGCCCCATCCAGCAAGGAATTGGTCTCAGTCGTCCGCTTTGCAGACCTGCTCTGCGAAATGTGGGGCGCTGGCATCTACGAAGGATACCGCGAAATCAACTTCGAGAACGAAGAATCTTGGATCACTCTGAAAAATTCATATCCCGACCTCCAAGACCTCGACGTGGAAATCTTCACTTTCGAGCTTGAGGAAGAATTCCAGAAATCCGCGCAATTCCTGAATCTGCTCGTTCAGTCTGCTTAAGGCCTGGACGCTTCAGCAAGTATTTATATCTTCAAATCATATTCATCACATCGGCGTTCGCTATTTTAGCGCAAGTCATGTAATTGTATTGTCATCTTTTTGCGGCTCTTCGGTGTATTACTCCCAAATACCAATATGTGCACGTAGCTCATGTCAAAATCCTATATTACAGCATAGCGCTTGTTCTATTGTAGCAAAACATTGAAATTCATATATGATTTCGCGTAGCGAATGTTATATTGGTTCTGTTGATCCTACACGTTTAATATAACAACCGCTACGCGATATTATTCTATCTCGGCATTTGTCCGGCTGGCATTGAAGAAAACACACACCCCCACCATACACAAATCAACCCCAAACCATATCAACAACCCCGACAGAATCAAATATTCGGGCGATTAGTCCGTAGTTACTATTTTGTATTTTTGGTTGGAAACCATGAGTAATATTTTTGAAAAGTATAGTGGAATACCGATTTCGCGCCAGGCGCCTCGGTTCCAGTTTCCTGACTACAGGATTATCAAGGGCACGAGCGGCGCCGAGTATTATTATTTCCCAAATATGGCGCAACCTCTGCTTAGCGTCAGGATTATTTATTCGTTCGATGTGGGGCGCATGCCGACAGCCGGCGCGGCCTATTTCGCCACGCAACTGCTGAAAAGCGGCACAAAAAGCCGTTCGGCACTCCAATTCGCCGAGGAGGCAGACGCAATCGGTGCGACTTTCAATTTCAGCTCCAGCCAAGACGACGCTTCGTGCTATTTCGTGGCCCTTTCGGAATTCGCCGACCGTGCCCTCGATTTGCTTATCGATGCCGTTTCGGCTCCGGCCTTCCTCCCGGACGAGACCGAGAGGCTCAAGAAAAAGCATATCGCCCAGATCGCTCAGGAGGCAGCCGACCCGAATTACCTTTGCCGCTTAGCCTTCAATTCCGTGTATTTCGCGGGGCACCCGTACTCATTGCCGCTGTACGGTACCGAAGAATCAATTTCGCAAATTTCGGCCTCGGAGGCGCGCCGCGTGTGGCACGAAATCATTGCCGCCCAGCCGCCCAAAGTGATAATTGCCGGGAATGCCGATGCCGAACCGATTATCGAATTCATCGAGAATAAACTCGGCGTCAAAGGCTCCAGCAGCCCAATCGAGAAGAAAACTTACGCCATTACCGAGGAGAAGAAAACCCGGATCATCATCGCCGACAAGGCCTCGGCGCCGCAAACCACTCTTCAGTTCGGGCGCCCGGCACCGCCTATGCTCTCGCCCGACTATTCGGCAGCGCAGTTGGCAAATACTCTGTTCGGTGGCTATTTCATGTCTGCACTGAACAGGAAAATCCGCGAGGAAATGGGGCTGACGTATGGAATTTATTCATACATAGCCAACCGTCGGAATGGCTCGCCACTCATTATTTCCTCCAATTTGAACAAAGAGAACACTCGGCAGGCAATCGATTGCATTATCGATGAAATGCGGAAATTCTCCACGGAGCCGGCCGATGCGAATGAGATATTCACTGCCCAGCAGTATATACTCGGATCGTTCCTACGCTCCACGGAAACTCCGCAAGACGTAGCGAACCTGATCCACGCCTGCATTGTTAACGGCGTGCATACCGATTTCTACAACCAATACTATGACTTCATCACCAAGGCCACGCCCGATTCTATCGCCGAGGCACAGAAGAAATACTTCGTACCCGAATACTTGACGATTTCTTTGGTCGGGCCTGAGGATTTCCTCGTAAATGAAATCGAAGGGATGGGCGGATATACGTTATTCGTGCCGTAGTGGCGACTGCCACTTAATTTTTTAGAGCAGCGCAATGATGATGAGGAAAGATGTTGAAAAGTGTGTTCTTCTTGAAGCCCTCTCCTTACCAAGGCGAGGGGAGCAAGAATGGCAATAATGGAGTTAATACTTGTTTGCTCATGCTTTTATATCAGCACTTCAAATGGAGCCGTCTCGAAAGGGTCATTCTGAACGAAGTGAAGAATCCATTGTTATCCATATGTGCTTGCTATTTATGGATGTTTCACTTCGTTCAACATGACAACAAAACAGTTTTTCGGGCTTTTTCAACAACCTTTTAGGTGGTGTGTCAGAAAACAAAGAGGTTTATTAACTCTAAATATTAGTAAGAAAATTGCTCATTTCATTCAGGGATCAACAACAAAAGAATTATCAAAAACACAAAGCGAAAAACATGAAAATAGGAATTGTCGGCTACGGCGCAATGGGAAAAATGATCGAAGAAATCGCCTCGGAGCGCGGGATAATTGTTTCTGAAACTTTCGATATCAATCGACCGCTGGAGCGCGGCGCGCATTACGAATTCGACGTGGCGCTGGACTTCTCGGCTCCGGCGGCCGTATGCGCGAATATCGAGCTGCTCTGCGAGATGAAGAAAAACATCGTTGTCGGCACGACCGGATGGCACGGCAGAATTGATGAATTCCGCGAGCTTTCGGCCCGCAGCGCGAACGGAATCGTCTATGGCGCGAACTTCGCCGTCGGGATGCAAGTTTTCATGGGCATTGTCAGGGAGGCGGCCCGTTTGATCGACGGATTGGACAACTTCGACGTAGCAATAAGCGAAACACATCACCGCCACAAGAAGGACGCGCCCAGCGGCACTGCGATCTCGCTTGCAAATGCAATCATCAGCAGAATGCACGCGAAAACGCATTTCGCGGCAGAGCTGCCCGAGGGCGAAATCGGCCGCGATGCGTTGCAGATTTCGTCGATGCGATGCGGCGAAGTCTTCGGCACGCACAATGTCACGATCGATTCGCCCGCCGAAACCATCGAACTCGTCCACCGCGCCAAGAATCGCCGCGGATTCGCGCTGGGAGCAGTTCTGGCCGCCGAATGGGTTTGCGGCAAAAGCGGATTCTATGACATCGGGGAAATTATCGGCGAAATCCTGTCATAATCGAGGAAATGCAAATGATTAAACTATGCCTGTGGTTCGAAGACGAGGCCGAGGAAGCCGCGAAATTCTATACTTCCATTTTCGCTGATTCGTCGATTGGACTCGTCTCCCGATTCGGCCCGGAGGGCGCCGAACACCACCGCCAACCCGTTGGTAAGGCCATGGCCGTGGAGTTCCGAATATTGAATATGGAAATGATTGCCATCAACGGGCGGCGCGGAATGGAGTTCAACGATTCGGCGTCCATCTCCGTCGGCTGCAAAACCCAAGAAGAAATCGATTACTACTGGGCAAAGCTTTCCGATGAAGGCTCCGAAGGGCATTGCGGCTGGCTGAAGGACAGGTTCGGGGTTTCTTGGCAAATCACTCCCGAATGCCTTCCGGAATACATGGCAGACCCGGACGCCGACCGCCGCGCAAGAGTGGCCACGGCCGTATTCGGTATGATGAAGATCGATATCAATGCATTAGTCGCTGCGCACGATGGGAAGTAATTACTTCAGATCTGAATAAATACAAAAAAACCGCCCAACGATTGCTCATTTGGCGATTGATCTGTAATAGTTCGTTTCTATTGCGGAAAGGGAGGGATTCGAACCCTCGGTACGTTGCCGTACACACGCTTTCCAGGCGTGCCAGTTAAACCACTCCTGCACCTGTCCAACGGCTTCAAAAATACAAAAATTTCCGATTAAACAAAATATTTTTTTACAATCCATTCAATTGCAATGGCTTGCCTGTGCCGGCCGTACGAATATTTGCAAAAAAAAGAAGCCGGAAGATTTCTCGACCGGCTTCGCTTGTCTGGAAAGAGTCAATTCTACACAGCATCCGTTTGGACGGACATGTCCATCAACTTCTTCTCGTAGCGTTCGGCCAGTCCTAACTTGTGAGCCACTTTGTCCACAATCATATAAACGACCGGAACGAGGACCAACGTCAGCATTGTGGAACTGAGCAAAGCACCGATAACGACCCACGCCAAGCCCTGGCGCATGTCTCCGGCACCGCTCGCGCCCAAGGCCAACGGAAGCATACCGATGATCATCGTCGAGGTGGTCATCACGATCGGGCGCAGACGAATCGGCCCGGCCTCCACCAATGCTTCGCGGAGCGTAAGGCCCTTGCGGCGCAGCGTGTTCGTGTAGTCCACGAGCAGGATTGCATTCTTAGTTACCAATCCGATAGCCATCAGGATACCGATCATCGAGAATGTGTTCAGGTTCAATCCCGAAAGGAACAGAGCGCCCAAGGCACCGAACAGAGCCACAGGCAGCGAAAACATGATAATGAACGGGTTGATGAACGATTCGTAAAGGCTGACCATGATCATATAAACGAACAGTACGGCAAACATGATTGCAAGCATCATGTCGGCAAACATGGTTTCCATATCCTCCTGGGCCCCGGCGTATTGCACCTTGACCGAAGGCGGCATTTTAATTTGGGCTATGCCTTCTTGGATTTCGCCCATAACCTCGCTGAAGGGGCGCGTATTGTCCAGGTTCGCGGTAACCGAAATCGACCGGGACTTGTCCTTGCGCTGGATCTGTGCGGGGCCTTTGCCGAAATAAATATTAGCAACGTCGGAGAGTTTGATCAGTTTGCCATCCCGATTGATTAGAGCCGTCGCAGCCACGTCTTCGGGGTTGTCGCGGTTCTTTTTCGAGAGCAAAATACGCATATCGTATTCGGTGTCGCCCTCTTTGAATTTCGACGTAATATCGCCCTCGAAGGCATTGCGGAGGTTCGTGGCCACTTCGCCAAGCGTAAGGCCATAGGCGGCGCATTTGTCGCGGTCGATCTGCACTTGGACCTCGGGCTGGCCTTCCTCCCACGATGATTTGCCGTCGCGGGCGCCCTTCGTGCCCTTCACGATGGCCAGAACCTGCGAGGAGTACTTGATGATCGAATCCAAGTCCGGGCCTTTGACCTCGATGAAAATTGCCGCTTCGTCCGCAGTGCCCATGATGCCGATAAGCGATGCCTCGGATTTCACTCCTGGGATCTTTTCGGCGCGGGCAGCCACTTCGTTGATGATTTCTTGAGTCGAACGCGAACGTTGCTTCGTGGGTACCAGCTTGATCTGGATTTGGCCGGCATTGGGTTTCTCCATCACGCCGCCGCCTTCCTCGACGCGACCGATATTCGTGTAGTATCGCTCGACCTCGGGCATTGCTTTAATTGTCTTTTCAAAATCGGTAACCACTTGGTTGGTCTTTTCGATGTTCGTCCCGAGCGGGAGTTCCAACTTCACGGCGAATTCGCCTTTGTCCGTATTAGGCATAAACTCCGTACCGACCATTCCCGACGGCACCAGCGCCAACGAGAAAAACAGCAGAATGAAGCTGGCCGCCACCACGAGGAATTTGTGGTTCAAACCCCAGTTGAGCAATTTGCGGTATGCGTCCGCAAGCGATGCTTCTTGTTTGTCGAAGTACGCGAAGAACTTGCCCAAGAGCGAAGTCTTGGCGTAATGCACCATCTTCGACATCCGCGATGCGAGCAGCGGTGTCAGAGTGAACGAAACGAATAGCGAGAACAAAGTGGCGATAACCACCGTCAGTCCAAATTCGCGGAAGATCTTTCCGACGATTCCGCCCACCATGGCCACGGGAAGGAACACGACGACGTCCACCAAAGTGATTGCAATAGCCGCCATTCCGATCTCGCCACGGCCCTTGATTGCCGCTTCGCGCGGGTTCTCGCCGCGGTCCAGGTGGCGGTGGATGTTCTCGAGGACAACGATAGAATCGTCCACGAGGATACCAATCACAAGGGTTAGGGCGAGCAGCGTGATCAAATTGAGCGTGAAGCCCATGATGTTCATGAAAATAAACGTCGAAACGAGCGATGTTGGGATGGAGAGCAACACGATGGCTGCGTTCTTGATGTCGTGAAGGAAGAAGAACAACACAACAGCCACCATGAGGATTGCGATACCCAGATCGCGCATCACCTCGCCCAAGGCTTCGCGAGTGAACTCGGTTTGGTCCTGCGAAATTGTGAACGAAATGCCGTTCGAGGCGTATTCTTCCTCTAATTCTTTCAGCACTTTCATCACCTTGTCGGCGGTTTTGATCGAGTTCGCGTCGGATGCTTTCTGCACCTGAAGTCCCATACCCGTCTGGCCGTTGAGTCGGCTGTAGGAGTATTTCTCTTTGTATGTATCGATAACGTTTGCGATGTCGCTGACTTTGATAATACCTTTGTCCGTCGCGGCGATTCGCGTATTTTTGATCTGTTCGATGTCTTTGAATTTTCCGGCCACGCGGACAGTGTATTTCTTGTCGAATTGCTGGATCTGTCCGGTCGGGAAGTCGAGGTTCTCGGCGCCGATGATTTGCGTAACCTGTGAAACCGAGAGGTTGTACGATTTCAATTTATCATTATCGATTTCCACGCGGATTTCGCGTTCCTTGCCGCCCACGATCGTAACCTGCGAGACGCCGTCCACCTGTTCCAATCTGGGTTTGATATAGTCCTTAACCAATTGATAGAATTTCTGTTCGTCCAGTTGCGAAACGGTCGAAATCCTGAGGATCGGCAGCGAATTGATATTGAATTTGAAAATCTGCGGCTGAAGGATGTCTTTCGGCAGGTCGGCCTTGATTTCATTCATTTTCCTGTCCACGTCGCTAAGCGCTTGGTTCACGTCCACCGACATTTGGAATTGGACAATCGCGAAACTGTTTCCCTCGCTCGAATACGTGCGCAGTGTTTTGATGCCATTGATGGACGAAAGCGCTCCCTCGACGGGTTTGGAAATCTGCGTTTCGATTTCCTTCGGACCGGCGCCCGGATAGACGATCGACACACCGACGTAGGGCCACTCCATCTTCGGCAGGAAGTCCGAACCGAGCGAGAAGTAGCTGAAGATGCCGATCACTGCCAGGGCAGAGAAGATCATCGTCATAAATGCCGGTCGGCGTATTGCTAATTCGGTTAGTTTCATATTAATTCTCCTTCACCTGAGTACCTTCGGAGAGGCGTTCTTTGCCGAACACGACAACGCGCTCGTTGCCACTGAGGCCGGAGAGGATTTCCACTTTTCCGGCGTTTTTGAGTCCGGTTTTAACTGGTTTAGACTTGGCGACACCACCCTCGCTAACGAATACTGATGTGGTCTGGTCGTTGTTCGTAACGATTGCGTCCTCGGGGAGAAGCATTGTGTTGTCTTTTGTTTGCGAAGTGATTTCGCAGCGAGCGAACATACCCGATTTGATTTTCACGTCCTTGGAGTTCGGGATTGTGATTTCCACAGGATACGAACGCATGTTCACTTCGGATGAATACCCAATATTCGTGATTTTCCCTTCGAATGTTTCGCCGGGCAGCGCGTCGATTTTGATTTCGACTTCTTTGCCCTCTTTCAGGTTGACGATGTCCGTTTCGGCCACCATGATGCGCACCTTCACTTTGGAAACATCCGTGATGAATGCGATTTTCGTGCCCGGAGCCACTGTGGCGCCTCTGTCGATTTCGCGAGTGGCCACGACGCCCGGGATGGTTGCTTTGATGTATGTATCGGCGAGAGCTTTCTCGGCTGCTTTCAGTCCGGCTTCGGCTGCACGCACTTGGGCGAGTGCCGATTTGACGCCCACCTCGGCCATCTCGAGGTTGTCCCGAGTGGCTACGTTTTCTGCTTGCAGCTTCTGCATACGTTTCAAATCGATTTTTGCTTTTTCATGATTTGATTCGGCCGCGAGCACTGCCGCTTTGGCCTGTTCGACGGCGGCGCGTTGCATAGTGTTTTCGATTGTGGCCAGAGTTTGGCCCTGCGACACTCGCTTGCCAAGTTCGAAACCAATTTTTTCGGCCACGCCGGAGGTCTGCGAAACTACCATCGCTTCGTGGATGCCCTCGACAGTGCCGGTGTAGAACAATTTGCCTTCGATCGAGCCTTTCTCGATGGCCGAAGTCGTTACCGAGACAGTTTTCTCGGTCGTAACTGTTTTCTCGGCTTCATTTTTCGAATTTATTCGGCTAACAGTCAAATAAATAAGCGCGACGGCGCAGACACCAATGATTACCCATTTTTTCATTTTGACTCCGATTTTATTTTATATTAATTTTTTCACTGTCGATCCTGCCAATCGCCTTGTCCAGATTGGACTTGGCCGTCAGGATAGCATAGTACGAAATCGTAAAACTTGCCTCGGCGTTCGAAAGGGCCGTTTGCGCATCGATCAGCTTGATCAGCGGATCCAATCCCTCGCGATAGCGCTCATTGACGAGGCGGTAGTTCTCGCGGGAGGCTTCGAAGGACTTGGCCGATACGTCGAGTATCTCCAAATTGTCCCGAATGGCCGATATACTGTTGTTGATTTCGAGCTTAATCAAGCTTTTCGTGTTCTCGGTGGCGTAGGCCACTGCTTGCGATTGCGCCGCAAGCTCTTCTTGTTTGTATTTAGTCTCGAAGCCGGAGAACAGGTTCCACGACGCGGACAAAGACACCGACCAATAACGGGCATCGCCGGAGAAGTCGTATTTTTCGCCCTGCCAGCCGAGGTCGCCCACGATGGCCACGTTCGGATAGTAGTCCGCAGCGATAGCGTTTTCCGAATGGCTAAGCGCTTTGGCTGTCGAGCCGAGTTGGCGCAATTCGGGGCGCAGTTCGAGCGCGGATTTGTACGATTCCTCTGCGTCCGTGCGGAAGTTAACGTCTTGTATGTTTTTTATTAATTCAACAGTCGAAACCGAATCGAAATTGATTACAGACTCGAAGTCGCGGTTCAGTATGCGATTGAAATTGTTCCGCGCCAGTTTGGCATTGTTAATGGCCTGTTGCAACTCTTGGCGCGAGGTCAGCCGGAGCACGTCCGCGCGTAGCACGTCGGCCTTGGGCGAGCGGTCCGCCTCGAAGAGCTTTTTGATGACTTCGTAATTCTCGGTTGCCAATTGCAACGCATTTTTCCTAATATTAACTAATGTATTGGCGGAAAGGAACTGGTAGTACGCCGAACGAATCTCGAGCGCGAGAGCTTGGGCCTTGGCTCGCAGTTCGTACTTGCTCGCTTCGTATTGCTCGCCGGATGCATTGCGCCCGTGGTAGATTGCCAGATTGAAAATCGGCTGCACGACTTCGAACTTCGTGTCCTGCTCCTCGGGCCTGATGAAACTCTCCTCTACGTTTTGGAATGGCGTAATATTGTAAAGAGTCTTATAGACAGGATTGAGCATATCGCCCAGCGGGAACGCAAACGAACGCCCGCCACCGGCGCGAGTGTAGCGCGTCGATGCCGTCAGGCGCGGCAAATATGCCGAGGTCGCCTGGTCCAATTTGCTCGAGCTTACCTTCGTGTTCTCCTGGGCGCCGAGGAACTCAAGATTGTTCTTCAGCCCGGTCGAAACGTATTCGTTCAGGTATTTCTCGTTCGGCTGGCCGAGCGCTGCAATCGATGTGATGATAAAAAATAGGAGAATAGCCTTTTTCATTGATACTCCTTGCGGTTATTTTACTTTAATATAGTTCAGGGTCATGTCCCACAGGTTGGACATCAACTTGTCTAAGCTGATGCCATCGAAGAGCTTTTCCAAGGTATGACCTTGCTCAACGCTCTCGAAAGTGGGCGGGCGGCTGTTATGCGCCATAATAATATGGTCAATGAACCGGATGACGCCATTGCTGGCGGACCAAAGCATCAGCGCAGTCTCCGCCGAATTCAGGTCCGAACGGAAAACGCCCTGGCGGACGCCTTCGTCGTACACCCCGATGACGAATTCCCAGATTTCATTGTCGATAACAACCATTTCAGAGACCTTATCTTTGAATTCTTCGCAACCTTTTTTGAGTGCGTCCTCGTCCTTGTCGAGCATGAAGTTGGCGATGACGAACGAAGACCTGTGTTCTTTGTAGAATCTCATATAGGCCCTACCGATTGCCAACATCTTTTCTTCGGGCGATTCCACCTCTTCGGCAGCGCTTTTCAGCATGTCTAACAGAGTGGAAAGTGCCTTATTGATTATCGAAATGAATATATCTTCTTTGTTTTTGAAGTGAAGATAAATTGCTCCCCTGCTCATTTCGATTTCAGCGGCAATATGCTCGATCGAAGTATTCATCATCCCTTTGCTGATGAACAGCTTCTCTGCTGCTGTGATAATCGCCTGCTTGCGCAGCTCTTTTTCTCTCTCTTTTCGCTCCCATACTCCCATCGCGGCTTCCTCCTAAAAACCCGCAATCACTTGGATTGTGTCTTAAGTTATTAGTATTTCAATTGAACACCAGTGAATTACGGATTGATTTTATTAAAGTTTCAAACTATTTTACAAATTGAATTTTCTTGTAAACAGTGTTACAAATATACAGATTGTTTTTAGTTTATACAAAGCGTTTATTTTCTGACACACTGTCAATTTTGATTTTTTATCGATTTAGTAGAATTAATACTCATGGTAGGCATGATTATTGCGGATTGCGAATTAGAGTTTTTTGTTATTGTGGGGGAAAAAATGACAGATGTAGCTTTCCTGAAGGCCGGTTTTGTATTCGCTTTTGCGGTCGGGCTTCTACTTATCAAAATAAACTTCAAATCTTTATTTCTGAAATTGTTCAGGAGCATTGGTGGCACTGGCAAGCAGATATAGCCCGCGCGGACTGGTGCGGTATGCTGCGTTGTTGCTCTGCGGAGTGTTCGTTGTGTCTTGTTCGTCGGACGTCCGGTTCTCTTCCGGCAGCCACGGCGAAACAGGCAGCAGCGGTTCTTCCGGCGCGAGATACGAAAAACCTGCCAAGAAGACAAATCGCAGCGCGGGCAGCATCGAGATTCCCGAAGGCATCAGCGAATTACGCGGGGACGTGGTACGGGCAGCGGCCGAATGGATTGGCACGCCTTACTGCTCCGGCGGCGAAAGTCGCGATTGCGCCGATTGTTCCGGATTCATTATGAGCGTCTTTCAGGTGTCGGGAGTGCAATTGCCCCGCACCGCAGAGGAGCAATACGAAGCCAGCACTCGAGTGAAACGCTCGGCATTGCAGCCCGGCGACCTCGTGTTTTTCAAGGACAAGAAAAAAGTGAACCATGTGGGGCTGTACGTGGGCGCGAATCGGTTTATTCACGCTTCGTCGTCGAAGGGCGTGATGTCTTCGTCGCTGGACGAAGCATATTTCAGCCAGAGGTATTGCGCCGGCGGCCGAGTGCTGTAAGCTCCTATTTGGATTGCGCGCAACAGATTTCCGACATTTCAAATTTAAAGTAAACCATTGAATAATACACAAATCCCCCCTACCCCCTTTGCCAAACGCGGATTTTTTATATAATACATTATAGTTCTATTAGTTAATAATTTTCTGTTCAAACTCACAAGTCAATCCTTTTTTAGAGAATAACCTTATCATATTCCCAAACCTTCATAGCGCCCGAGAAACCAAGCCATCGCGACACAGTATAACAAGTTAAAGTGGTGATTGCCTTTTACCAGTTGTAGGGGCGGGTTCCAAACCCGCCCGGGGATGATTTGATGTGGTAATGTGTTGATGTGATGATAGCACGACGAATTGCATTGAAATTCATGCAGTTATTGTAGGGGCACGGCACGTCGTGCCATTTTTCCAGAAGATTTCTGGCAAAAATGTCTGAGATCTGATTTATCTGAATCGCATGATTTTGATGATTGAATCGAATTTGTATCACCATGAAAAGCAATCTCGTGGAGGGTTCCAAACTTACCCTTTTAGCCAACCCCGAAGGGGTTGAACGTGAATAACCACGTCTCGAGAGGCGTGGGCAATAAGAGCATCGCGAGAGAGGAGAATTGGAAAGGGTATCATCTTGCCACCATGCTGCAAAGTCGTGCGGGTTTGGAACCCGCCCCTACATTGAAATGTTTATATTGTTTAGTGTGGGTCTGTCCCAAATTACGTTATGAGCGAGTTGTTAGAATCGAATTGATATTTTACCGCGTAGCGGTTGTTCTATTGTAGCATCGTGTTGAATTTTTAGGTGTTGTTTCGCGTAGCGAATGTTTTATATGTTTGGTTGATTCATGTAGAGAATAATATAACAACCGTTCGCGCGGTATAAAAGTGAAAGACTTTGTTTCTTCTGGCAGGCTGCTATCGTTGGGGCCTCATCCGAAGGCTCCTCTTATTCATTCGCAATTGACTTGTTCGTACTGTAGTCATCGGATGAGTTATTAAGATAGGAGAATGCCAGAAAGGTATTGCATTCTGTTTGGTACCGCGCTCAAGAAAATTTTCCGAAAGCAGTTGTGATTGCACCAAATTGGCAACCGAATAATAAAACTTAAATTTCTGCGTTTTGTTTTGTAGTTTTGTATTCGGGTTGCAAGTGGTTTTGGAAATGCAAATGAGAAGAGCCAACTTCGCAGCACGAAAAAGGTATTGAAAAACGAAAACTACTCGCATTTCGAGATAATTTCTTTTGTTCATTTGTTGCAATGTATTGAATTTCTTCGTATTTTT
>CAZSWR010000076.1:0-17741 GCA_964610885.1 uncultured Hyphomicrobiales bacterium | reverse complement strand
TCAAATAGGAGTTCGCTCCCGAGGCCAATCCTTCGTGTACGTCTTCGTCCTTCGACAGCGAAGAAAGAATGATGATCGGCAAATCTTTATATTCGGGAATTATTCTAACTTCTTTAATCAGCCTGAAACCATCGATGTTGGGCATATTCAGGTCTGTTACCAACAGATCGATTTTTTGCATAGGAAGTTTCTCGAGCGCTTCCATGCCGTCGATAGCAGTAATCACCTTGTATCCCTGGAGCTTGAGCGCTAAGGAGATAAATTTGCGGACCGATTCAGAATCCTCTGCCACGAGTATAGTTTTTCCCATGTTTCCAATCTCGATTGGTGAATAATCAATCTTTTTTGTATGCCATTGCCTTGGGCAAGTGAACCAATTTGAACGCCTTCGATATTCCGTGTAGTGATTCTGAGTAGCCTATCATCAGGTATCCGCCCTTGTTCAGCGAATCGTAAATATATGATACAACTTGCTGCTTGGAAGGGATGTCGAAATATATCAAAACATTGCAACAATAAATAACGTCGCAGCCGGTTATCGACCGCATTTGTATCGGGTCGAAAAGGTTGATGTTCATAAATCGAACCATCGATTTGATTTCTTGGCTAATATGATACGTATTTCCTTGCTTCTTGAAATACTTCATCAGGTATTGCTGAGGCACGTTCCTAATGGAATAGTCTTTGTAGATGCCTAAGCGGGCTGTTTCGAGCACTGTATTGTTAATGTCGCTCCCCAGAATCTGGAAATTAACATTCGGGAATTGCGGTTTCAGCTTCTCTTTGATTAATATGGCCAAGGTGTATGGTTCCTCGCCAGTGGACGAGGCCGACGACCAAACCCTGAAGGTAGGGTTGGACTCTTTTGTGCGCATCTTCATGATTTCCGGTACGATTATCTTTTCGAAGGCTTCGAACTGCTGCTCGGCGCGGAAGAAATATGTCTCGTTGATCGTAATTGCTTCGAATAGCTGGTTGATTTCTTGGCGGCTATATGGCGATTTGAGGAATTCAACATATTCCTCAAATGCGTGCATATTGCGTGCGAGTAACCGTTTGGCGATGCGACCCTCGAGGAGGTACTTTTTGCCATCGGTATAATATATGCCACAAAGTTTATAGATAACGTCTCTAAGGTCAATAAATGTAGCATCGCTCATCGATTGCTGTTTGCCACTATTGCCGATTGTATCGATCGGGGCAGTGATCTCGTCGGATGCTTTCGTATTTCTAAACTTAAACAGGTCGGAACCCATATATATATCTCTTTTTTTGGTTTTGTTTAATTCAGTTTTCTATTCAATTCTACAGCAATCTCTGTGGCTTTTTGGGTCAATCTTTTGGATTGAAAAGCATTTGCAGTAAGTTCGACCGATAGTTCTTTCAATTTCAATTCATGAATAATATCCATAGCGTTATCAACGTATTCGGTGTTGTCAGATTGTAGGATTTTTCTTAGTTCTTCCAATACCAGTTTATATTCCACTTTGGCCAATATCTCGATGATTTCGTTCGAGTAGCCTTTGGGGAAAGTAAAAATCACGTTGATAATTGATTCTATTGTGGGTTGTTTGTTCTCCTCGGCTACCGAAGGCCAAAGCGAAGGCAAGTGCGAAAAAAACTCTATATCCGTACCGTCAGGCGCGGACGACGAACAATACAAGACAAAAAACTTCGATACGATGAGCGGGCCTGAATTGGCAAGCAAGTTCAGCAATATGTGCCTTTGCGTCGTGGAATTGTTCTGCATTGCTTCGTTCACCAGCCCGGGGATGTCCGAGTCGATGTAGTACGTACCAAGTGCGACAATACCGGCGTTGCGCATTTCTATGTCGTGGTCGAAGAGAGCTTTTTGGGCCACGTGCCTCAGTTCGTCTGGCAATTCCAAGAATTCCGATACGCGGGACGATATGGCGTAAATTGTGCGAAGCAATATCAGTTGAAGTTCTTCCTTTTCGCTGGCCATTTGGCCGATCATCTCTTTGCAAATCTCCACGTCGTCTCCGCAGGTGGCCAGAGCGTCGATAGCGGCGAGCCTGTAGAACGGGTCCTCTTCGGATTTCATCACTTGCAGCAGGAATTCCTGCGATTTCGGGCTGCACATTCGCCCGATGGACTCAATTATCGTAGGTTTAAAGTCTTCGATACTGTACATTGCTGCAATATCGTCGATGTACTCGTGTGCTTTCATTTTGCCAAGAGCTTCGATGGCTGCATTGACGAAATTAAGGTCCGAATCGCCCAAGTATCTGGCAATTTCGTCCGCTGCCGATGGATCGCCAATTTTTCCGAGCAACTCAACAGCGAATTGGCGGGACGAATGGTCCGAATCCCCCAGATACGGCGTTAGCCATTTGACGGCTTCCGCTCCGATGTTTTGCAAAATATCGCCGGCAAGGTTGCGGATTTCAATGTTCTCATGCGTTATCAGCGGCGCCAGCACATAACCGGCATTGTCGGCAAACTCTTTCGGAATGTTCGCCAAGATGCGGCAACAAAGGTCTTTGATGCCGTCGTCCGGGTCTTCCAGTCCAATAGCCAGAGCATACAATACATCGCGGCTGTAATCCCTCGAGAGTATCAGATAATCGATCGCTTCCCGCCGTTTCTCCGAATCGGGATCGTTCTGCAGTATCGATATTGCTTGTGTTGAGTCCATATTGTTATGATATATTTTTGCCAGATATATTAATACCCAACTGCTCGATACGGTAGCGCAATTTTGCCCGTGAGATAGCGAGCAGCTTGGCAGCTTTAATTTGATTGCCGTTAGTAATGTTCAGTGTCTGAATAATCAAATCGCGGGTTACGGCGCCGAGAGTAACTCCTTTGGAAGAAATCAGAAGGTGGTGCTGCCCGTCTTTGAGTTCCATATTCGTCTTGGCCGGTGCCGGGACGATCGTCGAGCCGCTTGTATTCAGGAAGCTAAGGCTTTCCTTCGAGATAATATCGTTTTGCTCCAGCAAAACAACCCTTTCCACCACGTTGCGCAGCTCGCGAATGTTTCCCTTCCATTGGTACGAAGTCAGAATATCGACTGCTTCGGAGTTGAAACCGGTGATGCTTCTGCCAAATTTTTTGTTGAACTCATTGACGAACGATGAAGCAATGAGCATGATGTCGTGCCCGCGATCGCGAAGGGGCGGGAGGATCACTCGAGCCACGTTCAACCTGTAGAACAGATCCTCGCGGAATTTTTCTTCTTCGACCAATTTCTCGAGGTCGCGATTCGTCGATGCGATCACTCGCACGTCCACAGCGATTTCCTTCGCGCCGCCCAAGCGGTAGAATTTGCGTTCTTGAAGAACTCGGAGCAATTTGACTTGTAGCTCGAGGCTCAGCTCTGCAATTTCGTCGAAAAGGATCGTGCCGTGGTGCGCCTGTTCGAATTTGCCCTGCTTCACCTTTTCGGTAGCGCCGGTGAAAGCGCCTCGTTCGTAGCCGAATAGTTCGTTTTCGGCCAATTCGCGCGGAATTGCGCCGCAGTTAATCGTTACGAAAGGCCCGCGCGCCCTTGGCGAGTTCTCGTGTATGTACCGGGCCATCAATTCCTTACCTGTGCCGGATTCGCCCAGGATTAGCACTGTCGTATCGGCTTTCGAGACGATTTTTGCCATTTCTGTGGCCTTCACCATGCCCTCGCTCGCGCCGAGAATCTCGCTGGGCTGCTCTTGGCGCAGTTGCTCCTCGAGGAGGTTGACCTGGCGGCGCAAATCGTAGTTTTGGAGCGAACGCTCGACGGCCAATTCCAATTGCTCAAGGTCCAAAGGCTTCACGATGAAGTCCTCGGCTCCGAGTTTCATTGCGCGGACGGCCATTTTGATGTCCGAAAAGGCAGTCATCATGATAACCGGCATGGAAAAGCCCTGCTTACGCAACTGTTCCAAAATGTCCAAACCATTGGCGTGGCCCAGGAAAATATCGAGCAGGATCAGGTCGGGGCTGAGAGAGTGCAGGTCGTTGATTGCCTGGTTCGCCTCCAGGTACGAATGCACTCGGCTGTACTTCGACGAAAGGATTCCCTTCACCGTTTGGTTGACCAATGGATCGTCTTCGATAACAACAATCGTGTAATTTTGTAGGCTCATATTCTTTTCTTCATTTATTACTATAATTTCTTCCAATAATTCATGCGAACACTTTTGTGCCTTAGTGAAAGCCAAGCGCGAATATTAATCATTGAAAGAAAAGGTAACATCCCTTTGCCGGCTCTCCGCGGAGGAGTCTTTTGAAATCTAATATAAGGAAAAATGATTCTATGCCCATTCTTCGTTATTTTCGTTTCGCTGCACTATTAATCACGAGTAGCAGCCGCCACCTATTTCAATTATATATAAAAGACTCACAAGGCGCAAATTTCATTTGCAAAGAACAAAAAAAACTTTTGTATTCAACTTCTTTTGCGGACTTTGGCTCGGCCCGCTCTTCATATGTCGTTATATTTCAATCAAATGCAGCCGATAGCCCTATTTCGGGATCGGTAGCTTTACGTAGAAAGTTGTGCCCTTCCCGACGCTGCTTTCCACGTCGATGATTCCATTGTGCTGGTGCAGAATTCGCTGAGTGATGGGCAGTCCCAATCCGGTACCTTCGGCCTTGCGCGTGAAGAACGGGTTGAAAATTTTGGACAAGTCCTCCGGCGGAATTCCGCTGCCCGTGTCGGAAACGGCCACCACCACATAGCTGCCCTCGAAGCGCCTCGCGGCATCCTCCCGATACGACGAGATCGTGATTTGCCCTTTGGTTTTGATCGCATCGGCTGCGTTCGTGATCAGGTTGATAAACACCTGTTGCATTTGCTTGGCGTCGGCTGCGACGGCCGGAAGCGAGTCGTCCAATTTCAATTCGACGGAGATTTCTTTGCGCTTCAGCACCGAAGCCACCAGTTCCAGAGTGGACGGCAGCAGCGCGTTCAGGTTCAGCCCTTGGATGTCCGGTACGGCCGGACGCGAGAAATTGAGAGTTACCTCGACGATTCGCGTGATTCGTTCGACGCCCTGAAGGGCAGTGCAAACGTAGGCGTATTCGGGTGCGTCCTGTTGCAGCTGGCGTTTGAGTATCTGGAGGTTAAGGTTCACAGCAGCGAGCGGATTGCGAATCTCGTGGGCCACGCCCGCCGATAGCTGGCCAAGGAGGACTAACTTGTCGGCTTGGACCAATTTGTCCGTTAGGGCGTGCTGCTCGCTGACGTCGCGGGCGATCGCTTGGATCAGCCTCTGGCCTTCGTACTCGAAGAATCGGGCGCTAACCTCGACCATCAGGTTGTCGTTGTCGGGGACGTCCAGCGAGAGTTCGCTGAGTACCATCGGCGAACTGGTTTTATTGAGTAGCTTAAAAATCCTTCGGAACTGCGGCAGCACTGTGCCGAGCAATTTATCTTTCTCGATGCCGAGCAATTGCGCTGCGAATTCGTTTGCATCGAGCACGCTCCACGTCTCGGGTTGGACGATGAAAACGGCGTCGGTTGCGTTGTCGAAAAATGATTTGTACCACGAGAGCTGCTTCTGCAGAAGCGACAGAGAAGCATCGCTCGATTCGATTGGTTTCTTGGTTGACTTCTTCGGAGCACGAATTGGTTTGATTTCCGTTGCTGTCTCTTCTATGTTTTCTTTCTTTTTTGCCATATTATTTCGGTCGTTCGCGTTATTCTTAGTGCTATGAAATAAAACTTTTATGCTTCGATACCAATCGTTTTCTGCTCGACGAAAGCAAGGAAAATGCTTGGCCTGCCGGCATTGGGCGGGTGGCATTCGTTCATACCCGTTTGCTTGCCTTCAGTTCCTTTGCCTTGGCCGCCATTTTGTTTCGGTTTGTTCGTGTCCGCTGGCGTTGGTTGGGCGGGCGGAGGGCTTGGTTGCTTGGGCTTCGTGCTGTCGGATTTCAGAAGGTCTTCCATGCTGGTCGGTATGTTGTGCTTGACGTCCACCGGTGGATTCTTAATCAGGTCTTTAGCGCCCTCGAGAATATTGTTGGGTGTTTTATTCATCAGATCCATCGGGTTGATGGTATTATTATTTTTTTCTCTGGCATTAATTTTATCTTTAATGTTTGGCGTTTTCTTGTTTTTGAAAACAGCTTCGTTTTCCTTCTTTTCCTTTTCGAGCCTCATTTGTTTCTCTTTTGCGATAGAGTCTTGTTTCTGCTTTTTGATTTCGGCAGAGTCCACGTATGCGATACCAGCACGTTTGGCTGCGAGGAATTCGACGCTTTGCTTGACGTCTTTTGCATAATCGCTTTCGGGATAGAGTTTCTGTAGCAATTGATAATAATACAGAGCCGAATCGACTATCTTCAGGTTCTTCTCGTAGAGCCAGCCGGTAGTGTAGATGGCGCGCGGGGCGTAGGTGCTCTTGGGGAATCCTTTGTAAACCTTGTCGAATTGGCTAAGAGCGAACGGATAGTCTTTGTTCCTCATCAGTTGCTTGCCGGAGCGGAACAAATCGGCAGCCGTATCGATAAGGTAGTTGCTCGTATAGCCTTGGCGCACGATTGCTTCGCGGCCGTATTCGGTGCGTGGGTATTTATCGACGAGCACTTCGAGCAGAGAATCGGCCAGGTCAGGGAAACTGTCCTGCACGGTCCTCGAATACGCATAGACGTATCTGGCGGTTGCCGGACTCTTTTCCAATCCGATCTGCGAGGCCAATTTAAACCGAACGATTGCCGAGTCTTTCATCTGGAGCTGCTCGAAAACGCGCCCCAAGTCAAAGAGGGTCAGCGATACCGCTTGGCGCGAAGAATCGGGAAGCGTTTCGCCCGCAAGGAATTGCTTGACGGGTTTCTGGACGTAGTTTTGCTTTTGCTCCCATTGGGTCAGCAGGTAATACGTTTTGTCGGCTATGTAGTACATTGATGTTCTGAGAGTCCTCGTTCGAGCGAAATACCTACGGGCGTTGCCTAATTCTTTTTTGTAGAAGAATTCCATACCCCGCTCGAAATAGACTGTCTGGATCGCGGGAAACGAAGCATATGCCGAATCTGCGAATTTTTCGGTTGCGTAGTATGTGCTGTCGTCCTTTTTGAAGCGGGCAAGGTCCATTTTCAGTACATGAATCCACGGCTCCCATGGTTCGTTGTTGCGGTCGTTTGCCAGCTTTTGAATAATTCTTTCAGTTTCGGGGAATTTCCCTGTCCTTGTGTAGGATTGTGCGCGATACATGTATGCTTCGAATTCGGTTACATAGTCAGGATTGAACTCGTGCACCTTCAGCAGTGCCTTTGCAGCGTCGTCGAATCGGCCGATCCTGTAGAGCAGCAGTCCGAGGTCAGTTTGCCAGCGGGCCTTCATTGTGTTGTCTTCGGTTTGGGCCACGGCCTGGCGGTATGGCTTCATTGCCTCGTCGGGTTCGTTTTCGTAAAGGGCGAGGTCTGCCTGCACTTTGAACGTTTCCGAAAGGATGTCGTACCGCTTCTTAGCCCATGCCATATCGACTGTGCGCGAGAGTGCAATCTTGCCGGCATGAAATTTCTTTTGTATCAAAAGGTCTTTGGCCATGAGCAAATAGGCGTCCGGCGCTAGGTCGCTATTCTCGTATTTGTCCAGTAGCTCCGAGCATTTGATCTGCGATGGTAGCCATTCCCTGCGGTAGAAATAAGCCTTCGCGATCAGGAACAAAGATTTGTCCACATAATTGCTTTTGGGGTGCTTAGCAAGGATTTTTGAACACTTGACAATGACTGAATCCAGCTTGGTCTGGACGGGTTGCAGTTTCTGCTGGGAGATGATGATATTCTGAAGGAATGGTGGAGCGCCGGCGCTGGCAGGCATGTCGAAAGTGATTTTCGGATCGGGAGTTATCACTCGCGGATCGACGCGGATTTTCTCGTCTTGGTACTCAAATTCTTCTTCTGCCTCGCCCATCAGTCGGTCGGCATTGTAATAGGTATTGTAATAGGTCGTGAAGTTGTCGTATTCTCTACAGGCGTAGGCCGCCGGGATAAGCAATAGGAGCATTAATAAGCTGAACAGTCTTTGTTTTTTGTTTATCATTTGTCTCATCATTATTAAATGAACACTCCTTTTTACAAAGATACAATATTGGCTAATATTATCAAAATTATATTATTGTAATAATAAAAATAATTATAAAGTATATAGCTTGGTTTTTATCAGCCCGAAGGCAAAATTAAACATCTGCAACAATGTGTTTCAATTATTTGCATACATCGCGATAAGTCATTGATATTTCAAGAAATCCCCCAACACCCTTTTTCTAAGTGGGCTAAAGAACGGTATGGGCTAATACATTGATAATATTGGAAATATGACTTGGATCGAACCCATTGGTTAACCCGTGGGATGGCACAGAGGGGGCTGTCTCAAAAGTGTCATTCTGAACGAAGTGAAGAATCCATTGTCATCCATAAATCATTGCAATATATGGATGTTTCACTTCGTTCAACATGACCCAAAAACAGTTTTTCTGGCTTTTGAGACATTCCCTTTCAGGAAGCAGTGGGGCTTGCCACACTGTGGCTTATCAACGACTTGCACTGGTTCCTATACCCTATACCCAATACCCTATACCCCGTGTTCCATATTTCTTGTCTTATTCAACAAGCTCCTATAAGGATATAGAACCAGAAATATAAATCGGTTTAGGACGTCAATCAATCAGTTTTTTTGAATCAATTAGAAAAAAATGATGAATATTAACCGCGCAATTCTTATGATTTTAGACGGTTGGGGGATTGGCGACCATTCCCGCCGCGACGTGATTTCCTCGGGAAACACGCCCAACATCGATGCCCTTACCGAAAAATATCCTCACGGCCGTTTGCTCGCTTGTGGCGAAAACGTCGGCCTGCCGGACGGCCAGATGGGCAATTCCGAGGTGGGCCACCTGAATATCGGGGCCGGGCGCGTCGTCTATCAGGACCTCGTCCGTATCAATAAATCAATTCGCGAAGGAGACTTCCGAAAGAATCCGGCCATCGTGGCTGCCATCGAATATGCAACAAAGAATCACAAAAAACTCCACCTGCTCGGCCTGGTTTCCGATGGGGGAGTGCATTCGTCCAACCAACACCTCTACGAACTCTGCGATATGGCTCGCGACATGGGCCTCGAGGACGTCTTCATCCACGCGCTGATGGATGGGCGCGATTGCGACCCGCGCTCCGGGCTTGGATTCATCGAACAGCTCGAGCAGCACCTGGAAGGCTCCGCCGGCAAGATTGCGACTGTCTGCGGGCGCTACTACACCATGGATCGAGACAAACGGTGGGAACGAGTGAAGGTGGGCTACGACCTGATGACCAAATCCATTGGCGAACGTTTCCGGTCCGCAAGCGAAGCGATTAAGGCATCCTACGAAGCCGGCGTTACAGACGAATTCGTCAAGCCTGCCGTTATCACAGGCGAAAACGGGAATCCAATCGCCGCCGTCGAGCCGGGCGACGCTTTCATTTGCTTCAATTTCCGTACGGACAGGCTCCGCGAAATCACCGTCGTGCTGACGCAAAAAGATATGCCCGAATTCGATATGAAGACAATTGATTTGCACTACGTTACCATGGCGAACTACGACGAAACTTTCCGCGGAGTGCATGTGGCCTTCGACAAAGACAACGTGGAGAATACTCTCGGCGAGATAGTTTCAAAGTTGGGATTGAAGCAGATTCGCATCGCTGAAACTGAGAAATATCCGCACGTAACATTCTTCTTCTCCGGCGGCCGCGAGCAGGAATTCCCCGGCGAACGCCGCGTGATGATTCCATCGCCCAAGGTGGCCACCTACGACCTTCAACCCGAAATGAGTGCCTATTTGGTGCGCGATGCGATCGTGAAAGAATTAAATGAGAAATCTGCCGATTTCGTTTGCCTCAATTTCGCAAATGGAGACATGGTGGGCCATACAGGCATCTATCCCGCCATCGAAAAGGCTGTCTCCGTCGTGGACGAATGCGTTGGCGACGTTGTACGGGCCGCGCTGGCCAATGGATTTACGCCGATTATTATCGCCGACCACGGTAACGCAGACTACGCCGTGAACGACGACGGATCGCCAAACACAGCCCACTCGCTCAATCCTGTGCCGTGCATCGTCGTCTCGGAGCAATTCTCGGCAGTCGATGATGGAGTTCTGGCGGACGTTGCCCCGACGATTCTAAAGATCATGAACATCCCGCAACCCACCGAGATGACAGGGAAGTGCTTGGCCAGGTAACGCGAGGATTAGTTAATTAGCAGATGTGATGATGTGATGATGTGGTGATGTGATGATGTGGTGATGTGGTGATGTGGTGATGTGGTGATGTGGTGATGTGATGATGTGATGATGTGATGATGTGATGATGTGATAATTGTCAGAATTCTGATTCGTGTGATTTGAATGATTAAAATGAATTCAATTCTTCTGTAGGGGCGGGTTCCAAACCCGCCCGATTTTTCTGATTGAAGACCTGCCACTCCACTCAAACCGATATATAACCTAAAAAAAATCATAAAAATTCAAATACGATTACAATAGTCCGATTTTAGTTGCGTCGTGCAATATGTAAATCGGACAATATTTGTCTGCTTTGATGTGAAAATGAAAGATGTAATGATTAGGCTATCGAAAAAAATTGAATATGCGATCCTTGCTGTGCAGTATATTTCGAGGAATCCGTCGAGGCTGATTTCGGCCAAAGAAATCTCGGAGAAACTGAATATTTCTTTCGAGTTCCTCTCGAAAACGCTTCAAAAACTAATTCAGAGCGGGATCGTCTCCTCGCGGCAGGGCGCAAAGGGAGGATACTCTCTGGCCAAGCCGGCCACGGAGGTTTCGGTCGAAGATATCATTAAAGCTATCGACGAAAACACTGCCATCGTGGAGTGCTTCGAGCACGCCGGTGGCGAATCCTGCGGCCGCACAGACGAATGCACCCTCCGCAGTTCGATCGGAAAAATTCAACATGAGATTAATACAATTCTGCGCAAGACGACAATTGCCGACTTGTCGCGGAGCGGGCTGCCCGAAGCCGGCCTGTCCTTTATCGACGAAAATGAAAATAATAATAAACTAATTGGCAAGGTTGACTAATGGATGATCAATCAAAAGTTGTACGAGACTTAACCGAAAATGATTACAAATACGGGTTCACGTCGGACATCGACAATGAATACGCCCCGAAGGGCCTCAGCGAAGATATTGTCCGGTACATTTCAAAAAAGAAAAACGAGCCCGAATTCATGCTCGAATGGCGATTGAAGGCTTTCCGCCATTGGCAGACAATGAAAGAGCCGAATTGGGCGCACTTGAAGTTTCCGCCAATCGATTATAACGATATTTATTACTATGCGCAACCGAAATCCACAACCGACAAACCGAAATCATTGGACGAAGTGGACCCGGAAATCAGGGCAACATTCGAGAAGCTCGGCATCCCGCTTTCCGAGCAGGCCGCGCTTTCGGGCATAGCCGTCGATGCCGTGCTGGACAGCGTTTCGGTGGCGACCACGTTTCGCGACAAATTGAGCGAGCTTGGCATCATTTTCTGCCCCATCAGCGAGGCGATTCTGAACCACCCGGACTTGGTCGAGAAATACCTTGGCTCCGTGGTGCCCGCAACGGATAATTATTTCGCCGCGCTCAATTCGGCAGTCTTCAGCGACGGGTCATTTTGCTACATCCCGCGCGGAGTGCGCTGCCCGATGGAACTATCGACCTATTTCCGTATCAACGCCAAATCCAGCGGCCAATTCGAGCGCACATTGATTGTCGCCGAAGAGGGCGCGTACGTGAGCTACCTGGAGGGGTGCTCGGCGCCGATGCGCGACGAAAACCAATTGCATGCCGCAGTCGTCGAGTTAGTCGTCCACAAGGATGCCGAAATCAAGTACTCGACCGTCCAGAACTGGTATCCGGGCGACAAAGAGGGAAAAGGCGGCATTTACAACTTCGTTACGAAACGTGCCATTTGCCTCGAGGACAATTCCAAAGTCTCGTGGACGCAGGTGGAGACCGGTTCGGCCATCACTTGGAAATACCCAAGCTGCATCCTGAAAGGAAATAATTCATCGGCAGAGTTTTACTCTGTGGCCGTAACGAACAATTACCAACAGGCGGACACAGGAACGAAAATGATTCACATCGGCCGAAACACGAAGAGCCGAATCGTATCCAAAGGTATTTCCGCCGGCCGCAGCCAGAACAGCTACCGCGGCTTGGTCAAAGTGATTAAAACTGCCGAAAACGCCCGCAATTTCTCGCAATGCGACTCGCTCCTCTTGGGCGACAAATGCGGCGCGCACACTTTCCCATACATCGAATCCAGCAATAAATCGGCCGTCGTCGAACACGAAGCCACCACATCGAAGATCTCCGAAGACATACTCTTCTACTGCCGCCAGCGCGGAATCTCCCAAGAGGACGCCGTCGGCCTGATCGTCAATGGGTATGCCCGCGAAGTGCTGAACCAACTCCCGATGGAATTTGCAGTCGAGGCCCAGAAACTGCTTTCGATAAGCCTCGAGGGCAGCGTCGGTTGATGCACATGAATAGGATCAAACGGCTTTTGTATTGAAAACTGAATAATCATTTGAAATAAAAAATTATTAAATAATAAAGAGTAATTGTTATGTCGTTGCTTAAAATTGAAAACTTACATGCGAAAATCGGGGACAACCCGATCCTGAAGGGTATCAACCTGGAAGTGAAACCTGGCGAAATCCATGCAATCATGGGGCCGAACGGCTCTGGGAAAAGCACTCTGGCCTCCGTACTGGCCGGACGCGAAGAGTTCGAGGTAACCGCCGGACAAGTGGAATACATGGGCAAAAATTTGCTCGATCTGCCGGCCGAAGTGCGCGCTCGCGAAGGTGTTTTCCTCGCGTTCCAGTATCCGGTCGAGATCCCAGGCGTGGCCAATACGAATTTCATGAAGACCGCGATTAACGAAATCCGCAAGCACCGCGGCCAAAGCCCGCTCGACGCAATGGATTTCCTCGCGATGATGCGCCAAAAGGCCGCTTTGGTCGATATCGACAAGAGCTTCCTCAACCGTTCGGTGAACGAAGGATTCTCTGGCGGCGAAAAGAAACGCAACGAAGTTTTCCAAATGGCTATGCTCGAACCGAAACTGGCAGTTTTGGACGAAACCGATTCCGGGCTGGACATCGATGCGCTGAAGATCGTGGCCAATGGCGTGAACAAACTGGCCAAGCCGGACAATGCCTTCCTCGTGATCACGCACTACCAGAGGTTGCTTGACTACATCGTGCCGGACTTCGTGCACGTGCTCTACAAGGGCCGAATCGTCAAATCCGGCGGCAAGGAATTGGCTCTCGAACTCGAAGAGCAGGGCTACGACGAGATTAAAAAAGAGTTTTCTAACTAACGGCGCGCACCAAGGAGAAAAAAATGGAAAACAAACATGACTTGGTGAACAGCCTGATCTCGGAGTACGAACACTTCGAGCAGACTTACGCCCACGGGCCGGCCGCGATCAAGGAAGCCCGAAAACACTCGTACACCGCTTGGATAAAAAAGGGCTTTCCTACAAAAAAGAACGAAGACTGGAAATACACATCGGTTGATTTCCTCACGGCCCATGAATTCGTCCCGACTCGCAGCGCAGGAAACGCAATGCCAACGGAAGCCGACCTTAAAAAGGCGGAATTGCCCGGCTCGACCGAAAACTTTTTAGTATTCGTAAATGGATTCTACGTGCCCGCACTGTCGAAAATAACCAGCCGGTACAAAGGGCTTGTGGTCGGCAGCTTGGCCGAATCTATGACGAAATACTCGGATGTGATTTCCGAGCATTATGGGAAAATATCATCGCCCGAGAATGCCTTTTCGCTGATCAATACGGCAATTGCGCGCGATGGCGCATTCATTATAATCCCCGAAGGAAAAAACATTAGCGAGCCGATTCATTTGATATTCTTCACGAACTCGGCCGAGGGCAAGGTTTATTCCATGGCGCATAACCTTGTCGTCGTCGGCGAATGTTCCTCGGCGAGAATCGTCGAAAGCCATTACTCGCTGGGCGCGAGCGAATCGGTTACAAACGTGGTAACGGAAGTGGCACTCGCACCTTTTTCGCACATTGATTTCTGCAAATTCCAAAACGATGGCGGCAAAGGCTACTACATCGGCGAAACTGCTTGCCGCCAGGCCCACGCCTCCGTCTTCCACGACACACAGGTTACGCTGAAGGGCAAATTTACTCGGAACGACGTCTCCGGCGTGCACCACGACAGGCTTTGCGAAACCAAACTGTACGGATTCTACCTGCTGGACGACAATTCGTTCGTGGACAACCACACCTTCGTGGACCACGCGAAACCAAACTGCACGAGCGACGAAATCTACAAAGGCATCCTTGCCGATAAATCTCAAGCCGTGTTTAATGGAAAGATCGTCGTCAGGCCGGACGCCCAAAAGACCGAAGCCTACCAATCGAACAAAAATGTCTTGCTCTCGAACGATGCCACCGTGAACACCAAGCCGCAATTGGAAATCTATGCCGACGACGTAAAGTGTTCGCACGGGGCCACGACCGGCTATTTGGACAAAGAATCGATGTTCTACCTGCGTTCGCGAGGCATTTCCGAAAGCCAGGCCAGGGCGTTGCTGCTCAACGCCTTTAGCTCGAACGTCATCGACAAGATCCAAGTCCCCGAACTGCGCGACGCGATCAAGCAGTCGATACTCGAAAGGCTCAACGTGGAGGATATTTACTTCTGCGATGTGCTCTAAAGGATCTTGTGAAGCAATGATTTAGGATAAACCCAATTTGTTCATTAATATTTGACATTTTTGCTATACCCTCATCCCCGGCCCTTCTCCCGACGGGAGAAGGGTGTTCTGTTGGAAGTCACTTTCGCCCTTTGGGAGAAAGGGATTTAGGGATTGAGGGACTTTCTAACGCACAATTTTGAATAAAAAAACACATCCGATGAAAACTGAAATCATCGGATGTGTTTTTATTTGGTGCGAAGCCGAAATACCAGCTGCGCAGATTATTTGTCGTTCAGGGGTTTCATTTGCGGGAAGAACAGCACGTCGCGGATCGACATTGCGCCCGTCAGGAGCATTACCAACCTGTCGATACCCATACCAAGGCCGGCTGTCGGCGGCATACCAATTTCGATTGCGTTCAGGAAGTCTTCGTCGAGCACCATAGCTTCGTCGTCGCCGGCGGCGCGGTTGATGGCTTGTTCTTCCAAGCGGGCGCGTTGGTCGCGCGGGTCGTTCAGCTCGCTGAAGGCATTGGCCAGTTCGCTACCGTTGACGAACAATTCGAAGCGTTCCACGAGGCCCTCTTCGGAGCGGTGCTTTTTGGCGAGCGGCGACATTTCGACTGGATAATCGATAACGAAAGTGGGCTGGATCAGGTTGTCTTCCACTTTAGCGCCGAAAATTTCATCTAAAATCTTCATCGATGTGGCATTCGGTGCCACCTCGACGCCCAAGTCCCGAGCGGCTTCGAGCAATTGCTCGCGGCTGAGTCCGCGCAGGTTCTTGCCGGTATATTCTTGGAACAAATCGAACATTTTGCGGCGGGCGAAAGGCTTGCCCAGGTCAATTTCTTTTCCGTCGTAAACCACGTTAGTAGTGCCGTTGGCCTCCATAGCGACCGTGCGGATGAGGTCTTCTGTCATTTCCATCATCCAGTTGTAGTCCTTATAGGCGACGTAGATTTCCATCAGGGTGAATTCGGGATTGTGGTTTTTGTCCATGCCCTCGTTGCGGAAGTTCCGGCCAATCTCGAAGACGCCTTCGAATCCGCCGACGATAAGCCTTTTCAGGTACAGTTCGACGGCAATACGCAAGTACAGCGGGATGTCGAGCGCATTGTGGTGCGTGATGAACGGACGGGCACTTGCGCCGCCGTACATGGGCTGGAGGATTGGAGTTTCCACCTCGAGCCATCCATTCTTTTCGAAATAGCGGCGAATCGACGAAATGATTTTCGAACGCTTGAAGAAAACGTCGCGGATTTCGGAGTTCACAACCAGGTCGATATAGCGCTTGCGGTAGCGAAGTTCTTTGTCTGCGAAGGCATCGTAAACAATTTTATTGCCCTCGTCGTCCACTTCTTCCTTGGCGATTGGGAGCGGTTTGAGCGATTTGGCCAGCAGCACAATCTCTTTGGTATGGACGGAGACTTCGCCCGTTTTGGTGCGGAAAGCAAAGCCGCGCACGCCGACGAAATCGCCTATGTCGATATTTTTCATTTGCTCGTAGAAATCGGGGACTTCGTCGCGCTTCATGTAGATCTGGATGCGGCCGCCCTGATCCTGGATGTGGCAAAAGCTGGCTTTGCCCATCTTGCGTATGCTCATCACTCGGCCGGCGATCCCGACGTTGCTGAGCGGTTCGGGGTTTTCGTCGTCGAAGTTCGCAAGAATTTCGGCCGACATGTGTGTTTTCTCGAAAGAGTAAGGATACGCCACGACGCCTGCTTCTTCGAGCAGTGCCAATTCTTCCTCGCGGCGCAGCTCTTGATCGTTTTTAATTATTTCTGCCATTTTCCATTCCAATTTATTTATATAAAGTTTATTTCTGATTAGAACAAGAAGCACAGCAATTCCGGTTTCATGCCTTGGATTGCTGGCTGCCGCACGCCCCGGGCAATTGTTTCGGACTGTGCAAAACGTCTATAATTGCATCTAACTCTTTAGAAAATGCAATCAAAGCGATTATAAAATTACGACTTTTTCTGCGTTCAATAAGAAATATTTTTTAAATTGGTGAAATAATAATTATCTTTGTAGTTTATGAGTATGATCATATTTATAAATTAAGTTTAAGGTAATATTTGAAATTAGCACATTACTCGCAATTTGGAGGGGGTCCGAGAGACCCGCGTAAGGATTCCAACCGGCGTCACAGAATCAATCACGAGATCGGCGCCAAAGAGGTTCGTGTAGTTACCGAAGAAGGGCAAATGCTTGGCGTTATGAGTAAGGCGCAGGCTGTCCGCATGGCCGAGGAACGCGAAGTCGATTTGGTCGAAATCGCACCGCAGGCCACTCCGCCCGTCTGCAAAATCATCGACTACGGGAAATTCCTCTACGAAATCCAAAAGAAGGAAAAACACCAGCGCAAACAGCAGCAACAGCAGCAAATGAAAGAATTGCGCTTCAAGTGGAGGACCGATACGCACGATTTCAATTTCAAAGTGCGGCACGCCAAGCAATTCCTCGAGGATGGAAACAAGGTCAAAGCATCGATTATCTTCCGTGGCCGCGAGGTTACGCACCAGGAAATCGGCCGCGATCTGCTCGAAAGGTTCGTCGCTGCCCTCGCCGAGGATGCAAAAGTGGACCAAGCGATCAAATTCGAAGGGAAAACCATGATGGTCGTGCTTGCCCCGGAAAAAGCGAAAAAGAAGTAATTATTCTTTAGATGGCATGAAAATGCCGGTTTTTTGTTTCAATTTATTTGTAAGGATTTACGATGCCTAAAATGAAAACGGTTGCTTCCGCAAAAAAGAGGTTCAAGTTGACCGCAAGCGGAAAAATTAAGAGAGAAAAAGCTTACAAAAGCCACATCCTGACGAAGAAAACTCGCAAGACAAAGCGCAATCTTCGCCAATCGACGCTCGTCCACAAAACGGACGAAAAACGCGTGAAAAATATGCTCGCAATCGGCTAATAGCCATTCGGCGCATATCGGCTTATGTACTTTTTCAAAAATTCGGCTTTAGGGGCCATTAACTAACTCGAAGCAAAGCGCGCTCCCCCTATTGCCACTAATCAAAAAATATAAGGAATTAACAAAATGCCAAGAGCAAAAAACAAA
>CAZSWR010000075.1:0-19277 GCA_964610885.1 uncultured Hyphomicrobiales bacterium | reverse complement strand
ATTTGTTCACATCGATCAAATCACATAAAAAATATATGAATATTTGATTTTTACTTATTAATTTGAAAAACTCATTTTGCAAGATTCTCACTGAGTTTTGCATTTTTCAATACAATTTCCGTTTTGCTTTTCGGCTTGAGTTCATTGCAATAACAATCGAAATGTGATATTTAAATATTAACATGGAGCAATTATGCGTTTTCAAAGGAAATTAGCAATATGGGCTATTTGCCTGCTTGCATCTTTTGCGGTGGCATCGTCGCAAAACAGCTTTTTAAACTATTACGGACTTTCGCAGTTCCAGGTGTCTTCGCCTGGGGCTAACAAATTCGGCCTCTATGGATTCGACAATCCTTCGTTGCTGAACTATCTTCACGATTCGGACGCAATGCTCGTGCTGAACGATGCCAACAGCAAAATGTTCTCCTTCAAAGAGTATGGCGCATTCATTGCATTCCCGCACCTTGGATTTGGCTGGGTGCACCGTTCGGACACGAACTATTCAGTAACCGATTACCGCATTTCTCTCGGCTTCGGCAGCCGCACATTCGGTTGGGGCGTTGGATATGGCTTCGTTGGTGGGGATAAATTCCTATCTGGACGCAGCAATACTTGGCATTGGGGCGCGTACTACCGGCCGCACGACATGATGTCCATTTCCGGCGGCCAGACGTTTTCGGCCGACAGAACAGACCGCGAAACATATTTAGAAGCTGCTCTTCGACCTTTCGGCGGCGCCCCGTTCACGTTTTTCGCAGATTGCGCATTCGACCGAGAAATCAAAGACTCTAAATACAGCTTTGGTGCGAATTTCGAGGTTCTCGACGGTATTCACCTGAGCGGCAGGTATTTCGACGACAAATCGATTTCTCTCGGCATCGATGTCGGATTCGGTACCGGAAGCATTGGTTTCCTGGCCAGTAACGACCGCGACGGAAATAAACTTGGGAACAGTTTGATTTTACGCTCTGGTGCGCACGATCGAACAATTATGCCAGATATTGTACCTTTCCATTACGTTGCCAAGCTTGATTTGAGCAAAAGTATTAAATACCAAACTCGAGGATTTTTCGACCAGAACAGCGAAACGCTCTTCGAGGTCTTCAATAAAATCGACCGTGCCTGCGAAAACAAAATGGTTACAGCAATTGCTGTGAATCTGACCGACGTGAATACAGGCCGCGAAATGATGTGGGAGATTCGCGAAAAGCTGAAACAGGCCAAATCGAAAGGGAAGAAGATCTATGTGTTTATCGATCGGGGCAACTTGGACCTGTACCATTTCGCTACGGTTGCCGACAGAATCGTTTGCGACCCCATCGGTACGTATTCTTTCGGAGGATACAATCTGGGGCGTTCGTACTACAAACGAATGCTCGACAAATTCGGAGTCGGGTTCGACGAGATTCGACTTTTCAAATACAAATCTGCAGCCGAAAGCTTTGCCAGGGACAAAATGAGCGAAGGCGAGCGCGAACAGCGCCAAGCGCTTTTGGACGATTGGATGAAATTCACAAAAGATGAAATCTGCTCGACCAGCAGGCTTACCAATTCGCAATTCGATGAGATTTTGAATAACGAAATCTTCCTGAGCGCCGACACGATGCTCAACCGCAGAATGGTGGACGAACTCGGTAGATGGTCCGATGCCGATGATTTGATAAGGAAAAATGAGCCGATGAACACAATCCCCTTCGACATCGACGACCTCCAAGAAAAACAAATGCCAACCGACGACCACTGGGGCGATAATTCTGCTAAGCACGGCATCGCCATCATCTATGCAATTGGCGAATGCGACATGGACGCAGGCATCAAGGCGCGTTCGTTGGTCTATAATATGCAGGCAGCGCTCCGCAGCCCGTTCATCAAGGCAATTGTCCTTCGCGTAGATTCTCCCGGCGGCGACCCATTGGCCTCGGACTATATCTCCGAGCTAATGCGCAAGTGCAAAGCCGATAAGTCGAAACCGATTATTGTTTCCCAGGGTAGCATGGCCGCTTCCGGTGGATACTGGCTCTCGATGTATGCCTCGAAAATTGTCGCTTCGCCGATTACAATCACCGGATCGATAGGAGTGATTTCAAGTTGGGTTTATGACAAAGGACTAAAAGACACGCTCGGAATCACTTACGAAACTGTCAAGGCCGGTAAATATGCCGATTTGGGCGCGTCCTATACGCTTCCGATAATCCCGCTGGGGTTGCCAGTCCGTCGGCTTACCGACGACGAAAGGTCTCAATTCGAGAATTCCATGAAGCTGACCTATTCGCAGTTCGTCAAGAAAGTGGCCGATGGCCGTGGCAAAAAAGAAGAAGATATCGATAAAATTGCTCAAGGCAGGATTTGGTCAGGCATAGCGGCCAAAGATAATGGCCTCGTTGACGAATTGGGAGGCCTGGCCAAAGCAATCGAGATTGCCAAAACTGAAGCAGGAATCATGCCCAACGACGAAGTGAGCTACATCGAGTTCCCCAAGATTCCATTTTTCGATTTTTCGTACTTAATTGCGAAATTAACTCCTTCAATCATTCACGCTGATGTCAAAGCATTTTCGCAATGGGACTATATCCGTGGCCTTGCCAAGCACAATGGCCAACCATTGCCCGTCATTCCTTTGGACTACTACGATTTTGCACCACAGGAATAGGGCAGAAGCGACCAGACAGAATCCACGAAAACACACATATACAAATCCCACACAGGTTGCACCCGATTATCATGGGTGCAACCTGAGGCTAGCACACGTAGAGGCAGGCACTGCCACCCACATCAACCCCACGGAAGTTGATCCAGTGGCAGTATGACCCACATCAACCCCTCCGGGGTTGAACTCTCCGAGTAACCATGGGTGCAACCCGTGGCTGAGCAGACAGATAACACCCATGGCATATAGACAGTGCAACCCATGGCTGAGAGCAAGACGTATCACCCGTGGCTGAGCAGACAGATATATCACCCATGGCATAGACAACAGTGCAACCCATGGCATAGACTCTACTATGGGGCAGTACCTGTCGGGATTCTGTGATTTTCTTTTGGTAATTATTATAAAAATGAGTATATTAGAGATAAATTGAAAGAGAATGCTGGTGGAAAGACGTATTGCAGTGCAGGCAATTCGGATATAACGAGAACTAACTCGAAAATGTTTCTTCAAAATAATTACTTAATGAAAGCTACACAATGAAACAATTTCTATTCATCCTTCTCGCGTTTTTTCCTGCGATGTTATGCGCGAAGACAGACAGCACAACGATTCATTTCAAACATATCGAAAACGATGATATGTTAACCATCTGCAAATTGGCAGATATACAAGTACTTAAAGTTGTTTGCTACGATACCACGCTGAGGAACAAAGTCTTTAACGTCGTCGTGCGCGAGTTCGACAAGGGCAAAGTCATTGATTCCATCGATTTAGGTATAAAGAATGAAATCATTGAATCGCCTTTCATTGTGGGCAAAGATACAATGGTTTACGTCATGAATATGGTCGAAAAGGCTGGCCTCACCGATGACGCAGATTCACTAATGATTACATTTTCGGGGATACTTAAAAATGATAAGTTCAAATTGAGTATCAGATACCCGGGGATTGAATACAATAATGTACTCCGGGGCGAAGATAACTATTTGCTTAGAGAAGCCATTTCATGCGCGAAAGATTCCATCAGGGTACCAATAAACCAACCGTTTCCAATCCTCGCATATACTCCACCCACGGAAACCGGAGCAGGCGGCGGCTCGTACTGCCAGCTCGGCGAGGAGAATCTGGAGGATTGGTATTCTAAGCTCAAAGTTAAACATTTCTATGGCATATACTTGGAAATCAAATAGCTAATATATATCAACCCCACAGGTTTTGAAGCCTTGAGTAACCATGGGTGCAACCCATGGCTGAGAGCAAGACATAACACCCATGGCATATAGACGGTGCAACCCATGGCTAGCACACGTAGAGGCAGGCACTGCCACCCACATCAACCCCACGGAAGTTGATCCAGTGGCAGTATGACCCACATCAACCCCTCCGGGGTTGAACTCTCCGAGTAACCATGGGTGCAACCCGTGGCTGAGCAGACAGATAACACCCATGGCATCCGTGCAACCCATAGATTCCAACGAAAGGACATAAAATGAGCACCTACACGCAAATCCTATATCATATAGTTTTCGGCACAAAGTACAGGAGGCCGACTATGGTTGCTGGCGGTCGTCAGCAGCTTTACAATTATATCAAAGGTGTGTTACAGAACAAGAACTGCCATTTGTACCGCATTAACGGTGTGGAGGATCATTTACATATATTGACACACCTGCATCCTTCCATTGCCTTGGCCGATTTGGTCAAGGATGTCAAGTTGTCAAGCTCCAAATACATCAAGGAGATATGCCTCTTCCCTGAATTCATAGGTTGGCAGAGCGGCTACGGTGCATTTACTTATTCAATGGAAAGGAAGTATGCCCTGTTAAATTATATCAAGAACCAAGAAGAACACCACAGAACCAAATCATATATTGAAGAGTATGTTGAATTGCTGAAAGAACACGGCCTCGAATTCGATGAGAACGGTGACTTTGATTGATTGGGGCTGTTTTGCGATTACGTCTCACTGTAGTATCGACGAATAACTGGGGCGCAGTATCATAGCTGTACCGTGGCACCGCATTTCATACGGTGTTATTCATGTTGAATCCCTTCGGGATTCTTAGAGGTTAATATGCAATAGTGGCAGTATGCCCCACATCAACCCCTCCGGGGTTGAACATTTGATTAGCCATGGGCGCAACCCATGGCTGAGAGCCAGACGTATCACCCATGGCTGACGTATATGAGACAGGCACAACAGCCCACATCAACCCCACCGGGGTCATAACACACGTAGAGGCAGGCACTGCCACCCACATCAACCCCTCCGGGGTTGAACATTTGATTAGCCATGGGCGCAACCCATGGCTGAGAGCCAGACGTATCACCCATGGCTGATATCGTCGCGGTACCGGGTCGTCAGCGCGCGCAGTACCACCGTATTTCATACGGTGTTATTCATGTTGAATCCCTTCGGGATTCTTTGTGGTTAATATGCTATAGTATTGGTTTCAAGTACTCCCAGCCCTCGCCGTGTATGTCTTCCCACGAAAGGCCGTCCTCATCGTTGCCAGGGAGGACGAACACTGCATCGCCGGCCACGTGAGAAAAATCTATAAGTGCGAAGATGTCCAAAAGCCGTTCGAAAGAATACTTGTCCGTAGCGGATTCTTCGCCGAGCGAGGCAAGCATTTGGTACAGCTTTGTATTGCTCGCGCTTCGCTCCAGGAGGAATAGGGCAGTTACTGCGATATAGTTCTTTTCGCAACTGATGCGGTCAATGTCCGGCTCCTCGAATCCACTCTCGGGGACTTCCGCCATTTCGTCCGGGTCGGCGTCTATGGCTTCGGTGATTTCGTCCACCCACTCGCCGAAAGTCTCAATGGCTCTATCGCCCTCTTCCATGTCCCAGAATCCATACTCCGCCGCGAAAAAGTTCTTGCGCAAAGCATCGGCAATTGTATTATAGAAGTCGAATTTTGCCCTCGGGCTGTCGTCGCTCGAACGGTTCTCGATCAGCTGGCGTATGCCACGTCGAAAAGAGCCGTCGATCGGTTCGAGCATAACCAATTGATAGCCGAAAAACACTTTTTCGGGCATTGACGAAGACGAGAATAGAGTCGAGAAAAAGCCTCTTCTTTTCATTTTATCGCTAAAAATATGTTTCTAAATAATTCTAATATAAGGAAAAATGTATTCTTGTTCATCTTTCCTTTCATCATAGCGCTGCTCTTCAAAAAATTAAGTGGCAGTTGCCATCTTATCAACCGCCGCGGCCGCCCACTCTGCCGAACGATCCCGAACGCCCAGGACGGAACCCAGTTATGCCGCCAGTACGCGATGAGACTCGTGTGGTTACACGCCCAAAGCCGCTGGGGCGCGTGCGTCCGATGCCTCCGGCTCCGCCAACCGCGCGAGAAGAGAATATCGTCTGGCGGGCAGCAGGCGCATACGACGAAGGCCTGAGCGTGGAGCCGCCGAAACTGGTCATGCGGGGCATTGGCCTCGAATACGACATAAAGGCATGGTAGTAGAAAAACATCGGAATAAATGAATGGCTTCCACCATAATAATACACTGGGGGAGCGGATTGGTAGCGGGTTTGAATTGCGCCGGCCGGTTGGTTCGAAAGCGAATCGGTTCCTGGAGCGCCATTTTGACCCTCGGGTTGGAAATCCTTCAAGTCGATGAGTTTGATATTGATTCCTGCCTTAGTGTATTCCACAAAATCGTCGTTCAGGTCATCGACTTCGTTAGTCCGGTTTTGAGTGCAATACAGTACGTTTTCGATTGAGTTTTTCTTCAGGTCCTCGATGGTCGGTATTTTGACCATGTACCGATTGTCGAACTCGGCATCCTCGTTGATTTGCTCTTTGAAACGGTTGCTGTCGCAGAGGAAAACGTTAATCAGTTTCTTGTCCGTCGATTTCTTCTTTTCGGCAATCTCCGCGGCATAGTAGATCATCGCCGAGAGAGTGAAGTGAGACGGTACCACGCCAATAGGGTGGGGGTAATTGTCGAAAGTTGTGATCAGGTTAGCAACGTCGGCAATAGCAGCACCGAAGGCGATTGCTTCTGCGCCGGGAATATCGGCAAACATGATAATTTTATCATTATTCTTGTTTTCTTCGATCAATGCCTTGACGCCCAGCCCGCGCGAATATGCCCTGGCCATTTCGGGGGAGAAGTAAAGTTTCATCTCGTCCTTCAGGCTTGGCTCGGAAAGCGCCTGGGCAAGCGTGGGAGCGGAATATGGCAAAAATGGCGAACCGTCCGGCCGGTATGCTTCGATCAATTTGTCGGCCTGCACGTATTCGCGCCATTTGTCGGAATAGAGGCTGTCTTTCGTAACGACGAATTGGTCGGGAAATGCAAGGTGTTTATCCGTCGAGCCGACGTTCCAACCATTTTTCTTCTGTAATTCATTCGAATCGAATTGCACTTCGTCGTCGTCGTCATCGCTATCGGACGAGGCTGCAAGCCATATACCGGCGCCCATTGTAGCAACGAGCGCGCCGCCGGCCACGATCTGGGCAACTTTTTTATTAGCTTGGCGGCGATTAATTTTTTCTTCCCACCACTCGGTACCAATTTTTTCTTGTGTTTTATCTTCGTCTTGCATAACTTGAGCAATTCTATTTATTTAACATAAGTCGGAAGGCAAATGGAGTGGTAGTCGGTCGATTTAGGGGCCAACCGCGTAAAGACTCCGTTTGGGATTCCGCCCAAGACATAGATTCCAAAATTTGGCTCGAATCCGTCGATACGAACCGATTCAAAGTATCGCTGAACGATCCAATGTTCATGTTTTGCAAGTTCAAGAGTTTTTTGCCAAATCTCTTCGCTTGCATTGCGCCCGATAACGACTTCATCGCCCTCGCAACCGTAATCGGATTTGAGTACCCAATCTTCGCGGATGCCAGCATCGGGCACGAATCGCGAAAGCGCATGGGCTTCGGGCAAGTATTTATAAATTGTTTCCTTACTTTTTTCGGAAAACAAATCAATATGGTCGAAAAAGAACGAAAGTGTAAGTTTGTTCTGCGATATTACAGCGCCGAACGGATTAAAGACCGAAGCCGCGCGTTCCTCGATGGCCGTGAGCGTGTCCAATAGGTACTCGGTCAGCGGTTCCGAGTCGGCGAAATCGCAATCCTCCCAAACAGAAATTCGCTCGCTCCACCAATCAGTCTTGTAGTGCCGTATCACTGCATCGACCGGCACACCCATAAGCGTCAATTGCTTTTTGGAGCGTTTGTATTTCAAATTGAAAGGCGAGCCAAGCACAACGCTTGCGCCGCGGTTGCCGAGCCAATTCGAATACAACCGAATCATCGAAAGGTCTTCCGGCAATTCCGATGGATATACAATCCCGACATTCATGCCGCGAAGGCTCATGTCTCGGCCGGTTTCGAGTTGATGGTACCGCACGAGAGTGTTCAGGAACGCATTCTCGAAATTCACGTTCGGATCCGTCAATCCCGGAAAATGTTCAGCCAACATACTGTTTAATAGTACAGTTTCCGGTTCGCCCGAGGGTGTATCGGAATTCATTTCGCAGGCGCGGACGGAGCCGTCCTCGAGGAAAAACAAATCGAGGCGACCGATCCCGTGCCATTTACCGCCTGAAGCAAGCCACATCAGCTTTTGGAATTCGGTTAGGTGAAAATACTCATCTAAGAGTTCCTCATGCGCCCAAACGATGTCCGTTAGTTCGTCGTAGAGCCGAGCGATTGCCGAGGCTGATTCGTATAATTTTTCGATTTCATGTTTTGAAAGAACTACTGCCGAAGTGGAGAATCGTTCTTTGCCATCGATCCAAGCATCGGAGAAAATGCAGCCGGCATAGAGCTTTTGGGCAAATTCTGCATAATCAATATTGTTAGATACCAATTCCAAGTTTGTTGCTTAGACTAATTTCACAGCTAAGAGGGCGGCGCCGATATACGTAGCGGCCTCGATTGCGGCGGCGGCGATGTTGTGGTCGTCTGCAATCTCTCTGTCCAAACGCCCGCCATAGAGCGTGAAGCCAGAACCGAGCAGCAAGCCCTGCACGATGAATTGACGAACGAAGTAGAGCATGGCCACGGCGGTCAGAGACCTGCCGAAATCGAGCAGATTCGAAGCCCAACTCTCGAAAGAACCAGAAACTGAATGCGAAATAATGATGCTGATTGCAATCATATTCGCTGAATAACTTATTGCAGCGGCCAAATTGCCACGGAAAATTTCTAAATAATCGTCGTAATCGGTCAATGCGCGATACATCGCCAGGAAGAATAGGAATGCGAACCACCCGAGCACAAAGAATACCAAGGTCGGAAGGTGCGAACCGGACCATTCGCCTGTAACGGCACCCGAAATAATAATACCGGCCGAAAGGTAGATCGAACCGGAAACTAATCCCACGGCGGCGTTTCCTTCGCCGATGGCGCGTTTGCTGTTGCCCTTGAGCATAATTTGGCTGGCCAGGCGAGTCGCAAGAATCATTAATACGATACCGCCGATGCCATAGACGAATGCCCACAGGAAATTGAGAGTCAGTGTGTCGTAGCCAGGCCCGGCGAGAGTGCCGCCAATGATAACAAAGACAGCCAAGAAATAGCCAGACAACTCAATCCCCAATGCCTTGTTGTCCGTTTCGACGAGCGCATGAGTCAAGTTGGTTTTAACTATAAATTGATTGAGCAACCGAGCTATTCCAAGCAGCACTATAACGACGACTGCATAAAAACAAATTGTCTCAAAGTTCATGGCAATCTTTCTCTCAAAAAAGTTTATTAATTCATCAATCATTTTGCGCAGAAATCGGATTGCTCTTTCGCGAGCCCCCCAAGAACTCCATGACTGCACAAGAAACATGATTGAATTGATACACATTCAACCAAATATTAATATAAGGAAACAATTCCAAATTAACAACAGTTTATCCAAACAAGTACCATCAACGTTGAACTTTTCCCATATCGAAAACCCAACACTTGCATTCTATTCGGCAGTTGAACCGTTTGCTCCGCGAATAATCGATCAAGCGAAGCGGAAACACTTAAAATGCTTGGAATACAAAAAACTTCAGGTACTTAGTTTCGGGCATAGGAAGCAATATCGGGTGGTCCGGCGATTGCAGTCCGCGGAATACGACGCGCAAGATACGGCCGGTGGACCGGGCTGCGTCCTCGACGATCGACACGAAGTCAGCTTCAGTTATGTGTTGCGAACAGCTCGAAGTAACCAAATAGCCGCCCTGATTGAGAATCTTGAGTCCGGCTTTGTTAATCTTTTTGTATGCAGCCGAAGCGGTAGGTATTGATTTTTTATTCTTGGCGAATGCCGGAGGATCCAGTATTACAATATCGAAAAGCTCATTGCGTTCGGAGCACTCTGCAAGGTATTCAGAACAATCCTTTGCAATAAAAGTGATATTACGCATCTTGTTCAACTCTGCATTGGCTCGCGCCTGTTCGATCGCCTTTTCGGAAATATCGACAGCGGTGATGCTTGTGGCGCCGCCAGCCGAGGCATTCAGCGAGAAACCGCCCTGATTGGTGTAGCAATCGAGGACCGATTTGCCCGACGAAATGCTACGTATGAACAAACGGTTCATGCGTTGGTCGAGGAAATATCCAGTTTTCTGGCTGTCAAGAAGCGAAATATTTATTTTAATTGAGTTCACTTCGGCCTCGAAAGCGTCAGCCACAGTGCCGAAGACTACTCCCTCGTCTTGGGCGAGGCCTTCGAGTTTCCGCAGGTGCGACATATTCTTTTCCACAATCCCTTTAGTGTCTGGGAAGACAGCGATCAGCGCGCGAATAATGTCATTCTTACGCAGTTCCATGCCTGCCGAAAGGATTTGCATGGCCAAGTAATGGTCGTATCGGTCGATGACCAAGCCGGGTAGGAAATCGCTTTCGCCAAACACAACGCGGTAGGTTCTCGCGCCAGGGAAAATGGTTTGCCTGTATTGGTTCGCCATCGTAATCCTGTCGATAAAGAACTGAACGTCGATATCGTCTTTCGTCCCGAGCAATCGCACAGCAATAAGCGAAGAAGGATTGTACAGGCCAAGCCCAAAATGCCTGCCGTCTGTGCTCTTCACCTCGACTATGTCTCCGGCGGGGAAATGAGGCACTTCGACCAATTCGTTTGAAAAAATCCATTGGTGCCCGGCGCGAACCCTCTTGTCGTGCCCTTTTCGGATTACTACTGTGTTCATTTTTGTTCCTTATCTTTCACAAATTCCTCGTCCATACAAATATACAAAACGAAGTGCCGAATCCAATAGTTTTCAATTGATAAAATAAAGTTTTTTCGGATAATACGAAAATCGAAAATTTTGTTTAAATTTGTTTTTTGTTAATTGTAAATTGATATTGCTGACAGAACGATTAGTACTTTTTGAAATAGGAATATCATTTTTAAAATTGAAAATTGCTACGCTATGAAATCAATCGTTGTGATTCCAACGTATAACGAGATTGATAATATTATTAGAATTATCAAAGCGATATTAGACGTTAAACCGGACATGCACATTCTTGTGGTCGATGACAATTCTCCCGACGGAACTGCAGACAGCGTAAAGGATTTTGCCACGACGAATCCGAATATACACATCATTGTTCGGGCCGGGAAAATGGGCCTTGGGACTGCGTATTGCGAGGGATTCGCATGGGCTCTCGAAAACGGTTTCGAAGCGATTATGGAAATGGACGCCGATTTCTCGCACGATCCGAAGGAAATACCTAATTTTATGGAGGCCATCAAGGAATACGACCTCGTTATCGGTTCGCGATATTCGGTGGGCGTCAATGTGGTGAATTGGCCTCTCAGGCGGCTGATACTGAGCTATGGCGCAAATATTTATGCTCGAGTCATCACCGGAATTCCTGTCCACGACGCAACGGGCGGCTTCAAATGCTTCCGCGCCGATGCTTTAAGGAAAATTGACCTGAAGAAAATCAAATCGAATGGATACGGATTCCAAATCGAAATGAACTTCAAACTGTGGAAACAAGGCGCTCGTATCAAGGAAATCCCCATAATTTTCATCGATAGGCGTAGCGGCGTTTCGAAAATGAATAAGAAGATTATTTACGAAGCCCTTTTCTTGGTTTGGAAACTGAAAATAGCTTCGATATTCGGTAAATAGGCGATATTTTCAAATATTTGGAAAAATGGATTCGTGCTCATCTTTCCACGTCGTCATTGCGCCGCTCATAAAGATTATATGGCAGTTATAGCCTGATTTGTTCACTATTCAATTAATGAAAAGAACCAACCCTTCAGAAAACTCTGTTGCCCAATTATTGGTTAAATCCAATAATATATCTATATGCCCAATCTAATTTCTCGAGAGATCAAATAGTGAAATATCACATCCAAACTACTGATTAACCTGTAGTTTGGTTAGGGATTGCTATTTCAACGCTAACGCATGAAGAATTTTGCTTGCGAAATAATTGGTATAGGATAATTTAAGAAAAAATTGTAAGTTTACATTTTGCATAATTTTGACATCGAAATGAAAAAATCTTTAGTCCTATTCTTATCGTTTTTTCTTGTCGGCTCTTTGCAACTCTTTGCTGGTAGATGCAACTTTTCGGGGTCTGTCGTGGCAGTTGGCTCCAAGATGCCGATAAAAGAATATGAAATTCAAGTCATTGGCACCTACCGCATGGTTCATGTTGCAGACTTGGGCGGCCGCTTTGGTTTTGCCAACCTGGAGCCGGGCGAATACCTTGTTTCTGTGATGGCCGAAGGATTCGAAAAATATGTGATTTCAATTCCCATTCCGGACGGCAAAGAAGTTCATTATCAGTTTTATTTGGCAAAGTCTGAAACAAAGGAAAAGCCCCGGACAGACTTCCTTGGTGCGTATTCCTTGACGGGCTTCAGTTTCGACTATTCGGCCGATTTGCTTAGGAGCATTCCCCAGGATCCCGAACGCCCGCTCGAAAGCATTTTGGAACTTAATCCAAATTATCTATTCGATAAGAATCTAATTAGGCCATTCAAGAACTCGTCGTACCAATACTCGTTCACTTCACCCTTTCTAACAACAGACATCAATTTCTCCGAGACAAACCTCGCCAGCCCATTCTCGGGCAATTATCCCGACAATGCGCCGACGCCGTCGGTTTCGGGCTTGTCCGGCATTTCCGAAACAGTAATGTATTCGCTTCCCGAGGCTAAAAACGAAGCATGGTCAGTCGATATGGAACCGAATCGCGGAAAAGATAATGGCTTCGATATGTTCTTCAAGGTTAGTTTCGGGTTGCCTGCCCTGAATGGTTCGATGCACAACGACCTTCGGATTGAACAAGTGGGCACTGATAATAGATTGATAACTGTCGATGGCGGCCCCAAGCTGCTGGGGCGTGGCGAGTTTTCGTTTGAATACGGAATCAGCGGCGAATTGCCCGGGGCAAACAAAGGTTCGACCTTTGCCCTGTCCGTCCGCAACTATTCCCAAGACCACGATTATGGACTGGATGTGTACGATGCGGCCGGCAACAATTTGGGAGCTATGCCCGGACAGAACTCGCTCATCAGAAATGTTAATACAAATTTTAAGATTGTGCTCGACCATAGGACTCGCGTCTATGCCGATGCTATGTTCGCAGCCACAACAAAGGAAAACTCATCGACCTACTGGCTCTACGCCACCGACAAGCAGTCCGTCCAGACGGGAAAGACAACCGCAATCGAACGGCAGATGAAGCAAAATGCGCTGAATATTCAATACGACCGCATAGCGGCAGCGATCGAGTTCGACGTCCCATCGGCATTCACGTTGCGTTTGGGCTTTGCCCGAAACGGCTATGAATACAAATACGGACGCCGTTCGAATGGCGACGATGCTAATTGGGCCAATGGATACGATATGTATCAGCCAACTGACAGGTATTCGACCGCTTATAGCAATAGAGCGGACTCGTTAGTCCTTGGCGGAAATGGTGTTCTTGACAATTATGAGAGATTATTTAAAAGTGATAGCTCAGTTGACAGGTTTTATCGCTTGAATACACCGAAAGTGAACCCTCTGACCGGCTTTGCCGATTATGACCGTGATGGAAGTACGGACAATCCGTACGGGTTCCGCAACAACTTGCTTTCGACTTCATTCGATCCTCGAGGCGATCAGGATTACAGGTATTCGCAGGATGGAGTGCAATACGAAAAGATGGAGAATTACAAGGCCAACCTTTCAATCTCAAAGCAATTCGATTTATGGAAAACGAAACATGACTTGTCTGTAGGATTTGAATTCTCGTATTCGATACTGAAACGTTTTGTTACGCTCTCTCCGTATTCTTTGATGAATGCAGATATTTATACAGACGAATTTGAATTCAAATCAGGAAATACCGATCTATTATCCCAGGACGAGAATCGGACACCGATTCAATGGGATTTGACACTTTTCGATCAGGTTAAGTTTGGGAATTGGACTTTCGCGCCTTCGGTCAAGGCCACATTCATAAACCCTGGCTTTAAGGGCACCCCATTATTGACATGGTCTAAAATAGAAAACGCTACAGATTTTGCTTTGTCTCCATCGATTTTCGTATCGTTCAGGCCATCGGAAGGCACTTGCTTATCGGCGACAGCCGCAAGCTACAATGTTCCATTGCCGTACGAAGATTATTTAACAGACTTTTTCCGCCGAGAAATCGGTCAACCTTCCATGGGATTAATAAACTCCAAGCATATCATGTTCTCTTTGGATCAGAGTTTGTATGAGAATTTATCCCTTCGCAGCTCAGTTTTCTGGAATTGGTTTCAAGTGCCTGAGCTACATTATATCAAAGCAATTCCCGACCCGTACAGTTTATATCGACTATCTGCCGAAGACGGAACAAAGAATTTAGGAGCTAACTGCCAACTATTCTACAGATTGAATAACAACTGGAACATGAGCTTATTATTATCATTTTTGCACAACAACCAGTTTGATTTATTTGTGGGCACCGAACAATTCGCATATAACGCAATTCTGACATACTCGCTCGGCAGGTTCGAAGGCCCTTCTTTTGGTGAGTTTTTCCCATTGGCTGGCATGAGTATATCTTTAGTGAGCAAGATGCAGCCTGGAAACCTTCAACTGGATCTAAGTTCTAGAGGATTTATAAACGGAGATGGGAAACTCCAGTGCCAGAACACATACAGCATCGATATGCGAATAAGCAAAATGTTCTACTTTGCCGATTTATTCCCATCGCTTACGGGCGGCTCAGGCATCGAGATCTCTTTGGATATTATCAATCTCTTCGACTTCACAAAACCGTTGCGATACAACCAAGCGACTTATGATCCGGATAAAACCATTACTTTAAGAACAACTCCAGCAACTTTGGTTGGCACTTCGACATATTATCAAAATGCAAATGTTGGAAGTCCAATTACTTTTTCAGCCGATCAATACGATAATTTCGGCCGTCGGCTCTATAATGCAGCCGCAGACTTCGACCAAGATGGAAAGGTAACAACCGACGAACGATACAAAGCATTTTTTAATTATTACGAAACAACATTGCGCCAGCGGCTGAATTATCAACTGCCGCGGAGGGTGTTTATGTCTGTAGCATTGAAGTTCTAACAGCTATGAAATCCTTTACCGAATTGCTCGATTTCGTGCGAAACGAATCGCAACTTGATCGTAGTTTCGCAAAAATACTTACTCTCGAAAAATCTGAAACATTGCACCAGATCGGGCGCCGTTGCGACAGCCTTTATTTGGTCGAAAGCGGTTTCTTGCGCACACTTTGCGTTCGAGACGGCGAGGAAATCACTCTTGGATTCTTCGCAGAGGGCGATTGCATAATTCTAATCGATAGTTTCTATTACAACAAACCATCCGGCGTCGAGATCCGTGCAATCGAGCAATCGAAAGTATGGGAGCTAAGCCGCCACCGCCTCCACGAAATCCTCGAAAACAACAATGATATTTCGCGACTCACCTTCGGGCGCATACATGACTTGCTCGCCGATTATGCTAAGAACTTGGAATCGTTCATCACCATGAATGCAAAAGAAAGGTATCGGCAACTTCTCGCAGATAGTCCACAGATCGTCCTGCGCTCCCCGCAGAAATACATTGCCGAATACTTGGGAATCACGCCCGTTTCGCTCAGCCGGATCAAAGCAGAAATTTCTCGATGATGATGTTTTCTTATCATTTGTTAACGAATTAAACACTGCGCAGGCCTTAGTTTTGTATCGTATTTATTACTTTACATAAGGAGAGCACCGTGAGAAAATTTCAAGCCAAGCGCAAGTCAATGTCTTCAGAAGCCCAATTGCATTTCGCAGCGGAAAGGGTATTTCCATTGCTATGCCCAGTCAGGGAATATGACTGGATCGATGGTTGGTCGTGCGAGCTGATAGCGTCGGAGAGCGGGTTCGCAGAGGAAAACTGTATTTTTATTTCCGATATACCGCCATTCGGAAAGGAAACATGGTTTTTCCTGAACTATACGCCAAACAAAGGATTCACAGCAATTCGCAACGGGAAGAATTTCGTAACTCGGGTGGATCTCGAGCTAATCCACAACGGCGAATGTTGCTCGTTCCGGGCAGAGTTTTTATTGACTGCAACGGACCCATCAGGCAATGATTTCATCGAAAACTTTCCCGACGATTTTGCGTATAATTTCTGTTCGCGGTTGGGCAAACTCATCAATTATTATTTGGAACATGGACGAATGATGAAGAACGATTTGCTTTGATATTTTTATTTAGGGCTGCCCCCGGTGCTTTGTGGCCATAGCACAGAGAAGCGCTGGCGGATTCGGGCGCGAAAAACAAACCACGCCCCGAAACCGGACAACACCGAGCAAGAGGGCAGCCATTATTTTTAAAGGAGTATGAAATGAAATCAAGGACACTTATCGGCATTTCCGGATGGATAGCACTAATATTTGCTGTTTTCCATATCTTCTTTTATTGGATGTTCGATTGGGAATCGAGCCTGGCCACGTTAGACACTGTGAATAGGGGAATCATGCTTACATTCTCGTGGAGTTGCACAATTCTTCTTTTTGCAATGGCGTACCAATTATTATTTCATAAAAATGAATTGATTACAACTCCGCTGGGTAGGGTAGTGCTAATAAGCTATTCGGCATTTTGGTCATTCAGGGTGATTGCCGAGTTTTTGTTTTTCGGATTTTCCGGACTTGGTTCTGCTGCGATTGTTTTGCTGTGCGCAATTGAAGCAATTTGCATGATTATTCCGGCTTTAAGAATCAGGATTAACGCTTAGCAGCCAGTATAAATATTAATTTCTGGTAACAGTGGGGCTTGCCCAACTGTGGCATATCAACGACTTACACGCAAGGCCGCGTGTTTTCATATGTCTTGCTTGTTAAATATACTCTTAGCCTAATTACTAAAATATCAATCAATTGAAAACCCGAGCAGTTCTGATTTTCAATGTGTGTATAATATCAATCTTTCATCAAAATAAAACAAATGAAAATTAGGCAACTAATGCTTAAATTTGTACATTATTTGAAAACTAAAACTTGAAAACTAAAATGGCAACACAAGAGAAAATCATCATACTCGATTTCGGATCGCAATACACACAGGTGATCGCTCGGAAAGTGCGCGAAGCCGGCGTCTATGCCGAAATCTATCCCTACACCATCACTCGCGAAAAGCTCGAATCGCTCGCGCCGAAGGGAGTCATCCTCTCGGGCGGCCCGTCGAGCGTCTATGCCGATGGCGCGCCGCACACTTCGTTCAATCCGGCAGAGTTGGACGTGCCCATTCTTGGCATTTGCTACGGCCTCCAGTTGCTCGCATACATGAATGGCGGAGCAGTGGACAAAGCAGCACGCCGCGAGTTTGGCCGCGCCGAAATCCATATCGACGCCTCGGACGACCTTTTCGAGGGCATTGATGATTCTTCTACTGTTTGGATGAGCCATGGCGACCACCTGACCCAACCGCCCAAGGGCTACGAAGTGATTGCGCACTCGGACAATGCCCCGATTTGCGCTGTGCGCTCGGCCAACCGCCGCATCTTTGGTGTGCAATTCCACCCGGAAGTGCACCACTCCGTGGACGGCAAACAAATCTTAGAGAATTTTGTGCGCGGTATCTGCAAATGCCGCGAAACGTGGAACACAGGTTCGTTCATCGAGGACTCTATAAAGAGAATCCGCGAGATGGTGGGCGATGGCGAAGTGATTTGCGCCCTCTCCGGCGGCGTGGATTCCACTGTCCTTGCCGTGCTGCTGCACAAAGCGATTGGCGACAAACTGCACTGCATGCACATCGACACGGGGCTGATGCGTTTGAACGAGAGCCGTAAACTTATGTATTTGTTCGAGAAGCATTTCGACATGTCCATCGAGCTAATCGACGGTTCGGAGACTTTCCTCGGTCGGCTCGAAGGAGTGAGCGACCCAGAGCAGAAGCGAAAAATCATTGGTAAATCTTTCGTCGATCTCTTCGAGGTGGGCGCGAAACGCTTCAACAATGCCCGCTGGCTGGCCCAGGGCACACTTTACCCGGACGTGATCGAATCAGTATCGGTCAAGGGGCCGTCTGCAGTTATCAAATCGCACCACAACGTGGGCGGACTGCCCGAGAAGATGAATATGAAGGTGCTCGAACCGTTCCGCGAGCTGTTCAAAGACGAAGTGCGTGCCGTGGGGCGCGAGCTTGGCGTGCCGGATTGGTTTGTCCGCCGCCATCCGTTCCCAGGCCCTGGCTTGGGCATTCGCGTATTGGGCGAGCTTTCGCGCGAACGCATTGAATTACTCCAAAGAGCAGACGCGATTTATATCGAAGAGATTCGCAACGCCGGCCTGTACGACGAGATTTGGCAAGCCTTTGCCGTATTGCTTCCCGTCCGCAGCGTGGGCGTGATGGGCGACGAACGCACTTACGAATACACATGCGCTCTTCGCGCCGTAACCAGCGTGGACGGCATGACGGCCGATTGGTACCAATTCCCACACGAGTTGCTCGCCAACATATCGAATCGGATTATCAACGAAGTGCGAGGCATCAACCGCGTGGTTTACGACATCACGAGCAAGCCTCCGGGCACGATCGAATGGGAGTAAATTCAATTACGAATTAGGAATTACGAATTACGTTAAAAATCGTGTTTTGAAATTAGGCATTGATACAACAAAGCAAAAGAACCGTAATTCATAATTTGAAATTGTCGTGAGCCTCCGGGCACGATTGAATGGGAGTAACACTTTAGTAATATTCGTTTGAATTTTGGATGAACTAATAATAATATTTGCTCTGTTTTGTTTATCTTATTTACAAATGCAAGCGGTATCAATATGACAAAAAGTAGCCTTTTAGATACGAAGACTGTAAACCTCATTGAAATACTTGCAATTGGTAAAATATTCAGTGTGCATAAATTCGAGCATAATTCCATGCCAAATTCATTTCTAAAATCAGTATTTCGAATCATGAAACTCGAGTCGTACCAATAAGTCCGAACTCCATCCACATCAACCCCGCAGGGTTGAACTCTTGATTAACCATGGGTGCAACCCGTGGAATAGATGCTATCTGTAGAATAAACGGTCCGTGGCATAGACCTGGACACCAATAAGTCCGAACTCCATCCACATCAACCCCGCAGGGTTGAACTCTTGATTAACCATGGGTGCAACCCGTGGAATAGATGCTATCTGTAGAATAAACG
>CAZSWR010000074.1:0-19304 GCA_964610885.1 uncultured Hyphomicrobiales bacterium | reverse complement strand
GACTTACTGCGACGTATGCAATGGGTTGAAACCCATTGTTGCAATTCTTCTACTTGTTCAACAGGCTCTTAGGCGAAAAATCTTTCTGAAGGTTGAGGCACATCTTTCAGGATGTACTTGCTACTTTTACCTTTTTACTTGCCACTTTTTATCAGTCGGTTGACAAGAAAATGTCAAGAATTCCAGTCGCTGTATTTTTTTCGAATATCAAATAAACCTACTATGCTTAATTTTGTCTAAGAGACGTATGATATTTTGAAAAAAGAGGCGCAGAATGAAAAAACAGATATTGATGGCGATACTAATCTTGCTGACATCAATTGATTTATTTGCTGAGGAGTATTCGATACGCGGCATCGTCATGGATTCGATCGAGATGAAACCAATGCTATCCACGGCGGTTACGCTGCACAAACTGAAGGACTCGACACTTCTGAAGGGCATGAAGACCAAGAAGGATGGCGTGTTTGAATTCAATTCCCTTTCCAAAGGTGGCTATTATTTGAAACTTAATCAGATCGGATATGCAACGAAATATGTCGGCCCGATTTTCCTTGGCCGCGATGGCAATACAATTGATCTGGGCGAAGTAATGATGACCGACAGCGTCCTTTCGGCAAAGAGCGTCGTGGTTACGGCAGAAAGGCTGGAAACCCAGTACGAAGTGGATAAAAAAGTGTTCTACGTCGGGAAAAGCAATTTAACGCAGGGCGGCAACGCTGTCGATGCGTTGAAAACCATTCCAATGGTCGAAGTGGACGCCAACGGAAGGATTAAAGTCCGCGGCACGACCAAGGTCCAAGTTCAAATCGACGGCAAAGGCAGCGGCGGCGGCCGTGGGCCTGGCGGTGGCGGTGGCACGAGGATGCTCGAAACCATTCCGGCAGAGATGATTGAAAAAATAGAAATTATCACGAATCCATCCGCGAAAAACGATCCCGATGGAATTTCCGGTATCCTGAATATCGTCATCGATAAAACAAAAATCGGCGGCATGAATCTGATGCTGAACGCAAATACAGGTTGGGGCGATAAATACCGCGGAATGGCCGGCTTCCGATACGGCAAGGGCAATTCCAACCTCTTTATTAATTATTTTGGCGGTTCGTCGTGGTCCACGTCAGAAGGCACAACCGATAGGTATCTCTTCAGGCCAGACACGACCCAAAATACTCATCAAGAATCCGATGGGCGTAACTATATGCAGAACCACAACCTGCGCTCAAGGTATTCGTACAACCTGACAAATCTCTCCTCGATCAATATGGAATTGAACTATGGATATTCAAATTCCGAAAGCACTCGGGACATCGTTAATAATTTTTATAATGCACAGAACGCCTTAATCGGCAAATATACAAATAGAACTTTCACCAAAGGACCTTCGTCCAATCTGGAGGCCTCGGCGAAATACGACTACAAATGGGACATTATGGGGCGCCATAAGTTCTCTATCGATGCAACATATTCGAATTTCTACACGAATTCCGATGCCGATTACAACAAAACTGTTTTCGATGCCCCTGGACTGATCGAGCAAAATAAGATTATCACACGGTCGAATAGCGATGACCGGTTCGACAATTTCGTTCTCCAATCGGACTACACACGCCCCCTTTCGGAGAATACTAAACTCGAAGTTGGCTACAAAGGTATCTTCCGCAACGAAGATAGCAAATTCGATCAAGACAGCCTGATCGGTTCCAGTTGGATTTATGACAATCGGTCTTTTAACAAGTTTACATACAAAGAAGCTATCAATTCTGCCTATGCCTCGATTTCCCGTTCGCTTCTGAATATGAGCGTCATGGTGGGCCTTCGCGCAGAGAGTGCAAATACCACGCTCGACCAAGAGGCATGGGACAAAGCGCTCCAAGCCAACAAAAAAGGGGTTTACGACAATGATTATTTTAGTCTTTTCCCAAGCGTTCACGTCATCTATAACCTGAACGAAGATGATAAAATCCAAGCAAGCTATAGCCGCCGCATAAACCGCCCGACAGTGGACCAACTAAGCCCGGTTATCGACTATACGGACCCAATGACGCTTCACTATGGCAACCCGGGATTGAAACCTGAATACACAAATGCCTACGAAATCAATATATTGAAGTATTTCGGTAGGGTTATGATTCTGCCACAGGCATTCTACCGCCGGACGAATGACAACATTTCATCATTCCAAGAGATAATGCCTGACGGTACGATTGGCAGCACGTACAGGAATATGAATTCTTCCACTTCCTATGGGTTTGAATTCACTGTTTCGACTCCAATTCTCGATTGGTGGAAAATTACCTCGGACGTGTCCTATTACAGGTTCAAAATTGAAGGCAATTCATACAACGACAACGTTACAAACGATGACTATGCGTGGAACTTCAACTTGAATTCGATGATGAATTTCACGGAAAACCTCTCCCTACAACTGAACTCGCGTTACCGCTCGCCGGTCGTAACCGCCCAAGGCAAGACTTATGAAACATTTACAATGGATTTGGGCTGCCGCTACCAGATTATCAAAGATAAGTTAAATATGTTTGTGCGTGCTGGCAACTTTCTGAATACTATGAAGCCACATTCTGTATCGAGTGGCACATATTTCACAAACGAAACATGGTCCAGGCCTGAAGTGCCGAATATAATGATCGGCCTGTCGCTCAGGTTGCAGAGCGGCACCTTCGGATCGGCGAAACGCAACGATACTCCGCGCCAGGAAGAACTGATCGGGGACTAACGATTCCCCCGGAGCCGATTCGGCTATATATAAAAAACTCGTACTGCCTTTCCGGAGTACGAGTTTTTTTGTGCTTATGCAGCAGTGGAAAAATACTATTTCTCGGCTGTTAATTTCGCGACGCAAATACCATATTTCGGTTGGTTCGAGCAATCAATAATGAACGAATAGGTTGCATCGGCATTCACGATCGAACCATTCTTATGAATGAAACGTTTGCGGAAATTCTTCACCATAAATTCAGAGTTATTGACTGTATTCTTAAGAGTATTGAGTTCGTTGATGTAGTCTTCGGCCGGGGTGATCAGGCTGAAATTCAGGCCTGTCATTTCGGCAGGGATGTATCCAAGGGCCGATGAGAATGCGATGTTTGTTTGTATGATATCGCCACCGATCGTAAAGAGGGCGAGCGGTATATCGACTGTGTTGAAGAATGAGCGGAACCGTTCTTCGCTGGAGCGGATTATCATTTCGGCAAATTTGCGTTCGGAAATATCGACTCCGGTTCCGAGTATCTTCGTTGGTTCGCCATTTTCGTTGAATGTGATCGGCGTTTCGGTGCAGAACAGAGTGAGTTCTCGGCCGGATTTTGTCTTGATGGGGAATTCCGTGTGGAACCCGATGCCATTATTCCCGGGAGACATTTTTCTCCTGTTGTCGTACATTTCTTTTTCTGCTTCGGGATTGGCGCTCAAGCTCTTAATCAGCCCTGCTTTGGCGAATGCCATCCATTCATTCATTTGGAAGCCGGTGGTTTGAATTGCGTATTCGTTGACCCAAATGGAGTGATCGGGTTCGAGTATATAAACAATGATCGGGAGTTTGTTAATCACTTCGAGCCAAGCATTTTTTTCGGATTCGATGGCGTGAAGGATTTCGGAGTGGCGGAAGGTGCGGTCCGTAAGGTCGTGGATAGTGAGCACGTAGAATCGTTTTTCCAAGTGTTTCCCGCCCGCTACGGAGATTTCTGCATTGACGAACGAGCCATCTTTTTTAATCAATTTGAATTCGGATTGATTCTTGACTTTTCCGTACCATCCCTTTCCATTATCGAAGTAGTGATCGAGGACAGGCAGGTTGAACGAAACATTTTTCTCGGCGAAAATCAGATTTATATTCTTGTTCAGGACTTCGTTTTGTTCGTATTGGAGCAGCCTTTCGGCGGCGGGGTTAAACAGTGTGATCAGTCCGCGCTCGTTAGTTTGGATGAGCGGTTCCATGCTTGCAATAATAATCGATTGCATGGTGAGTTCGCTTTGCTTGCGGCAATCGTCTGCCGAAGGCTCGCCGCAAAGCAAAGAGAAAGTGAAGAGCAGCCCGCTAAGCGAGCCAAGCCCATCTCCCAGAGGCGAGATCGCGCCGCAAACATCGAATTTTTCGCCAATTTTATTGACAAGCGTATTGGCGCCGGGAAGTACCATTTCCTGGCCCGAGAGGAAGATTTTGCGTATATAGATTTCAATGATATCCTCGACAGTGGAATTCTGGACATCAATAATTCGATATATTGGCTGGCCAACAGCTTCTTCGGCTTTGCAACCGAATAGCTTTTCGGCTTTGGGGTTCATGAAAATAATTTTTCCGCGTGGGTCGGTCGTGATAATGCTTTCGGGTATCGAAATAAGGATCTCTTCGTACCGGCGCCTTTCTTCTTTGACTCGTTTTTCTACTGAGTGTTTGTAAATGGCCAAATCTATTGCGACGGAGAGTTCTCGGTCTTCGTATGGTTTCAAAAGGTAGCCATACGGTTCTGCAATTTTTGCCCTCTTGAGCGTGTTCACGTTGGAATACGAAGAGAGGAATACAACTGGTAGGTCAAAGAATTGCTTTAGGTCTTCGGATGCCTGAATTCCGTCCATTTCGCCCTCGAGCCGAATGTCCATCAGCACGAGGTCTGGATTGGTATCCCTGACAGCCTGGATCACTTTTTCGCCAGCAGAAACGATCCCAACGACGTCGTGGTCCAAGTCTTCCAATTTGTTTTGTATATCTTTCGCGACAATACTCTCATCTTCAACTATTAACACCTTTGCCATCAATTACTCCATTATATTGAGTTAAGATAAATAAATGCCTTCTTACCAAGTTTTTCAACTGAACTGATATTGTGTTCGTCAAATTATTCAAATATAATTTACAAAATTATTCAATTATAAACTAAATTTTATTAGCACATGGGCGCCATCATCATTGAATTGAATCAGCTCTCCATGCAATTGATTAACGAGCAAGCCGATCAATTGGTGTCCGAAAGATTCGTTGTCTTTAGCACCGCTTCCGACGGGGATCCCCGCGCCATTGTCTGACACTTCGAGTGTGATTCTGTCGTTACCATCGTTTTTCAGCGCCACACGTATGAAGCCTTGTTTTTCTGGCGTAAAGGCGTATTTAAATGAATTTGTAACTAATTCACTAATGATAAGCCCGATAGGAATTGCCTTTTCGATATCGATAAGGAAATCATCGATTTCAAGTTCGGTAACGCAACTGTCCTCGTCTGTGTTATATGATTCGAAAAGCAGGCTCGAGATCGATTCGATGTATTCGGAAGTCAGAACTTTCTGCTGCTTGTCGTTGATATATAGTTTGTTGTGAATGACAGCAATTGCGCGGATTCTGTTTATTGCCTCCGAGAAGATCGACCGAGTTTGTTCGTCATCGATTGTTCTGCATTGCGAATAGAGCAAGTTTGAAATAATCATCAAATTGTTTTTCACACGAAGGTGAATTTCGTTGATCAAGGATTCTTTTTCCTCGACGGAGGCCTCCAATTGCTTTTCGATTTCTCTGTAATGAGTGATATCGGAGAGCGAGCCGACAGCGGAGATTTCGCTGCCCACCTTCACGAAACTTGGCTTGCGAGCGATAACGTTTTTGAAGCCGCCGAGGACGCTTTGGATGCGGAATTCGAAGTACTTGGAGGATTCATCTTCGAATGGGTCAAAGGAGAGAAGGTCTGCAATAATGTTATGATCGGCCGGGTTAGTTATGTCGTAGAAAGATTTGTTGAAGAACGATTTCTGATCAATTCCCGTGATTTTCGACAAAGCAAGATTGGCGAAATAGAATTTGCCGTCGCGAACAATATAAGTGCCGTCTTGGATGTTATCGACGAGGGTCCTGTATTTTTCTTCGCTTTCCATAAGCAGGAATTCGGCTTTTTTCCTTTCGGCGATTTCTTTCTCCAGTCCGGCGGTGCTGCTATTAATCCTGAATTCGAGTTCGTCTTGGAAAGTCTCCAATTCGTGTTTTTTTGCGTTCAGGGCGCTTACAGTTTTGTTTGTTTCTTCGTTTTGACTGTTGAGCAGGGAGTAGAGCATTCTTTTCTTTTTGGTAGCTTTCCTGAGGAATGCGATCAAAAAAGCTGTGAGGAAGAAACAGATAATTAGAGCTGTGATAATTGCTTTCTGTTGGTCTGCATTTGCCTCGGCGATCAATTTGTCCCGAATTTGGGATTCGAATTGCACCTGTAGGCCGGTCATATTCTTGAGGATATCCTGGTTGAAGAGTGTGTCTTTGAGCGAGCTGTAGCGCGTGAGGGCATTGATGGCTGATTCGAAGTCGCCCTTCGCTTGGTATGCACGGTAGTACAAGGAATACAAAGCGGCAGCGTAGCGAATAGTGCTAAGTTTCGCTGTAAACACCTTTGCCGAATCGGCGAAAATCAGAGCGGAATCGATTTCTCCAAGTTTTAGGTAAGTGTTTCCAATATTTATGTAACTACTTGTAATAAGATCGACATCGCCCACGAAATGCCTTTTTTCGAGTGATTTTTTAGAATAAAAAAGCTCTTTCCTATAGTCGTCCTTCAACGAAGCCAAGTGCCCGAGAGAAGTAAGTGTGATGGCACTCTGTTCGTAATGGTTGCATCTCTCTGCAAGTTCATAAGACGATTGAAGAAAACTCAATGCTGATGAATAGTCTCCGGCTTCTGTATATGCAAATGCCATATACCAATCAGTTATACCTCGATAATAATTGCTATTGATTTCATTTGCAAGTTTCTTTGCTTTGGAAAAATAATCAATACTGCGATCAAATTCTTTCTTGTGAATCAACAGAATTCCGTGGATATAATTATTTAGAATGACTGCTTCAATGTCTTCTGAGCCATCGAGGTATGGAGTGGATTTTTCAATTGTTTGCTCCGCTTTTTCTAAGTCATTCCAAAATATATACAGCAACCCCCAAAAGGTGAACGTTTTTATTATTGATAATTGATTCTTTGAATACTCAATATACTTCATTGCTTCGATATAATTCTGTGTGGCCTTCTCCGATTGAATAAGGCCCGTGTAGATTCTGCCTAAGGTGGAATATACCTCGAAAATGCCTTCGTTGTCGTCTATATTGCGGAAAACTGATAGTGCTAAGTCGCTATAATACTCACAACTGTCCACGTATCCTTTCTTCACAATGCACCGGGCGTAGTATAAATAGGCATAGCCTCGCCCCCGAGCGTAGTTGATAGCCGTCGAAAGATTAATTGCTTCCTGAACGACCCTGAGCGAAGAATCAATTGAAAAACCCATCATGTATTCAATTGAATTGTTCATGAGATCGACCTTCTTCGTTCCGCTCGAATGCTCAATCAGGCGTGAGTATTCATCAATCGAATGCCATTCAGACCTTGCTGGGAGCACAATTGCAAGAACTAAAAATACTATTAATGCGATGCTTCTATTCAAAAACTATATCCTAATACTCAAAAAAATCAATTTAACAATTTAGTCCTAATTTATCGAGTTTTTTTTCTGTATTTTTGAGTTTTGTTTATATGTTTTTTTTAGGTTACATATGCACGATAATACGATACAACCAGAAAAAGCGATTGCAGTCGCTGTGGAAAGAAAAGGCGCAGACCGAGACTTGGCTTTCGAGCATCTTAAGGAACTTGAATCTCTGGCGAAAACCGCCGGCGCTGAAATTGTCGAAAAGGTTTACCAAGAGCTTGACCGCCCTAACCCGAAAACTGTACTCGGGAAAGGAAAAATCGAGGAACTCAAACTCATGCTGCTCGAGGAAGATTACAGCATGATTATCTTCGACGACGACCTTTCGCCCGCACAGGTCAAGAATCTCGAAAACACCCTCCAGGTGAAAGTGCTCGACCGCAGTGGTCTGATACTCGACATTTTTGCCCAACACGCCCGCTCGCTCGAGGCCAAACTCCAAGTGGAGCTTGCCCAATCGCAATACCTGCTGCCGAGGCTTACACGTATGTGGACGCACCTTTCGAAACAATACGGCGGCGTGGGCACGAAAGGCCCGGGCGAAACACAGATCGAAACCGACCGCCGAATGCTCAAAATCCGCATCCAATTGCTGAAAGAGAAAATTTCGGAAATCTCCGTCCAAAAAGAACAACAGCGCAAAGGACGCGCCAGCCTGACCCGATACGCGCTCGTGGGATACACAAACGCCGGGAAATCGACGCTGATGAATATGCTGACCGAAGCGGGCGTTTACGTCGAAAACAAACTATTCGCCACGCTCGACACCACCGTCCGCAGCTTCGAGCTGCCGTCGGGCCAGAAAGCTCTGATTAGCGATACCGTTGGCTTCATCAGGAAACTACCGACCCACCTCGTGGCGTCTTTCCGCAGTACGCTCGCCGAAGCTGCCGAAGCAGACGTCTTGGTGCACGTCGTCGATGTTTCGCACCCATTCTTTCGTATGCACATCAAAGCCGTCGAGGAAACTCTCGCATCGCTGAATATTAAAGACCGGCCAACCCTGCTTGTTTTGAATAAAATTGACTTGATTGCTGAAAAAGAAATGCTAGGAGACCTTTCTCAAGAATTCCCTGACAGCATATTCCTTTCGGCCAAACGCGGAATCAATATCGCTGCGCTGATGGATTTGTTCCAGAAAAAGTTCGATGAAGCCGGCCATTTCGAAAAGTTGATGATACCGTATTCGCACTCCGCACTCGTGGCGAAACTTTATGCAATGGGCGAAATCGTTTCGCGGGAGGATACCGACCACGGGACAAAGCTGGAAATCAAATTGCAACCAGAAAAAATGGCGATTTTCAATAGCCAATTCTCTGAATTTAGAATGAAATAAGTAAAACAATTTGTATATTCTGACATGAACAATAAAACAAACCTTCCGGAATGGGCGCCAGAAGATGCGGGCCGCGAATTCGCAGGCTACGTTATGCCCGGAGTCGAGGGCGGACACGACGGAATGCCCGGCGGCAAAGGATTTGCCAAAGTGGTAGCTCGCCCCGTCAAGGCGCAACTCTCCACCGAGGAATACATCGAAGGTATTCGCTCGGACAATCGAACAATTCTGGCCAGGGCCATTACGCTCATCGAGTCCAACTCGCCGAAACACATCGAAAAAGCTCAGGAAGTAATCAAAGGCATACTTCCATACACAGGCAATTCAATACGAATAGGCATTACCGGCGCTCCCGGCGCTGGGAAGAGCACCTTTATCGAGTCCTTTGGCTCGTTCCTCTGCAAAATGGGACGGAAGCCGGCCGTGCTCGCCATAGACCCAAGCTCCACCAGGACACGTGGCTCTATCCTCGGCGACAAAACCCGCATGGAAAAACTCACCCAATTCGATAATGCCTTTATTCGCCCGTCGCCTTCGGGCGGCACGCTTGGCGGCGTCGCTCGGAAAACAAGGGAAACCATACTGCTATGCGAAGCAGCCGGATTCGATACGATAATTATCGAAACAGTTGGCGTGGGCCAAAGCGAGACAACAGTCCGCTCGATGGTCGATTTCTTTCTGCTCGTGCTGCTGCCCGGCGGGGGAGACGAATTGCAAGGAATGAAAAAAGGCGCTGTGGAGCTTGCCGATGCCCTGGCCGTGAACAAGGCAGACGGCGACAACGAACGCACCGCCCGTATTACCAAAATTGATTACCAAAATGCCGTGCATTACCTGATGCCGGCCACTCCGGGCTGGGATACCCGCGTGCTTACCTGCTCGGCCCTGAACGATATTGGTATTGACGACGTCTGGCAGACCATTCAGGACTTCGTTGCAAACACGAAAGCCTCCGGCGTGCTCGACAGCCGCAGAAATGACCAGCTGCTCGAGTGGGTGTATTCGATGATCGAAGAAGAACTTAAAAATCGGTTCTATCACCATCCGGAAATCGCTGCCGTTATGCCGAATATACGCCGCGACGTGCTCTCGGGCGGAATCACGCCCACGACTGCCGTATCCAAATTACTGTCAATTTATAAATAATCGCAGATTAATTATATGATAATCGCTCTTTCAACAAATAATGCCCATAAAGCTAAAGAAATAGAACAGATACTCCTCGTCAATAGAATTGATGGGGTCCGCATCGTTTTGCCCAATGAATTGCTTGATACTCCGTTCGACGTGGAAGAGAACGGCTCCACACTCGAGGAGAATGCTTCGATCAAAGCAAACGCGCTTTTCTACGCAATCAACAAAGACAAGAACAGAAATCTTCTCCAATTCAACCAGGAATCCATCCCGGTTGTCGCCGACGATACCGGTTTGGAAGTGGCTGCGCTCAATGGCGCTCCCGGTGTCTATTCGGCCCGTTTCGCCGGATTGCCTGCCAACGATGCAAATAATCGCAAACTGCTCTTGGCGAAGCTCGGCGGGGCGTCAGACCGCTCGGCTCGGTTCCGCACGGCGCTGTGCCTGAAGTCGGAATCGGGAGAAATGATTTTCGAAGGGATTTGCAACGGACGAATAATCGAGACTGAAACCGGCTTCAATGGTTTCGGCTACGATTCGCTGTTCGTGCCCGATGGCTTTTCCAAAACGTTTGCCGAACTCTCCGACGAAGAAAAAAATGCAATCAGCCACCGCGGGCGGGCAGTCGAGAACTTCTTGATTTACCTCCGAGAGGAACTGGGCCGATGAAGGCGGATATAAGCGAATTGCTCGCAGTGGTATTGGAAGGCGCCTCAGGGATTCAAAAAGGCTTCGATTCGTACCAGAAAGGATTTTTCCGGCAGAAACCTGCAGAGTTCTTCTCCTTGGAGCTTTGCGGCGAGGCCGGCGAATTGGCCAACTTGGAAAAGAAAATCTGGAAAGGCCGCCAGATTTGCCAATCAAAACTCGAAGACGAGGCCGCCGATGTCTTCATTGCGCTGATGAATTACTGCAATGCCCGAGGGATAAATATCGCCGAGTCGGTCGCGAGGAAACTGACAACGATCGAAGAGAAACGCTTCGAGATGGAACGTGAAGGAAAAGATTACTGATATGACAAAACTTGGCGTAATGGATCTATTAAAAAAAGTGTTTGCGAATTTCGCTGCGCCTTTGTCTGTTATCGCCATTGATTTCGGCTTGCGGCGCTCTGTAAGCTTGCTATGGGGTGGGGAAGAGTGGTTGTTTTTTTTCATTTCGGCGCTTTTCTCCGTATTGCTCTATCAAGTAGTCCTGTTCTCGGCCAGAAGGCTAAGCATGAAGGTAGCCGGCAAGGCTCGCATTGCTTTTCCGGTAGTTGCCGGCTTGGTATATGCTACAATTGTCCTGGGTTCCTATGGATATTTCCTAAACAATGGAATTCTTCCCAACTACTATACGATACAATATCTTATCGACAATCCATACAACTCATTTACTCTGCTTTCCGATTCGATAAGGTGGTATTACGCGCCTGTCTTCCTTGCCTTTTTCTACTTTTACTATTACTGTGTAGCATTCTCGATTCGACGCAAGGGCGCGGCGAGCCAACGTAACAAACCCATTCCGAGCCGGGCAAACGGAAGTATTGATGGCAATATTGTTGTATCGCCCAAGAGGAAATGGTTCAGCATACGCTTCGTCGGCCGTTTCATCGTCGGCGGGCTTTTCATTTTTTTGATAATGTTTTTCAATAATAACATTCGTTTCTACGACCAATGCGCCGTGGCCGATGCGAACATTTTCTCGATTTCTGTTCGTTCGCTGACGGACCGCCTTTTCGGCGTGGACAAGGGCAACGCTGGCCTATCGAGCAGGATCCCACCGCAAATGGTGTGCAAATTCGATAATCCCGGCTTTAATATACTGTTTATCGTTTGCGAAAGCCTACGGCCGCAATCAATGCAGGTCTATGGATACGAACGGGAAACGACTCCGTTCCTCTGTGCTTTGGCGTCCCAGCCGGATCAAGAGCTTTTCGTTGTCGAACACGCCTTTACTAACGCTTCGACGACTGTGGTTTCGCTGCCTTCTCTTTTCTCCGGTATTGCCCAATACCAACCGGCTGGAATTCTCTACCGGTCTCCGCTTTTCTGGGATTATGCCCGCGCCTGTGGCTATCCGACGTTTTTTATTTCGTCGCACGACCACGATTGGTACCATCTTTCAGTGTTTTTCAATGGCGCTGCCGATTATTATTGGAACAAGCGAATTTCCGGCAATCCCAGGTACAACGACCTCGGGCTGGATGATCGACTGAGCGTGCAGGAATTCGTCAACTATACCGAACCGTTGCTGAACGCCGGGAAACACTTCGCAGGAGTGCTGCACTTCAATACTAATCATTTGCCATATACAACCCCAAGCGAGTTCAAACGCTGGTCGGGCGATTCGAAAGATGATTATGATAATAGCGTGTTGCTTCAGGACTATTATTTCGGCGAAGTCTTTAAATATCTTTCGCAAAAAAATGTTCTTTCCAATACAATAATTGTTTTTACATCAGACCATGGCCAAGCATTCCGAGAACATAATTATATAGGACATTTGGAGTGTAACTATATCGAAACTGTTTCAGTCCCGATGATGCTATATGTTCCGAAGGAATTGCAACCGCGATTCGATATTCGGCAGTTGAGGGCGAACCTCGGCGTGAATCGCTCTTTGATAGATATTATCCCAACTTTCCTCACTATTTTCGGAATCGAGAATCGTTCGGAAATTTCCGAATTCGCGGCCAACTATCACGGCAAAAGCCTTTTCACCGCTGCTGACCCATCGCGAGATATATTGATTTGCAACAGCCACGAGATTTCCGAATCCAACGTGGGCCTGTCCTTAGTCCGAGGAAATTATCATTATTTGCTGCGGACTAATACTTCCCCAGTCCAGGAAGAATTGTACGATTTCCATGCGGATCCATGGGAGAAGACTAATCTTTGGAACTCATTGACGGATAGCGCGAAAGCTGCATATCGAATGCCTTTCGAGAAATATGAAGCCACGAAAAGCATTATTAATCTTCATAAATAATGAACATATCACTTCGCAAATTCAATTTTGTGCCGTTTGACGAGCCGGAGCGAACTGTCGAATCTGTTGTAGTAATACTCTTCGGGGACGTACTTCTTGTATCTGGGCACGTCTAAGCCAATCGCTTTCGTCCACCCAAAGATACCGTACCAGAAATTCTTTTCATATACGACCCTGCGAGTAATTACTACTAAACCGGAATCGACTTGGCGAGCCTGTACGGCCTGCTCGCCACGGAAATCCAATCGGGCGATTCCTTGTGGCGAATCGATTCTATGGGCAAATATTACGTCCGTGTGCGAAGGCGTCGTGTCCGAATTGCTCTTCCAACTGTGCAGCTTTGCTTTCGTAAGAACGAAGTCGTTAGTATAGACGCTAAGCATGTCCATCCCAACGAAATTATACTCGAAGTAGTCTTCGCAATAGAGACGGTACAATGGCGTAATCAATTTCCGAGCTGAGTCCAAAAGGAATACCGTGAAATTCGTACTATCTCCGGCGGGGAGAGCCTTGCGGTCTGAAAGCAATTCCTTCGGTACGAAGACAATGCCGGTGCTTCGGACGAAGTAGCCGTTCAGGAAGTTGTAATCGACAGAGTCCAAAGCTCGGCGGCTCAAGAGGCTGTTGAAATTTGAATACTTTTGCAGCGATGAGATTGCAACCTTGTCGCTCGGGAGCGGCCCACCCGAGAAGTCTTGAGCAAATCGTGGCTTGGTGGTGCCGCAGGCCGTTGCAGCGGCCACTAATATCGGGATGATCAATCTATATATTTTCATTGTGCCTAATTTTCAATCAAACAAACAGACAAAGCATAGCCAAAATCGTGCTAAAAAAATGCAATTTATAAGGCATTGATTTATCAGTATGTTGAGGTGTTGGGGAAAATAGATTTTGGGCATTGACTATTTGTGTGGGTGCTGTACCAAATACCATTTTGAATGAATTGTCAAAATCATCTCATTTCTTACCGCGCGAGCGGTTGTTGTATTGTAGGATATTGTTTGAATTTTTTGGCAAGATTTCGCATAGCGAATGTTCTATATGTTTGGTCGATTCATGCAGAATATTATATAACAACCGCTCACGCGGTATCAATCCACAACTATTATTTTTCTTGAAGAATGCAATTAGTTAACCCACACATTGCGATTTAGAGCAGTCAAATTTTAATAAGACAATAAGGTCTTTTTCAAGGATTGGATGCTATGTGCTATGAAGGTTTGGGAGTGTTGATAATGTTTAATGCTGAGGATATTCGATTAGTACTTAATTAAGGAGTAAAATACTAATGAATGCCTGTCAGTTACAGGATGAGTTGCTCTTGCAACCATCACCAGTGCGGTCACTGAGCTTGCCGAAGCGTCCCCAAGGTAGGGGCGAGGTCACCTCGCCCTCACATTATTACCCGTCCAACCAATCCTTGAAACTCGGGACTCGCTCGCGCGAAACGATAACTGCCTCGCGGGCGGCGGGGGCCAGCTCCAATTGCAAACGGCTGTTGAAATACGAGCTGATCTTTTGTATGGAATCAATTGAGACAATGTATTTTCTGTTGATCCTGAAGAACTTCGTCGGATCGAGTATCTCTTCGAGTTTGTCCAAGGTGAAATCTGTGATGAATTCGGATTTGTTCCGAGTAACGATCGAGACGAATCCGCTGTCGAATTTGAAATACGCCGTTTCGTCCGCCATGATAACGCGGAATTGGTCGCCCACCTTCACGAGGAAACGCGACTTGTAGCTTGCCGAGAACTTGTTGATCATCTGGCGGATGCTCTCCGAGTCCGGCTTTCGGGCCGCGCTTAGACTCGAAAACTTTTCGAGCGAGCGCTCCAGATCAACGAAATCAACTGGTTTCAGCAGGTAATCGATACTGTTGTACTTGAAAGCTTTTAGGGCAAATTCATCGTATGCCGTCGTAAAAATAATCGGCGAGGCCACTTTCGTCCGCTCGAAAAGCTCGAAACAAAAGCCGTCGGAAAGCTGAATATCCATGAATATCAGGTCGGGAGCCGGATGCGAATCCAGCCATTGGGCGCCGGAGTCCACAGTGGCGAAGACACCGAGCACTTCGATCGATTTGTCGTAGCGCGCAATCAGTGCGATGAGCCTCTCGGCAATTAGCGCTTCGTCCTCAAAAATGATAACTTTCAACTTCGCTTTCCTTGATTATTGGTATTCTGACCGTGAACTCTTGTGGCGATTCAATCACTTCGATTGGCCCCAGGCCGACGAGTGCGTAGCGCTTCGAAATGTTCTCCAGTCCCATCTGAGTGCCAGGGACAGGAAGAACCTTTTTGTCCAAATTGTTGCGCACTTCGATTTTCCCATTTTCGACTCGGATACAGATGCGAAGCGGCTTTTCGACGGAAAATTTGTTGTGCTTGACGGCATTTTCGGCGAGCATCTGAATCGAATTTGGCAATACATAGCCCGAATGGTGTTCCGAAACGGAATCGTCAATACTCAATTGCACGGCGTTCGAATGGCGGGTGCTGATGAGGAACATGTAATTATTCAGGAATTCAATCTCGTCGGAAATCTTGGCGAAATAGCGCTCACGATTCTCAATGATGTATCGGTACAGGTGCGAGAGTTTGGTGATGTATTCCGCAGAAAGGTCTGCATCCTTATAGACCAACGACGCCAAAACGCTGAGGCTGTTGAAGAAAAAATGCGGGTCTATCTGGTTCTTCAGTGCTTCGTATTTTGATTGTATATACTCTTTCTTTAGCTTTTCTGCGCTAACTTGGATGTCTTTCCATTGGTTGAAGAAGTACAGCAATCCGGTCGTACCGGTGATTAGCGTATAGAACATCAGGTAGCCTGCGTTCAAATCGAAATCGAAGCCGCGGAAGTCTTGCCACCATTTCCAAACTCCGAATATTTGCGTATCCATGAGGTAATACAGATTGCCAAAAACGATGGAGGCCACGTAGCCGAAGGGCAACAAAAACGCAATATAAATCAGAACAGGGATGCGGAAATCTGTTTTTTTCTTGTGTTTGGAGTTCAACCATGCAAAGATTCTGCTCGCCGCCTCCCACACAATCATCGAATACGAAAGGCACAAGAAGTAAAATGTAATCGAGCGCGCCGAGAAAGAGAACAATTCTCCGGCGAAAGATTGGTCGTACAGCTTAAGGTAGAAATGGAGTGCGGATAGGACAATTACTCTGATGATATAGATGATGTATCGTTTCATGCAGCGATTCACGAAATGCCATTGCCGTGGAAATAATCCTCGACCAATTCGGCAACGTCGATAATCATCACCACGCGGCCGTCGCCCAGAATTGTCGAGCCGGCGATGCCTTGGATTTTCCCTAAGTATTCGCCGAGCGATTTGATAACGATTTCCTGCTGGCCGAGCAATTCATCGACGACGAAGCCGATGCGTTGCATTCCGAAACCCACCACCACCACGTAGCGCCCTTTGAGCGTTTTCTCGGGATTGCTGACGGACAGCACATTGTCCAAACGAACCAGCGGCAGGACCTCTTGGCGGATGCGTATCACTTCTTGGCTGTTGACTGAATAGACAGCTTTCTCGTCGATGGCCACCACTTCGATAACCGATGTGAGCGGAATTGCATAGCTTTCGTGGCGCACTCGGACGAGCACACCCTGAATAATGGCCAGCGTCAGAGGCAGTTTGATGATAAAAGTTGTGCCCTTGCCGATTTCCGAATCGATTTCGATGATGCCCTTCAGCTTCTGTATGTTCGTTTTGACGACGTCCATGCCCACACCTCGGCCCGAGACTGTGGAGACAGTTTTCGCGGTGCTGAATCCGGGTAGGAAAATCAGCTGTAGGATTTCTCGGCGGGACATTTGGGCGCCCTGCTCCTCGGTGATAACGTGTTTTTCGAGGGCCGATTGGAGTATCTTTTCGGGGTCGATGCCTCGGCCATCGTCAGAGATTCGGATCACGATGGCGTTGCCTTCTTGTTCGGCGTCCAGCGTTATCGAGCCGGCGGAGGGCTTGCCGATCTGGACGCGGGTTTCGTTCGGTTCCAATCCGTGGTCGCACGAATTGCGTATCATGTGCACGAGCGGGTCGTTCAATTCTTCGATGATTCCGCGGTCGATTTCGGTTTCCTCGCCCTTCAGCACTAAGTTGATTTGTTTTCCGAATTCCTTAGCCAAGTCGCGAACGATTCGGGGCGCCTTTTGGTAGAGTTTCCCGATTGGAACCATACGCATGCGCATGACGGCCGCCTGAATCTCCGAAGTAACGAAGTCTATCTGGGCCATTGTGTCGAAGAGGTCGCGAATTTTCTCGTTGCCTCGGAATTCCGAGGACAGGTTGTCCGATATTTGTGCTAAGCGATTCCGTCCGAGCACCAATTCGCCGGACAGATCCATAAGAGTTTCCACGCGCGACACGTCCACGCGAATTGTTTCGTTGGAGCCTTTAAGCTCTATTTTTGCATCTTTTTTTGCAGATTGGTCTGCTGCCCGTTCGGCGAGGTTCCCCGCCACAATGTTCTGAGGCGACTGGGGCCTGCTGGGCGTTGCGGCCGATGGCTTGGGGGTTGGGTCAATTTGTATCGGTACTTCGATAGGGGAGAGGGACGGCTCGGGCTTGCTTTCCTGAACGGCCGATTTGAGGAATGATGAGTTCAGCTCGGAGAATGCCTCTTCGAGCAGCATCAGTTCTTCGTCTGTGAAATCTCCGGGATGGGAGGCCATTTCTTTGTTCGATAGCACGCGGCCAATAGCGCTGTCCTCCGCGATTGCCTCTTCCTGTACGGTTTCAGGCGCGGGGGCTTTGGTTTCGGGGTTGCCAGATGGGTTCCGCAAGGCGTCGATTTTGGCAATGGTTTCCGTGAAGTCCGGCCTGAGGAGCTCGCTCTGCTCCAGCGAGGAGAGCAGCAGGGCGATCCAGTCGTGAACCTCGAGCAATACGTCGATTATCGGATTGCTGACTTTGATTTCGTTTCGGCGCAGTTGGTTCAATATGTCTTCGGCGTGGTGCGTGATGCCCGAGATGACGTCGAATCCCATGAATGCCGAGGTGCCTTTGATGGTGTGGAAGCTGCGGAAGCAACGGTTGATTACGTCGATGTCCTCCGAATTCATTTCGAGTTCCATTAGGTCTGAAGAGATGGCTTCGAGCAATTCTTTAGATTCTATAAGGAACCCCTCGAAAATCTCTTTCATTTCCGGATCGATATTTAGCTTCTCACTTGTCATAGATTACGATTAGGTGGCGGCTGCCACTTTGTTTTTCAAGGGCAGCGCAATGACGAAATGAAAGATTAATATGAATTCATTTGTCATAATATTAGAAAAAGAAAAGGCCATTGCCGCCGGATGACCGGAGCCAATGGCCTTGATTTCAATTATTTGCCGAAAAGGGCATCTATATCGTCTTGCGAAAACTGAGTAAAGTCGTCTTCGCCATCGTTTGCTTTGGGTGCCGCAGCGGCCGGTGCCGGAGCGGGAGCGGGAGCGGGAGCCGGAGCGGGTGCATGGGCAACTGGTGCCGGTGCAACTGGAGCCGGTGCAACTGGAGCCGGTGCAACTGGAGCCGGTGCAACTGGTGCAGGAGCAGGAGCAGGAGCGGCCACTTCTTCCATGGCGGCGGCGGGGTTGCTGAACAGGGCGTCGATATCGATTTCGCCGTCGTCAGTATCCTCGGCCACTGGTGCGGCAGCTGTTTCTGCCGTATGGTTTGAAATCATGGCATCGACCTCGTTTTGTCGGAATTCTTTGTGTGTGATAGAATCGACAGCGTCGGGGTCGAAAGCTATTGTGCGGTGCAATTTGGTAACGTTAGTCCTTTCGCGATCGGTCTCTTCGTGCGAAATATTTGCTATTTCGGAGTTTTGGAATTTCAGCATGATATGGCTGAGTTTCTCTTGAACCTTTTCGAGCAGGTGGTTGACGGCAGCGATTTGTTGCGAGGTGATGTCCTGCACTTGGAGGCTCATCATAATCGAACTCGAATCCATTTTGATGGAATTCAAAAGGTCGTTGTTCGATTTAATAATCTCGGCGAATTCGGGATTGCTGCGCCCTTTGAGGCTTTGGATGGCCTCGCCGATTTGCGGCAGCATCACGTGTATGTCGCTGTCCTCTTGGATTGCTTTGTAAATGAGTTCGAGTATTCGGATGGGCGAACCGTGGATACCAGGTTCGATTGCCGACATTTTCTTCAGGTTCGACGAAATAATATCAGATTTATAAACAATTCCGTCCACAATATCCATAATCTCTGTGGTGGCCACTTCAGTGGCTTCGGAGACCTTGGAGAGTTGCTTGGAAGCGTTTGGCATTTTCTTCAAATTTTCCTGAATCGATACGTTAATTTCCTCGAGCAGTGGGCGAATTTCGCTGACAAAAACAAAAATCTCTTCGAGAAAAGGGATTACTCTTTGGCCCA
>CAZSWR010000073.1:0-19381 GCA_964610885.1 uncultured Hyphomicrobiales bacterium | reverse complement strand
TTAATTATTGCCATAAAACCACTTAGTTTATTAACAACAATTCATTTGAAGTTTAATCCAATTTTAATATGTGGAAAACTTTGCACACTTTGGCGAACTTGTAATTGCAGATTTGAAGCATTTTTCGTATTTTGCTCAATTGAAGAAAGTAATTTATAACATTATATATAGGAATTGAAATGAGATTCACTGCTGTTTTAGCTGATTTTCAAAAAGCGATCAACAATACGCTGCCGGCTATTCCAAGGAAATCGACTCTTCCGATCTTGGAACACCTTAATTTTTCGCTCTCCGATAACAAACTGAAAATAATGGCGACCGACCAAGACATTACTATTATGACATACATCAACGTCGATTCGCAAGAAGATGGCAATATTCTGGTTCCCGGCAAGAAGATTGGCGACATTATCAAAGCTCTCGGCTCCGAGGGTATGGTCGAATTCACCGCCGATTTGGACACTTGCGATATCAAAATCGTTACCACAAGCGGACGCTACTCCATCAAGGGACTCGACGCTGACCAATACATAGACCTTCCCGAACTCTTCAACTCCAAAAAGCCCGATCTGGAGAGCGTTTCCACAGATAATTCAGCAGTTGACAATCGAGAAACAGCTTTCTTCAAAGCTGACGAAATCTCGAAAATCACCGAGAAAACAGTTTTTGCCTGCTCGACAGATGAATTCCGTATGTCGATGAACGGCGTATTCTTCCAATTCCGCAATAACGTCCTGAACTCGGTCGCCACGGACAGCTACAGGCTCGTGAAGGTATCGCTGCACAAGGATCCCGACACTTATCCCGACGAACTCGACGTCATCATCCCCCAACGCACCGCCGAATTGCTGAAAAAATCAGAAGACGACGTGATATTCTCGCTCATCCGCTCGAACCAAAAGGCAACACACGCCCGCTTCGACTCCGGGAACTCGGTGATCATCACTCGCCTTATCGACGAGAAATTCCCTCCGTACGACACAGTTATCCCGAAAAATAACGACCTCGTGGCGTACGTGAACCATCAGGATCTGCTGGCCTCGCTTCGCCGCGTCTCGATCCTGACGAGTAAGGTATCCAACCAAGTCCGCCTCTCATTCACCCAAGGTCTGCTGACGATTACCGGCGAGGACGAAGACGCCGGCGACAACGCAAGCGAAACCATCAGCTGCAACTACAACGCACGAAATATCACGATCGGGTTCAATTGCAAATACCTGGAACAGGCACTGCAAAACATGCACGACTACGTAAATTGCCAGCAAGTGGGCATCTCGTTCTCCGAGCCGAACCGCCCCGTGCTGATCATACCCGAACCGGACAACAACGACCTCGTTATGCTGATTATGCCCGTCAGGGTCTAATTCGCGAGCGCGAGACCTCGGCCTACTCTGACAATACAAATACAAAACATCCGGTGGCGACAAAGCCACCGGATGTTTTTTTACACAACCAACTACAGACTCCAAGATATATTCAATATCCGTCCGAGATACGGTTCCTCAAGCCGGCGCTCGCTGGCAGGCTGTGGCCAGTGAAACTGATAATCGATGCAATGTAGGAAAAAGCGTCTGCCTGGTCGTCGTGCTGGGCAGAAGGAAACGAAAACAGTTCGTCTTCGAAATCGTGTAGCCACGGCGCATTTTCTTTGAAATAGACCGTACCGCTCTCCATTCGCGCGGCCATGGGCAGCGACCTCGAGATTTTGTCGCGGTCCGCGCGAAGCTCCTTGACGGGCAGGCCCGACCTCATGGCCTGCTGGACAAGCGAGATCTGGTATTGGACGGCTTCGATGCCGATCAACACAGGCCGGAACCGCTCGCTAATCGATTTGACGAAGGCCAAATGCTCGGCGCCTTCGATCCTTTCGCGAATCACTTCCAACAGCAAAACTTCCATCCTCCGAGTTAGCCCGAAAACAACCGCCACCGTATAGTCAGACTTTTCCTTCGTGCTCGCAGCCAGATCGATTGTTGCATATACTCTCATTTCATCGTAAGGAAATTTCCTATCGCCGATTGTAATCGTTTTGCCATCCGAGCGGAAGTAGCGCGCATTGCAGCGTTTGAAGATATTGCCACTCGGTGCCGACGGGCTTTGCTGATAGAGCGCATTGAACCAATACTCGCCGATCGATTTCTTGATTGCGTGCAGCTTTTCTGTCGAAAACCGCTCCGGCCAGAGGGCAACTGCACGGCCTTGGGCGCCAGTGCGCAGCGCGGGCATACTCAGGACGTGCCACTCGCCCACTCTCTGCAAATCGGAGCCATCCTTTTCGCCGGACTCGCCGGGTTTCCGTCCGCCGAGCAAGCGCCCGCAGAGATCGTCTTCGTGCCATCGGGTCATCACGATGATTATTGTCCCGCTCGGTTCCAGCCGAGTGAACGCAGTGGCTTGGAACCATTCGTAAATGCTTTCGCGGCGGCGCTTGCTGTGTGCCTCTTTGTCGTTTTTTACCGGGTCGTCGATGATCAAAAGGTCGGCGCCCTTTCCGGTTATCGAGCCGCCTGCGCCGACAGCGATCATGCCGCCGGAGTGGCCTTCGAGCGAGAAATTGCCCGCACTCGAATTGGACTTCGATATTTCCACGCCGTAGCGTTTTCCCCTCTCGGCAATCAAATCGCGAACCGAGCGGCCCCAAGCCTCGGCGAACCCAGTTGAATAGCCCGTGAGGATGATTCTTTTGTCAGGATTCCGAATCAAGTACCAAGCCGGAAAGTACTTCGATACGAATTCCGATTTGCCATGGCGTGGCGGCATATTCACAATCAGCCGGCGAATACGGCCCGTGGCGCAATCAGCCAGGGCGCAATCGAGCCGCCGAAGATGCTCCGGGAAACGCCAGCGGCCGTTGCTGGCCGAGTGCGCGAACCATGCAGGCGTCAGCATCTCGAACCGGCTCGCGTCGCCCGCACCATGTGGCTTAGCCCTTTCATTATTCATTGGCGGCAACGCCCTCCGGCGGGCAGCTGCGTGCCGCATTGTCGATCATTGCGAGCAGCTCGCGGGCCTTTTCGATTGTTTCGCCGGAGCTGGCAGCCTCGGGCATTGGTTCCGGCCGTTCATCCCTTTGCGGCGGCTCTGCGGCGAGGAATTTCGAGGCTTCGAGCATGGTCTTCGAGTAGAGCGACGTGAACTTAATCAGCTCGTCGATGCCCCAGTCCGGCATTTCGCTTCTGACGGATTCGATCCTCGCGTTCACAATCCCAATGATTTGCTCCAAAAGGCTTCGCGAATCCGTGTCGGTTTGAATTATTCGGCTCGGGGCGGAGTTGGCCTCCCTTGGCACCAGCCGTTGAATATACTCTCGGAATTTCCTTCTGCGTTCCGGCCAATTGCGCTTCTGGGCCATTTCCGCAATTTCCGCCACATCGCGGCGCAGTTCGGCGGCGAGGGCATGGAGATCCGGTTCGCCGGCGGCCTCGCGGTATCGGCAGAAAGCCTCGTAATCGGGCTTAATTTCTCTGGATTGCTTTTCCCATGGATACATTTGTTTCCTATCGATTGGTTAAACAAAGGCAAAACTATCCACGGCCGGCGCACCCCGCAAACAAACCATTTTCAAAATATCCATGCGCGCTGGCGGAGTATATTATTAATGTATATAATTCCAGATATATTCAAATTCGAAGAGTAGAGCAGCCAATCAGGAATGGGTGATAGCAAAGGAAGCAGATATATATTTCGCTAGATGAGCCACACTTACGAGGATTGACATGGCATATTCGGCATTATTAATACCCTTTTTATACTTCATAGTCAAATTGATTAATTATGACAAAGATTATATTTGCATATTTCGGAGATATACTCTATTTTGCCCACCGTAATTGTTTTGTTTTAATTTTTCTGGAGAATACATGTTTAGTTCAACAATTCAAGAAGTAATTGCCAATTCTTTCGCCCTAATGACGAATTTCTCGATTGCACCGACAATAGAGCATATCAATCAAGGCAGAGAAGAAATAATGCGGAGTATATCTCAGCAATTATTGGACGAAAAAAAGCGAATAATTAAGGAAGCTGCCAGAATTATCTGCAACAATGAACCCTGGTTGAAGGTGTTGGCAATGTCGAATGAATTAAACCACAATGAAAACATTCCGGTGGTCATCAAAAATAAGCCATACGACCAGACCTCCAGGGAATGGCGCAATAAGGAATTTTCGGAAAAAGAGCTAGCATTTGCAATCATCACTCATTTATCAGATGGTGGAAGTATTGATTATCATTGTCCAGACAAAGAAGACTTAATCGGGGCTTCTTCTGAGCAAATAAGATATGTATTGCACAAATTGGAAAGGAAGGGCCTTGTTAGGATTCTACATCCGGATTTTTGGCGGTACGGGAATGGAAAATTGCCAGAGAGGTTGGTTCAACCGAAATATGATAAGGGAGAATTGGAAAATATATTTCAATTGAAATGGTAATTTCAAGAGGAGGTTTCGTGAGTAGTTAAGTTCAACCATTGGCAAGGACTCACAACTACGAATGAGAGATTCAACCTTCCGAAGGTTTTAAAACTAAGGCATTTACAAAAAGCTCTGAGATATTAACCTTCGGAAGGTTTAGAAGCACAATTAATGTATGCTTAAGCAATTCAAATATCAGCTATTCACCTCGGAGGTGTGCCAAGTCTTAATTGCATAACAACAAAAAAGCCCATAAACACTTGATTTATGGGCTTTTGTTTTGCTCCTGAGCGCGGACTTGAACCGTGGACCCTCTGATTAACAGTCAGATGCTCTAACCAACTGAGCTACTCAGGAGTATTTAAAGAACGTCTCTAAAAGAGAGATTCAAAATTAATAAAATTTCCTATTCAATCCAAATAATTTTTTTCGTTCAAAAATATTTTTTTAATTTCGTTCAGTTGCTCGCGCCAATCTCAAAAATTCATCAGTTTGGCAACATTGTTAATTAATTTGAATATCAATTATTTAGAATATCACGCATGCAATCGAAAGAAATACTCACAGTGGCCGAGCTGACCTCGGCAATCGCCGAGCTTTTGGGCGATGGCATCGGCCGAGTGGTCGTCTCGGGCGAAGTATCGAACTTCAAGCCGCACAGCTCGGGCCATCGGTATTTTACGTTGAAGGACGAAACCGCGCAAATCTCGTGCACCATTTGGCGTTCGAGGAGCGTCAATCTGGCCATAACGGACGGAATGCAGGTGGAGGCCGAGGGCACCATCAGCGTCTATGCGCCACGCGGCCAATACAGCCTGGACTGCGTCTCGGTGCGCCGAGCCGGAGTGGGCAGCCTCTTCGCCCGCTACGAAAAGCTCAAGGCCAAACTGGAGGCCGAGGGCCTTTTCGACCGCGCGCGGAAGAAGCCCCTGCCCCGATTGGCGATGCGCGTGGGCGTGGCCACGAGCGGCACCGGAGCCGCAATTCGAGATATTTTCACCACGCTGGAGCGCCGGTTCCCGCTGGCCGAGGTGTATTTCCGCCCCACCGCAGTGCAGGGCGCCGAGGCCCAAGCAGACATCGTTAAATCCATCAGCGAACTCGATGCGCTCGGTTTGGACGTTATTATCGTCGGCCGCGGCGGCGGTTCCATCGAAGACCTTTGGGCCTTCAACGAGGAATCCGTGGCCAGAGCCATCGCCGCTGCGCAAACGCCGATTATTTCGGCCGTGGGCCACGAAACCGATTTCACCATTGCCGACTTCGTAGCCGACTACAGGGCCGCAACGCCAACGGCCGCGGCGGAAGCGGCGTCTGTCAACACTATCGATTCAATCATCGACGGAATCGATGCCTCACGCACTCAAATGACGAATGCGATAGAAGGAAGAATCGATGAGTACAAACAGTTTTTGGAGAGATTCTCCGGCGCATATTCTGTGCGGCGCGTCCGGGACACCGTGATGAACAATGCCCGATTGCTGGACGAATACGAAACACGGATCGGCTCGGCTGTGCGGAACCGCTTCGACCGCGAGAAGATGCGATTGGGCCACTCGGGCGAAATACTCCGGTCGCTCGACCCCAAAGCCCCACTGGAGCGTGGATATGCCCTGCTGCAAACGGGCGGCAGGTACGTTGGCAATTCCGAATCGGTGGAGGGCATGGAGGATTTGTCAATCGTCAGGCAAATGGAAATCGCCCAAGTCGATGTGAAAAATGTCAAAAAGAATTATTGAATACAATAATAATCTGAGACTTATTCGTTATCATTACTAAGAGGTTAACGGTAAAAAAGGTCTTTGTACCTCCGAATCAAAAAGGGAAAACGCGATGACTGATTATTCTGATAATTGGTTCCTGAATGAAGTTATTAACAACGAAGAAACTTCTGTCTATTTCAAGGATTTAGAGTTTAGATACAGATTCGTTAACGATACATTTTGCCGCAAATGCAAGGTGGAACGGGATCGAATTCTGGGCCAAACCGACGAAGTCCTTTTTGATAGCACATTATTTGAAGTGATCGACAGAACGGATCGCGAAGTCTTGGAAACCGGAAAACCGGTGCGCTACGAATCAGAGGACCAATTCTCGGATACAAAAATGTGGGTGCTTACCGAAAAATTTCCTGTCTTCGACCCCGAAGGGCGCCTGATTGGCATCAAAGGCTACACCCGGGACGCCACCCCAAAGGTGAGTGCGGAATTGACGCTGAAGGATTTCGAGAAAAGGTTCCAAGTGGCCTTCGATAGTTCATCAATAGGCAAAGCGCTCCTTTCGGACTCGGGCGAATGGATGAAGGTTAACCAAGCCCTTTGCAAACTCTCAGGTTTTTCCGAAGATGAATTAATTCAGAAAACGATACATGAACTAACTTATGAAGAAGATTACGGAATCGACAACCAACTGATCAGCGATTTGAAATCCGGCGATATTTCTTCGTACAACATTACAAAAAGGTTTATCAAAAAGGATGGTTCGGTTTTCTGGGCCAATCTATATGTTTCGATCGTACGGGATTCCGACAGCCAATCGCATTATTTCATAACCGAGTTGGAAGACATAACCGGCCGTATAGCAATGGTCAAAGAGCTTCAGGCCAAAACACGGGAACTCGACGTCTTCTTCACCACTGCGCTCGACCTGTTCTGCGTTACCGATCCGAAGGGAATATTCAAACGAATCAGCAAACAATGGGAACAGACAACCGGATTCCACGAAAATGAAATGCTTAACCGCAACATGATTTCCTTTATTCATTCCGATGATTCTCCACGCGCCGAGGGGTGCCTGAAGGATCTGAGCGAAGGAGATGAAACCGCTGTTTTCGTCTCGCGTTTCTCGAGGAAAGACGGTTCGTACATCTGGCTGGAATGGAAAACGCGAAAGAACAAAGACCTGCTCATCCACGCCGCAAGGGACATCTCGGACCGGATCAAAGTGGAAAGGGAATTGATTCGGGCCAAGGAAAAAGCCGAGGAAAGCGAGAAACTCAAGACGGCATTCCTTGCCAATATGTCCCACGAATTCCGCACGCCCTTGAACTCAATCGTCGGCTTCTCGAAACTGCTCGTCAATCCAGACTTAGACCATTTCACTCGCGCCGAATACGTTTCGCTACTGAACAGAGGCTCGGACAGGCTTATTTCATTAGTCGAAAACATGATCGACGTCTCGACAATCGAGGCAGGACAGATGCACGTCCAGAATCGAAGATTCTATTTAAATAGCGTTTTGCTGAACCTGTATTTTGCATACGTGCCGAAAATCGATTCCGATAACGTTGCATTGTCGTTTGATTACGACTTGCAAGACGAGGAAAGCATTGTATCCGCAGACGAACAAATCATCCGGAAAATCTTCATTCAGCTTTTGGACAACGCAGTCAAATTCACTAAAACCGGAAATATCAGCTTCGGATACCGGTACTCGGACGCAGGATTCGAATTCTTCGTATCGGACACGGGCGTCGGTATGCACCCCGAAGCAATCGACAAGATGTTCCTACGATTCAATCAAGAAGACAATTCAATTTCCCGCCCATTCGACGGCGCCGGCCTTGGGCTTACGATTGTCGATGGATTGATTAAGCTATGCAATGGCACTATCGAGATCCAATCCGACAAGCACTCCGGCACTAACATTTCTTTCCGCTTGCCCATCGCGCACGATGCCGAATCCTATCCCGAAGAATCAGCGCCCAAGGACTTAATGATAGAGCGCAAACCCAGCAAGAGAATCCTCGTCGTGGACGACAATCAGGACAACGTTACGCTAATAAAATATATCACAAGAAAAGAACTCGATTTCGAATTCATTTGGGCTGAAAGTGGATTCTCGGCGATCGATATGCTGCACCAATCCTCAGATTTTGCCTGCATACTGCTCGACATCAAGATGCCTGGTATCGATGGGTTCGAAACCCTACGCAGAATTCGCGAGTTCGCCCCAAGGATTCCTGCTATTGCCGTTACTGCCTACGCCTCGAATTCCGACAGAGACAAAGCAATCGCAATGGGATTCAATGACTATATTTCAAAGCCGATCGATGCCGGCGAATTGCTTTTGCTACTTAGGACTTTTAACTAAACAAATCAGTAGCATCCCCTCATGCCCGAAATGATGGAAGAAAAGAACACAAATATAGCAGATTTGACTGACGAAACATCAAGCGCTGATTCGGCAGGCCCCAAGACCGGGGCGCTCGAATGGCTCGAGATAATCGAATACTCCCACACCTGCGACATGACAACCGAAAGGCTTGCTCGGTTCGTTTGCGACAGCGCCGTAACGATTGGGGACTTTTCTTTTGCTTGCATCGAACTATGGGACGACACTGAAAGAGTTCTCTTCCGGTACAATTCATCGCATTCGGTGATCTGCGATTCCAATTACTCGGCCGAATCCGACCAATACGTCACCTGCCCTGTTATCGGCAAAATGGACAAAACAAACCTTCAGCTTCTGTCGCTGAAACTTGGCGACAACGGCGAAACGGTATCCTGCCCGAAGTCAGAAGAATTGAATGCTCGCTTCTGCCTGTCTCTGCCACTGGCCGCAGCCAATAAAAGATACGGCATTCTAAGCATTTTCTCGGAAACCGAGGAAGCTCTCACGGGCGAGGACCAGAGGCTATTGAAACTGATTGCGAATCGTATTTCTTGCAAAATAGCCATGGACTTGCGCTTAGCGGCAACCAGCGCCGCACAAATCGGACTGCCGGAAGACGTGATCAGAAACCGAATCATTTCGGACTTCTCCCGAGGAATTTCCTACAGGTGCCTTATTGATGCCGATTGGACCATGACATACATGAGCGCGGCCGTCCAATCGATCATTGGCTACGAAGCCGCAGAACTCGTTTTGAACCGGCAAGCATCTTTCGCTTCGATAATTCATCCAGACGACGCGCCCATTGTGGAATTCGAAGTCATAAAATCAATCGATACAAAAACAAAATACCAAATCGAATACCGCCTCAGGAAAAAAAATGGCGACTGGAAATGGATTCTTGACATTGGCCAAGCAGTTTTTGACTCCTCCGGCAAACCCATAGAATTGGAAGGCTACATCGAAGACATCAGCAAGAGCAAATCCGACGAGGCGACAATTGTCAAGGCCCGCGATTACTATTTGCAGCTCTTCGAGGAGTTCCCAGCCATGATCTGGCGCGCAGGAACCGACGGCAAGTGCAATTACTTTAATAAAACTTGGTTGGATTTCACGGGTCGCACACTGGCCGAAGAAAACGGAGACGGATGGGCCGAGGGCGTGCATCCCGACGATCTTTCGTATTGCTACAATACATACATCGAACATTTTGACAAGAGGCTCCCCTTCCAAATGTATTACAGGTTGCGCCACAAAAGCGGTGAATACCGTTGGATTAATGATATAGGCAGGCCTTTCTTCGATATCGACGGAGAATTTGCCGGCTACATTGGCACTTGTTTCGATATAACAGAGATAAAAGAGGCTCAGGAGCGCATCGAAGTGGCCAACCAGACCCTCTCGGAAATCATAGACTCCATTCCTTCGGGCCTGCTCATCTTCCGATACGAAGAACCTGAGCAATTACTCCTGACGCGCGGGAATCTCGCCGCCGAATCGATTGCAAGAATTCATATCGAGAAGAGTATCGGCCGTTCGATCCTCGAACTGTTTCCATTTATCGAACGAAACGGTTTGCTCGACCAATTTATCAAAGTGGCCCGCACAGGCCAAAGATTCGACCTTGATGAATTTAAATACTCGTCCGGCAGCCTTGATTTCACTCTCAGGTTGATCGCGTTTTCGGTGCCAACGGGCGGAGTCGGGATCGCATTCGAGGATATAACACAAGTCAAAGCGGCCGAAGTCGAATTGAAACGATACAACGAAGAACTGATCGCCGCCAAAGAACGAGCCGAAGAAAACGACGCGCTCAAATCGACTTTCCTGGCCAATATGTCCCACGAGATACGCACGCCGATGAATGGCATCATAGGCTTCGCGCAGTTCCTGGCCGACGAAGAAATTGCAAACCAAGACCGAATCGAATATGCACAAATCATTCAGCAAAGCGGCAAAAGGCTTTTGGACTTGATCAATAATGTGATCGACCTATCGAAAATCGAAGCCGGGCAAATCGAAGTCAAGAAGCGCGACGTCAACCTGAACGAATTGCTTAAGGACTTGTACAAATTCTTCAAACCGATCGTGGAGCGCAAAAACGTCGAATTCAGCTTTAGCATGGAACCGCCGGACGCAACTACAGTCGCATACACAGACGAGAGGCTGATATATCAGGTTTTCAATAACCTTATCGGCAACTCGGTAAAATTTACCGACAATGGCTTCATCCGAATCGGATTCAGAGACCTGATCACAAAGGTGGAATTCTTTGTCGAAGATTCCGGCATCGGTATCCCCGAGCATTTCAAACAACGTATGTATCAACGTTTCCAACAGGAGAGCTTCGAGACAGGAATGAAATATGGCGGCACTGGCCTTGGGCTTTCCATTTGCAAGGGCTTCATAGACCTGCTCCATGGCGAAATCAGGGCCGAATCCGAACCGGGCAAAGGTACAAAATTCATATTTTCGATCGATAAAAAAAGCGCTCAGCCGGCCCAAATCGAAAACAAATCCAAAGAAGAAACCAAAGAACCAAACACAATGAACGAATCAACTAATACAACCTATAAAGTGCTTATCGCAGAGGACGACGCCGTGAACTACTTGCTGCTGAACCGTATGCTAAACCGATTGGTCAAATGCGAAATCCTCTACGCCGCAAACGGCAAGGAAGCACTCGAAATCGCAATGGTGAATAACGACATTTCTTTCGTATTGATGGACATGAAAATGCCCGTTATGGACGGATACGAAGCCACGAGGAAAATCCGGGCCTTGTATCCGAACCTGCCAATCGTGGCCATTACGGCTTTCGCAATGGCGGGCGACCGCGAGAAAGCCATCGCCTCCGGCTGCAACGGATACTTGGCCAAACCGATCGAACTCAAAGACCTGAAGAAATCCATTGGCGATTATATTCAATAGTTGCTGATAGCACTTTTTTATGCGGCAGCGCAACGATGAACGGAAAGATGATCAAACAATCATTTTCCTAAATAATTATCTTTTGTTACTGTAAATATCGATTTGCCCAAAGATGAAAGCTGTTTGCTTTGGGCTGTTTCGCCAGATAATTAATGAAATAAATGGAGCTATAAATGCCGAAACTAACGAATTCGCCCGAATGGAATGCGCTCTTGGAGCATTACGAATCAATGAAAGACGCCAGTATCGCCGACCTGTTCGCGAAAGATGAAAAGCGATTTGAAAATCTCTCGGTCCAGCAAGATTCGATGCTGTTCGATTTTTCGAAAAACCTTATAACCGATGGCACTCTGGCCCTGTTGCGGAACCTGGCCGAGAAATCCGAACTGCCCCAATGGATCGAAAAAATGTTCTGCGGCGAGAAAATCAACTTCACCGAAAACAGAGCCGTGCTGCACACAGCGCTGCGCAACCGCTCGGGCCAACCGGTCCACGTGGACGGCGCAGACGTCATGCCGCGCATCAATGCTGTTTTGGACAAAATGTCTGATTTCTGCGAACGCTTCCACTCGGGCCGGACGAAGGGCGCCACGGGCAAACGCTTCACCGACATTGTCAATATCGGCATCGGCGGCTCGGACCTGGGGCCTGCAATGTGCGCCGAAGCGTTGAAACCATACGCCAAAAAAGGCCTCGCCGTGCATTTCGTCTCGAACGTGGACGGGACACACCTCAGCGAAGTTCTAAAGAAACTAAACCCTAAAACCACTCTCTTCCTGATCTCGTCGAAAACATTTACCACGCAGGAGACCATGACAAACGCGCATTCCGCACGCGATTGGTTCCTCCGGTCTGGAATGAAAGAAAAAGATATATCAAGCCATTTCATCGCGATTTCGACGAACGAAAAGGCCGTAACGGAGTTTGGAATCGGCCGCGAAAACATGTTTGAATTCTGGGATTTCGTGGGCGGCCGCTACTCGGTTTGGTCGGCAATCGGCCTGTCGTTGGCTCTGTACGTCGGCATGGACAACTTTCTGGAAATGCTCTCAGGCGCCCATTCCATGGACTTGCACTTCCGAAGTGCGCCCTTCGAGAAAAATATCCCCATGCTCATGGGCATGATTGGCATTTGGTACATCAATTTCTTCGGCGCCAAGAGCTATGCAGTCATTCCATACGACCAATATTTAGATAAATTGCCGGACTACCTCCAGCAGTTGGACATGGAAAGCAACGGCAAATACGTGAACCGCTTCGGCAAGCGGACCGAGTACTCGACCGGCGCGGCGGTCTTCGGGCGTGCGGGCACCAATTCCCAACACTCATTTTTCCAGATGATACACCAAGGCACGGAGATGATTCCTGTCGATTTCATCGGCGCGGCCCGCTCGCACAACCAGATTGGCAATCATCATAATATTCTTATGTCGAACCTATTTGCCCAATCCGAAGCGCTTATGCTGGGCAAATCCGCCGATACGGCTCGCGAGGAAATGCTCCGCGCCGGAATGGCCGAAATCGACATACAGAACCTGCTGCCGCACAAAGTCTTTACCGGCAACCGCCCATCGACCACCATACTTATGGAACAGGTTACGCCCCACGCGCTGGGCGAGCTGCTGGCAGCCTACGAACTCAAAGTGTTCGTCCAGGGAATAGTCTGGCGGATTAACTCGTTCGACCAATGGGGAGTGGAATTGGGCAAGCAGCTCGCAAGCAAGATCCTGCCCGAACTCGCGCCCGGCGGCCAGGCAGGCCAGCACGACAGCTCCACCTCGGGCCTTATCGAATTCTACAAGAAGAATTGCACCACAAATGTCTGAACCGTGATTTAGCAGAATAGATGATTGTCTGAACTGTGATTCGTGTGATTTTTATGATGAGAATGATTTCAAATTCTCTGTAGGGGCGGGTTCCAAACCCGCCCGACTTTTCAAGTAGATGTGGCACACCTCGGAAACCACCCCGCCCTACGGGCACCCCTCCTTGGCAAGCAGGGGAATTTAAATATCTTACATGTATGAAGATAGAGTGGTACTACCATTTGGAATGGTAGTACCACTTTCTTCTGAGAAATCGAGTTGATCTTGCGATATAAAAGTAGGTGGCGGCTGCCACTTTATTTTTACAAGGGCAGCGCAATGACAAAAGGAAAGATTAATAGGAATTCATTTTTCCTTATATTAGAACCTAAATAATCCGCAATTGGACTATTTTCCTAAAAGTATTTTTTCTTTCTGGAAGACAAAAACTCCATTCTTGATTTCCAAGTAGCCTGCATCGCCCGGATTGCCGGCGGTTTTGCCGCTAAAAGTTGCTTGCGTGAATGTATCATTCCTTTCCGTGATGGACACGCTGACTACTGCCATATCATACTGAACGTATTTATTGTTGGCATAGTTGAAGTAGCTGATTGTGGCCCGGCCGCCGGTTTGGTCATAAGCAAATGGGCCAACTTTTATGTCGTTGATACAGATCCTGATCGAATCCTTTGAATTGACCGAGCCGGAATACACAGCACTCTCAACCCCATTATACGTATTTTCATCGCTATCGATAAAATTTGCCACGAAGTTTTTATTCACTGCGCCACTTATCGTTGCCGTCAGTTTCGTCGGATCGGAAGACGACGGGGAAGTACTGTCGTCCGAACATGAGAATAAGCCAAGGCACAAGCCAGCGATCAGAGCGAATGCAAAAAGTCTTAATTTTGACATATTATACCTCAAAGAATATGAAAGAATATTGCTTGATTTTGATTAGAGATTACCCTTACTGAATGTATCTCCGACATTTCAATTGATTCTAAATAATTGAAATCCATACAGCAAATATAGGTACAATATCAAGATTATCCAAAATATTTCGGTAGAAAACTTTGGGGTTGGTTGTTAACGAAAAATGACTTTCCAATCCAAATCGAAATAAACCCATATTAAAGCTATTCCCAAATGCCGCGAATATTTACGTTTGAATCGATGAACTTTCTTTTTATATTTGTTGTACTACTTGCAGTAATTACTATTTATGAATATTTGTTTGAGATAGTCATGTTGAAATTCTTTTTGGTTTTATCATCAGTTTTATTCATTCCGATTTTCGTTTCAGCTCAATCAATCACCATGCAATGCGGTGTGGCCCAGTCTTCGCTGGACGTTTGGTATCCAGGTTTCGACGCAGAGATCTCCAATCCTACCTTCCTCGTGGGCATGCAGTACGGGCTACCATTCCTTCCGGAAAAATACTTAAACTTGGCCAGCAACGTCGGATACATCCGTAAGGGCGGCGAAGGCATAGTTACATCTTTCGACGAAAACGGCATTTCACTGCCACCCAAACTATTCAAACTCCGCTACGATTACATAACAATTAATACTTGTCTGGAGGCAAACCTGCCGATCGGTACAATCTTCAAGCCATTTCTTAGCGCAGGCCCTCGGATCGACTTCCTGGTCAAAGCCACCGAGGATGGCAAATCCGCGAGCGACAGAAACGTCGTTTCCTATGGCGCCATCCTTGGCGGCGGATTTATATTCGATGTAGGCTTGGTGCAATTGGGTGCGCGCGGAGATTATTACCTGAACTTCAATTCTATATACGATTCAAACAGATTCACAGAAAAGGACAAGACTTACACTCTCACTGCCTTTGTCGGCGTGAAAATCAGCCGTTAATTTCTGAATTATATATGGATAGAGTTGTGGCACACCTCCGAGGTGTGCCACAACTAGACTTAAAATTACTCATACAACAATTAATAGTACCAGATAAATTCAATAACTAACTCTCGCTTACGGCAATCTGATTGCCAGCACGGTCATATCGTCGGATTGCTCGGCGTCGCCCACGAATGACTTCACGTTCGCGATCAGTTGTTCGACGGTTTCCTTGCCTGTTCGGCCGGACGATTGCTCCAGCGTCTTCACGATCGCCGCGTCGGTAAATTGTTCACCAGAGGAATTGAACGCTTCGTTTATTCCGTCCGTGTACAGCAGCAGCAGGTCTCCCTTGCCGAGTTTCACTGTCTCGGAGGCGGCCTTTTGGCAGCAGTCGATGCCCAATGGCGGCGTGTGGGTTTTCGCAAGTGTTTCCACACGGCCCGAAGAGCGGAGTATATATGGATAGTTATGCCCGGCATTGTAGTAATTCAACTCGCCTGTCTGCATATCGATGACGCCGGCGAAGAAAGTAACGAACATACATTGATCGTTCTGCTCGCAGAGGAATTGGTTCATGGCGCCAACGATTTCGTCGGCCCTAAGGGCGCCTTCGTGGGCCTTCGAGCGGAACAAAGTGGTCGTGATCGCCATGTACAGCGCTGCCGGTACGCCTTTGCCCGAGACGTCGCCAATCGCGAAGTACAGTTTGCCATCGTTCAAAATGAAATCGTAAAGGTCTCCGCCCACCTCGCGCGCCGGCTCCATGAACCCGTAAATGTCCAAGTCCTTCCTGCCCATAATGTCAGGCCCGAGCACAGGCAAAATGCTTAGTTGGATTTGGTTGGCGATGTGCAGGTCGCGTTCAATTTTTTCCTTTTCTTTCGTAGTAATCTGTAGGTTCACGATGTAGTCTTTCAGCTCCTGCTGCATCGACAGGAAAGAATTCTTCAGTGTGTCGATTTCGTCCTTCTCGGTGGCGGAGCGTGGCAATTCGCCCTCGAAGTTGCCCTGGCCGATGTCGTGGGCTGCGCGAGCGAGCCGAGAAATGGGGGTCGTAATTTTCTTTGATATAAAAAGAATGAGCGAGAAGAGGCAAATGAAGCCAATTCCGGCCATGATCAGCAGCCGCGTGTTGAGCGCGTAGAGGTCCGCATAGAGTTCGGATTCCGGGAAAATGAAGCCGATCGACCAGCCGTTGTTCGTCAGGCTCGAATAATAAATCCAGCTGTTGCCCTTGTAGAGGACAGAATTAAGCTTTTCGAAACCGGATTCGCCGGAAGTCATCCTCCGGCCGATTTCGCGCAGATTGGCGTCGTGGCTTTCTTCGGCGAGCGAAAAAATGCTTTCGTTCATTATGTATTCGCTATTCGGATGCGTGATTATCGTGCCGGTCTTCGAAATCAGGAAGGCATAGCCCGTTTCGAATATCTTGATCTTCGAGACTATGTCTTGCAGCCAAGCAATCGAAACGTCTACCGTCAAGATCCCTTCCAGTCCGGAGAGCGAATCGGTCGTCTTGTGGTACGGTATCGAGTAGGTTGTCATCAGCACGTTGCCGCCGCCTTCGTCGTTGTATGGTTCGCTCCAGCATGGCTTGCCGAGGATTTTGGGGATTTGGTACCAGTCCCATTCGGGGTAGTTGTATTCATTTTCGGCAAGGTTGGCGTAGAGTATGTCCGGGCCGCTTTCGTAGAAATATGGGGCATATAGCTCGTGCTTCGGATCGTGCTTGTATGGCTCGTAGGCGATACAGGAACCGAAAACTTCGTCGCTGGCGGCCACGAGGGCTTTCATAAATGCGGCGTATTCCTCGTCGGTCGGGTTCGTGGCCTCGCGGACCAGCCGCAGGTTGTCGGCAAGTTTTTCGATTGTCCTGAAGAAGCCTTCGCTCTTGTTGATTGCCGAGGTTGTTATGTTCTTGGTGTTCTCTTCCACGTTTTTGAGCAAGAGATTGCGCGAAACGAAATAGTTGTACACAAAAACAATGGCAAATATCGCTATTACAGAACTCAGAATGTAGGCAGCAAGTTTGTAGATCAATCCGTAGCGTTTAATCATTTCGATTCTCCTTTGAAAAAGTCCCTAAACGACGGAGTCTCTTTGATCGCACCGGATTGGAGCAAAATATCCACCGTAAGTTTGAAATCCTCTTTGCGGAGCTTGCCGGAGAGCAGTTCGCCGCCGAGCGAGTACAAATCCTTCATCGCCCGCAGTTGCCAGCGTTGGTGCGCGCGGTTCGCCGGAATTTTTTCGGCATACATGCGGGCCAGCACTTCGTCGAGCGCTTCTTCCTCGTGGTCGAAAGCGTATTTCCAACCTTCGATGGTGGCCCGGACGAACCTTTGGCACAAATCGGGATTGGAGTCCCAAAGCTCTCTGGAGCAATAGATGCCATCCTCGGGCACGTTGAAATCATTGTCGCTGAGCGCGAAGACCGTCATCTCGTCTTCGTTCAGCCCGGAGTTTATCAGTTGGTGGTATTCGTTGTATGTCATAACGGTGAGCACGTCCACCCCGCCCTGTAGGAACAGGTTGACGGTCGATTTGATCGGGACAATTTCCGCTTTGATGTGCTTGCTTTGGAGGAAGGCCAAGGGCACCTCTTGGAACCCGGATTTCCAGATCCCGATCCGTTTTCCGTTCAGGTCGGCGATCGATTGGATGCCGGAAGATTTCTTTGCCACGAACAGTAGTGCAGACTTGCCCGAGAGCTGGCAAATATTCACGATCGGATTCCCTGCGTCGTAGCTTTTGATTGCGCTCGAAAGGAAGCTGGTCGAAAAGTCCGCACTGCCCAGCCGCAAGTCGTCCAAAGACAGAGTGCGAGCCTTGCCCGTCAGGATTTCGATGTCGATTCCGTGCTTGGCGTAAATTCCTTGCTTCTGCGCCATGTAGTATCCGGCGAATTGCGCTTGGGGCAGCCAATGCGGCAGGAAGCGAACTTTGTTGGCCCTTTCCGGTGCGGCCGCTTCGATGGCTTCGGTGGCCACGAAAGCGCCGCCGCCAATCGCAACGAATGCTATGAGAATCAGGATTTGCTTAGTATATTTTTTTATCATAATATTTGCTTTGTTTTACAAGCACTGCGCTTGGTGGAGTTTGGCGACATGCTATTCGACAGGAATTGCGCCTTTGCATTTTTTCAATCCTATAATTTAAGACAAATCAAGCAATTTTCAAATTGTGTTATGAAGTAGGGGTTCAAAATTTTGAACCCAATTATCGCATGATGATATATTTCTCTCTTGTACGGGTTCAATATGTTGTTGTAGGGGTTTAAAATTTTGAACCCCATTTTGAACCCCTACCTAAAATATTTCGCACCGATTGTATCGAATTTTCTGTTGCGCCGGACGGGAAAAAATCGTATTTTATATTGGACCATCAGGGCATATCAGCAAGTTTGTTTGGAATAAGAAGAATGCTGAAATAATAAATCGGCGCACCGCCTTTGATTATATACCCTGGGCGCTACCATACTCCGAGAAATACTACTATGGCTATTCTTTATTTTCGAGGTAATTAATGAAAAGAGTATTAATATTTTCAAGCCTATTGGTTGTTATTATTCTTTTTTGTTTATTCTTTTTCAACCAAGGCGAGCAATGTTCTGAGATATATCAAAAGAAGAATAAGTATAATTTCGATAGTACTTTGCTACTATTCAGAGAAGATATATATACTTGCAAAACACTACCAACTCATCCAGAATTTGTCGAAATATTCAATCATCCAGAGTGTTATTTTAATGATGTGGTGAGTTTTTTGCAGTGCTTCAATGTGTATAAGAATTCAAATAATCGAGATAAACCACCTGATTCAACAGGATCAATGTCGTTAGCTGTTTTTGATTATTATCACGCAATGTGTACAATGCAAAAGCTTCAGGTTGATCAATATATAGTTCTGTGTGAAATCTCAGAACAATTATTAAACGAAGGACTTATTAGCGAAATGGTATTCCATGTTGTTTTCGATGGTGCGAACAATTTTAGTGTCATTAACTCAAATAAGAATAATAAAAAAGTAAAGAGTTATATATTGAATTTACTTTTGAATCCCAATATTAGCAGGAAATTCAAAGAGAGATTAATTAGAAATTATTTGAGCTGAAGCCTTATTAATAACGCCTTTTCAGTATTCCGTGTGTGGCGAATTTTCTGTTGCGTAGCGCCAAAGTAGGGGTTCAAAATTTTGAACCCCTACATTCTCTATTTTTCCGCATAAACCGTTACGCTCTCGACTATGTTGCCTTGGGCGCGG
>CAZSWR010000072.1:0-19418 GCA_964610885.1 uncultured Hyphomicrobiales bacterium | reverse complement strand
AATCCGTCATTCGCGGGGGGAATACGATGCCGGCAAAGAAAAAACCAGAAACTTCGGCCAAGGAAGATGTCGAAGTAATCATAGAAGACCTTAACGAATTGCCCAAAAGAAAGTCCACCAAAAAGGCAAAGCCGATCACGGCCAATTTGGAGGAAACACTTACCAATCAATTCAATCGGCAGATTAAAGTGATTGCGATACTGCTTTTCCTTGTGGCGGTATTGGTATTGGTCGCGCTCGTTTCGTACACGCCGAAGGACGCAACAGTCTCGAGCCTGTCGTTTAGCGAATTGCTTGGCTTGGTGCGGGGGAACGAAGCAGTCCGCGCCCGTATGGAGTCCGCGCACAATTGGTTGGGCGTCTTCGGGGCTTTCATATCGAATGCGCTCTACAACTACACATTCGGCTATTCGATCCTCGTGCTGCCGTTTTTGATAGCCCTATGGGCCAAGAATCTCTACCAAAGACTTTCCATTCCCGAAAAGTTAATCAAGAAGACTTCCATTTATTTAATCTACGCCCTGCTGTTCTCAATAATCCTTGGCTCGATCGGCAAAAGCCAACTCTTCGGCGAGATGCCCATCGAATGGAGCGGCGCGATCGGAACGTTCATCGGGTTCTTCATGACGAATATCCTCGGCAGCGTCGGCGCGATACTGATATCGCTCACGATGGCCGTCGCTTTTGTCCTATATATAACCAACTTCAAAGCCGAAAAATTCATCGGCCAGGTGAAAGAGCGCTACCAAGCAATTCAGGAGGAAAGGGCTAATTCTGCCATTGCGGAATCCCAAGTGCACGAACATGCTGGCAGTACTCCCAGATCCATTGCCGTTCAGGAAGACATCGAAGAGCCGGCCCGCATCATCAAGCGGAACCTCGAGCAATCCCCCAGATATAATCAGATCGACGAAGATTACCCTTTGGGTGATCCCAAATCGCAGAATCCTCTCATTCAGAGCATCATCGGAGACGAAACAGGCGCAAACGAAACTATTGCTCAGGCTCCACTTTCCGAGGTTCCTGACTCCGAGGCAGCCCCGGCCAGACCCGAACCGAGAATTACAATTTTCCGCCCCACCCAAGAGGCCGATTCCGGCTCAATTCCCGTGATCGAACGAATCATTGTCGAGGAGACCATCACTCCCCCAACGCCTCCGGCCGAATCGCAAATCGACGAAGCACCCGAGGCGGCAAACGAAACGGATGAATCGGCAATCGGCGGGCAAGACGTTCCGTTCGCCGGCGAGGAAGCCGCCGAGGCCAACGCATTGGAGGCGAGCGCACTGGCAACTGTGCTTGCTGCTGCCCCGGAAATTGAAGCTAAAAAGAAACTGCACGTCCGCGTCGAAAAAATTGCAGAAAACGATTCTTCACCGAAGACTCTTATTAACACAGATATTTTAGACGAAAAGATAAACTACACGCCGCCCAGCATCGGATTGCTGAATTCCGACGAAGAGGAAATGCGCATCAACCACGACGAACTGAAGATGAACGCACGCATCCTGCAAGAGAAGTTGGAAACGTTCAAGATAGCAATCGAAAACATGAGCGTTACGCCCGGGCCGGTCGTTACTCAATATGAATTCGTTCCTGCACCGGGAATCAAGATCAGCAAAATCGAAAGCCTTGCCGACGATATGGCGATGGCGCTCAAGGCCCGAGGCATTAGGATTATCGCCCCAATTCCGGGCAAGGGCACAATCGGCATAGAAATCCCCAACCACAACCCATCGACTGTACGCTTCGGTAACGTCGTCGCAGCCACCAAATTCAAAACCAGTGGCTACAGGCTGCCGATTGCGTTTGGCAAAACAATTTCCGGCGAGGTGTATTGCGCAGATTTGGCCAAGATGCCCCACTTACTGATTGCCGGCGCCACCGGTTCCGGAAAAAGCGTCGGGATTAATACGATAATCATGTCTTTGCTCTACTCGATGAGTCCGAAGAATCTGAAATTCGTTATCGTGGATCCGAAAAAAGTTGAACTGCGCCAATATGCCGCATTGGAAAACCATTTCCTTGCAGTTTCGCCAGACCTTGACGATTCGATTATCACCGACCCGGCGGACGCTGTTGTGGCACTCAAGGCTGCCTGCGCCGAAATGGATCTGCGCTACAACATATTGGCCAAAGCCGGCCAAAGGAACATTGCAGACTACAACCAAAAGGTGGCCGAAGGCAAGTTCAAAGATTCGAAAGACATAGCGCACAAGCAAATGCCATATATCGTCGTGATAATTGATGAGCTGGCCGACCTGATGCTGACGGCTGCCAAAGAGGTGGAAACGCCGATTATCAGGCTTGCTCAGCTGGCCCGAGCCGTGGGAATCCATTTAGTTTTGGCCACTCAGCGCCCTTCGGTGGACGTTATCACTGGCATTATCAAAGCCAACTTCCCCGCCAGGGCTGCGTATCTCGTCGCCTCGAAAGTCGATTCGCGGACGATTCTGGACGTCATGGGAGCGGACCAATTGCTCGGCAATGGAGACATGCTCTTCCTTGCGGGCGGCTCGCCGAAACCGATCAGAGTCCAGAACGCATTCGTCAGCACGGACGAAGTGGAGGCCGTTTGCGATTTCATCGGGAATCAGGAGGGCTATTCGCAACCATACATGCTTCCGAGCCTATTGGAGAAGAAAGACGGCGAGGCGGAAGGCATTTCGCGCGAAGACAGGGATCCACTGTTCGAGGAAGCAGCCCGATTGATAATCGAGCACCAACAGGGGTCGGTTTCGCTCGTGCAGCGCCGGCTGAAGGTGGGCTATGCCCGAGCCGCAAGAATCATTGACGAACTCGAAAGGGCGGGCGTTGTCGGGCCTTTCGACGGCAGCAAAGCGCGAGCTGTCTATATGGAAAGCGCTATGGAATTGGAATCAATTTTATAAACTTTTCAAAATGGCCAGTGAAAGACTCATTCGATTCAGAAGATGGCGAGCTTAAAGCGAACAAAGAAAGAATCCGTAACTTGATGTCTATGCCGCCAATCAGAATCGACACAGCAGCAAATGAGTTCGCCGAATACTATGTGATCCAATCGCGCAGCAAATGATCCTATTCGTCCGATGCCAATGGCAGAGTGAAACTGAACCGGCTACCCTGGCTCTGAGTACTTTCGGCCCAGATGCGGCAGCCGTGTTTGTCTATGAATTCCTTGCATAGTAGCAATCCAAGCCCCGTGCTTGGCTCGCCTTCGGTGCCTTCGCGAGAAACTCGCTCGTCGATTTTGAACAGCCTCGATATTAATTCTTCGCTCATACCGATACCGCTATCGGCAACCGTTACGACACATTGTTGCTTATCGGCCTCGATTGCGCATTCGATGCTAACCCTGCCGCCACGAGGAGTGAATTTTACAGCATTCGTCAGCAGATTCCTCACGACAGAACTTATCATCAAGATGTCCACCACCACAAAAAGGTCTTCTGGGATTTTGTTTTCAATGATAATTGTTTTGCTCATTGAGTGATCCGAATGTAGCTCGATGGCCTGATCGGCTAACATAAACAGTTCGTACCTTTCCGGCTTGAATGGCGTTACGCCTCTTTTCATTCGCGCCCATTGCAGTAGGTTCTCTAGCAGAGAAAACAGATTATTGGCGGACTCGTACATATTGCGGCCGTACTCGTTGATTTCTTCTTTGCTCAGGTCGTCTGTCTGCTCGGCGAGCATCTGGCTGAACAGGAGGAACCCCGTGAAAGGCGATCGCAAATCGTGAGCGATAATGGAAAAGAACTTGTCCTTTTCAGCATTTGATATCTTGAGTTCATTCGAAAACTCTTCAGCAATTCGGTTGGTTTCCTTGAGGGCTTTGAATTTCCTGGCATTGGCAATGGCCAGGGCGCAGACATTAGCAATGATTTGCGCGCTGTATTGATAATTTTCTATGTACTGCGGGAACGTTAGCCCAAATACATCGAACCGGCCGAAATAGTCTTGTTTGATATGTAATTCAATTGAGAAATCACTCTCTTTCATTACTTCTAGAGTCGATGCTATTCCCCTGAAATACACTGGATCGCCCTCATGACCGCTGGAATACGGATAGTACGCAATATTTTGAGGACCAAACAGCATATTGATAAGCTCAAATATCTTTGAGATAATTTCTTCTTCGTCCGAAATCTGCACGAAAGTATTAATCTGTTGGAAAACCATTGCGTAATCGGCTGTCTTGGTGGTGGCGGCAGCTAATTTCTCAAAAAGTTCGGATTGGGCCTTTTCGTCGCGCCATTGAAGTATCTCTTCGTTGATCAAGAGCTTGCAATAATCGACCCCTGTGTTCAATTCTTCGACCGGCAGGCCTGAATATTTGGAAAAATATTGGGCATTTTGTTTGTAATTCGGGTCGGTTCCTGTCTCGATCAGCAGAATACCATTTGCAGACTCTGCGAAAAAGGAAGCTGACATTTCCGGCGAAAAGCCCCATTCTTTGATTAAATTGTCGATCCGCCTCAGCTTTCCTGTATTTATCAGGTAGTATCCCTTCGATATGAAAAACTCGGATACCGACCTTGGAATAATCAAATCAAAACATAAATCTGATTTGATCACTTTGACGTTCGAGTACGGCTGACTGACGGAATCGACACATGTACCGGTATATATTAATATTTTATGATATTTATCGTGGTTTTGGGCAACGAAGTTATCCACTCGGCTCTTGCATGCAGGGCAATTTGTGCATTTTCCGCCGAAAGCTCGGACGACCACATCGAGGTGATTCCCCAAACTGACAGCCTTGTGCACTTCCGCTACGAATGCGGAACACACTGTTATACAAAGTTTATTCCTATTCAATTATTCCAGCCCGTCTTATATCAAATTCTAATATTAGGAAAATGAATCTTGTTCATCTTTACTTTCATCATTGCGCTGACCTTGAAAAATAAAGTGCCAGCCGCCACCTTTTATTTCCCAACAATTGGGTACCGGCCATATTCCTTCACGCATTCAGAGATGGCGAGCAGGACATTTTCCGATACTTGGTATGGAATCTCGCCGTGGTTATCGGCAAGGACGAATCCCCCGCCGGGCGCTGCGTCAGTTATCACTTTACGAACAATTTCGCAGGCCTCCGATTCGGTCCAGCGGGCCATTTCGATACCGTTCAGGTTCCCAAGCACGGATAGTTTGCCACGGCATTTATTCTTTATGTCGCGTATATTTTCCTCGGTGCTAACGCACGCAACGGCTGTTCCGGTCTGGGCCACATCATCAAGGATATCCATGCACTTGCCCGAAGCGAAATGCGTCGCCGTGGGGCCTTTGATTTGCGCGATTGTCCTTTTGGCAATTTGGAAACCGGTTTTCAGGTATTGCTCGCGAGTAATAACCGTAGTAGACGAAACGGGATCGAAATAGCAAATTGCGGTGGCACCAGCGCGGAGTTGCGCATTCGCCCATTCCACACAAAATGCTTCATTAACTTGCATCAATCGCTCGAAGAGATTCGGATGGAAAAGCATTACTTCGAGGTATTTATCAAACCCGAGCTGCATAACCGGCAGCGAAAACGGCGAGATAGCCACTCCGATAATCGGTACTTCGCCATTTGACTCCTTGGCAAGAGCCTCAGTGGCCTCCAACGCCTTTGCCAGCACTCGGGAAGTAGCCACTTTCGGCGGCTCCAATTTCATTATATCGTCGAGGTCGCGTATTAATGGAGTTCCCGAATTGGGCGGGCCGTCCTCGATGTAGATCACCTCTTGCCCAAATGCCTCGGTTTCGATTGGCGCATAGAAAAAAGGATAATATATATCAGTGGAATACTTCTTCTGCATTAATACTTGGCCGCGAACCACGTTTTCCGCCTTGGAGAAATACTCTTTCAGGCTCATTCCCAATTCCTTCGCTCCTTGCATTGTGAGCATCAGGAAAAGAGGCACTCTGTCCGGCTCTTTGTGCGAAAGAGTTGTGAGCACTCTTTGCATCGAATTCATTCCTTGAGTTTTCATTGCGCCTCCTGAACAAGTCTTTTGACAGTTTCAATTGCTTCGGCTGCGTTTCGGCCTGTTCCGTCGGCGCCAATTTTGGAGAGCAGTTGCGAATCGAAACGAAACGGCGCACCACCAACGATGACCCTAACGCCGGAGCCTCTAAGCGCCTCCACCAGCTTGGCCACGTGCAATGCAGCCGGAAGCATAAGAACGGAAAGAAGAATTATCCTTATTCCCCTCTCCCTCACCAATTCTGTGATCATTTCAACCGTCAAACCACTGCCCCAATCCTCCAATTCAAATCCGGCTGACCTGAGCGAAGAGTAGATAATCCTTTTGCCCAAGACGTGGTAGTCCTCGAAAACACCGATTGCCATTGGCGGGTGTGCCACTCGGTTTTCGTGGGCGGGCGGCAGTATTTTGTCGATTATTTCTTCGCAAATCACTCCACTCATATAAACCTGCGAAAGGGCCACCTTCCCATCGCCCCACGCATTGCCGATCCGGCTAAGAGCTTCGGCCACCATTTCGCTTGCAATAGTAGCTGGCGGGGCTTTGGCAGCAGCTTCGAGTATTATCTGCTCGGCAGCATTTTTATCCATGAGCAGCAATGAGCGCTCGAATTCAGCAAGAAGTTTTTCATTTAGTTCCATATGGCAAACCTGCATTCTTTTCAAGGAGTGTTCGTACAGTTGCACTTGGCAATTACGTACTAATTCATCGAGACGTTAAAAATGAAAAAAATTGTGTTTAGATACAAGAATGTTGGTTCTGTAACGATTTGCGTGGGGTAGGTTCCACATGCTCCCATAAGCAACAATTGTTTAATCTCAAGAGATTCATCTCATGCTTTTATTTTCAACCAACACAGAAACCCTTCGCTAAGCAAAGGTTTTCTTTCCTCTCCTTGGCAAGGAGGGGATTAAAGGGGAGGTTTTTGGCGAGAAAGATTCGCCCCATTTAAACTATACGGCACCTAAATATAAACATTTTACCCACTGGAACCCAATTAATCCTTGCGGACTGCGGCGAGCAATACCGAGAATTCATCGTCCTCGAGGAACAGGCCCATATCCTCGAAAATTCGCGTCTCGAGCGATGGATTCAGCGAGTGCGCCTTGCGGAAATATTCGGCGGCGCTGAGTATGTCCTTCTCCATCGAAAGCAATCGCGTCATTCCGTAGTAGCCATAGTATTTGTCTGGTGCGGTTGCAATAAGCTGCATGAACACTTCGCGGGCGTGCTCGAAGAACAGCGTCTCGAGCAATATGTAGCCATAGTCGCGCAGGCATTCCATGTTTCGCGGATCCAACTGGCACGATTGGCGGTAGCATTCGAGCGAGGCATCCACGCTGCCCATGTTGTACAGCAGGTTCCCCTTGGCGTGCCAAATGTCAGGATTCCGGCGGTCGTATTTTAGCGCGTTGTTGTAGTCGGCGAGTGCATTTTTGTAATCCTCGATAGAATCGTAGCAGACTCCGCGGCCGAAGTACGAATCGGCGCTGGAGGGCTTAAGGAATATCACTTTTGTGTAATACTTTATTGCCTCGAAGAACAAACCGGAGTCTGCGTAAACGCTGGCCAAGTTGTGCAGAGTGTCGGCGTCTTTTGGTTTGATTTTGAGCGCTTCCTTGTAGCTTTGGATGGCCTCGGGCAGCATCCCCATCGTGGCGAATGTGTTTGCTTTGTTGTGCCACGCGATAAAGAAGTTATCTTTGATGGCGATGGCCATATCGAAAGCGGAGACAGCCTCGGCGTAGTCTTCTTTGAGGTTGTATATGATACCGATATTGTACCAATTATTGTAGTCGTATGGGTCTGCATCGATGGCTTTTTTGTAGTGATCGATGGAGCGTTCGTAGTTCTGGAGGTAGTGGAAGCAATAGGCCAATTCTTGGTGGGCGTCCTTTGCGTAGCGTTCGATTTTCGACATATAGTTGAAGATTTCGATTGCCTGCTTGAAGTTATTGAGCGATTGGAGTATCACTGCCTTTTGGAAGAGCGCCTCTTCGTTCGACGAATCCATTTCGAGGACTTGGTTGATGATTTTCAGTGCGTCGTTGTGCATTGCGTTGGTGTGCAACACGATGGCCTTGCAAATCAGAGTATCGGGATCGGCCGGGTTGAGGTTCAGCGATTTATTAAGGGCTTTCATTGCATCCTTGGGCTGGTCCAAACGGAGCAGAATAAATCCTTTTTTCTGCCAGGCGTCCGAAGAATATGGGGCCAGTTCAGTCCAAATTTCAGCAAACTCGAGGGCCGAATCGAATTCATCTTTGTTGATACAGTGAATGACAATGTTCTCCAAAACGTTGATTCCGGGCAGGTTCTCCGGCGCCAAGTCTTGATTCCTCTGAGCGTCCCGGAAGATTTTCATGCTTTCCTCCAAGTCCTTTTGGCTCATCGAATCGAACATTTCATCATCAAAATCTGTATAACTCATTTCCCTCTTCCATGCTTCAATACTAATTCCATGGCGAAGTACCAAATTGCATCCTCGAACCCAATACTTCACCTAACGTAGATGACGAATTATCTCAAAATTAGTTTTCGCATTGTGTTTGCCGGCCGGCAGCCCCGAGGAACAGAATAAATAAGCAAGCATTGCCCGATTGCACTAATTCAATGATAATAAAGATAATAAGAAGATTTCAATCACGATTCGATTCCGTAATAATCCCGCTCTCCCCCATCGAAAGTTTTCAACATACAGATTGACAATTCTTAACTTCCGTGGGTTGATAGCCGATACTATTGCGCGAAATAGTAGGTTTGAAACCTTCGGAAGGTTCTACATGTTTCGCAGTAACTCATTGAAATATCGACAAATCCCCCGTCCCACTTTTTCAAATGGGGTCAAAGAAAAATTTGTGCTAATACATTGATAATATAGGAGGTATGACTTAGATCGAAACTACGGGTTAGGATAAAGATACTTTTTCAGGCAGGCTTTAAATGGTATGTTGGACTGTATCAATGACATTCATATAAAAATCCCTCGGAATTCGCACAAGAACGATCTACGAGGGATTGGATTTGAGCTATAAACGTATTATTATATCGTACCGGCTGCCTTTAGCTCGGCCATTTGCTCGCGGGAGTACCCGAGCTGTGAGAGAATCTCCTCGGTGTGCTGGGAGAGCGTCGGGGGCGGTGTCTCGACGTTTGCCGGCGTCTTCTCGAATTTTGCTGTCATGTTGAACAGTTTCAGATCGCCAATTTCGTCCAAATGGACTTGTGTGAACGTGTTCCGATGGTTCACTTGCGGTTGGCTCAAAGCATTCTCGAGCGTAAGGATTGCGCCGCAAGGTACATTATTTTTATTCAGTGTCTCCACCCAATAATCGCTGTCGTGGAGCATCAGTTTTTCTTCGAGAATCGGAGTGAGTTCGTAGCGATTCTTCTTGCGGGTGTCGCGTTCTTTGAACCGTGGGTCTTCCTTCAATTCGGGCAGCTCGAGCACGTTTGCGACGGCCTCCCACTGCTCTTGCTTGTTTGCAGCGATGTTGATATGCCCATCCTTCGTGCGGAATACGCCCGACGGGGCTGCTGTGAAGTTATCGTTGCCCATTGGAACCGGTTGCTGGCCGCCAATCATCAGGTTGGCGACGACCCAGCCCATGAGCGGCATAATCGAGTCGAGCATTGAGATGTCCACGAACTGGCCTTCGCCGGATTTTTCCCTCCAGAAGAGCGAGCTAACGATTGCCAAGGCAGCGTTTATGCCGCCGACTGTATCGCAAATCGGGAAGCCGGCGCGGAGAGGATTCAAGCGTTTGTCGCCATTGATGGCCATGACGCCCGAAAGCCCTTGGATGATTTGGTCGTAAGCCGGTTTGTCCGCATCGGGGCCTGTTTGGCCGAAGCCGGAGATGGCGCAATAGACCAATTTGGGATTTATTTCCTTAAGTGTCGAGTAGCCCACGCCGAGGCGTTCCATAACGTTCGGGCGGAAGTTCTCGACCACGACGTCTGCGGTTTTCGCTAATTGTTTGAAAATTTCTTTCGCCTTGGGGTCTTTGAGGTTCAACGTAACAGATTTTTTATTTGCGTTCTGGGCCAAGAAGCTGGTACCGAGCAGTTTTTGGTTGAACTCCGGTTTGGCGCCAAGTTTTCGGGCCAAATCGCCATCTTTTGGGTTTTCAATTTTGATTACTTCGGCGCCCATCCATGCCAAATGCAAGGTGCAGAAAGGCCCGGACAATACGTTTGTCAGGTCAAGTACCCTTATACCATCTAATAATTTCATTATATCTCCGCGAATAACATTAAGCAAAATGTACTAAATTCTAATATTAGGAAAAATGAATTCATATTAATCTTTCCTTTCGTCATTGCGCTGCCCTTAAAAATAAAGTGGCAGTCGCCACCTAATTATTCAAAAGCAATCAGAGTATTTTTTCAATCGAATTAGTGTTTGATCGGCCCTGTTTTGTAAACGAATCCGGGCAGGTCGCGGCCAAAGAAATCGGCCAGTGCGCGGGCGATTTGTATTGATTTCTCGAGGTCGATATCTTTTCTCATGCCCATCGCTTGGATGCAGTGCACGAAGTCTTCGGTGCAGACGTTGCCGGAAGGCGATTTAGTGAATGGGCAGCCGCCGAGGCCGCCGAAAGCCGTTTCGATATTCTTCACGCCCGATTTAATCGCTTGGAGGCAATTTGCCATGCCCATGCCGTATGAATTATGGAAATGGCAGGCAAGTTCGGCCTCGGGGGCCATCTCAAGGATTTCGCCAAACATTCTTTCCACCTGCGCCGGGTTGGCATGGCCGGCTGTATCGGCCAGGCTGATTTTGGTTACTCCGGCGTTGAGGTATTCTTTGACGATGTTCATCACTTTTTTCTCATCAATTCTCCCTTCGAATCCGCATCCGAAGGCAGACTGCACGGCGCATTGGACGGCTTTGCCTTCGCCGAGGGCGCGTTTGGCTGTTTCGACGATTCTCGCCGCTGCCTCCATCGTGGTCATGCCTGTATTCTTTTGCGAATGCGTATCGGAAGCGGAAACGCCCATACAGAACATTTCGACGCCGCAGGCCAGCCCGCGGTCCAAGCCCTTTTCGTTCAGAACCAGTCCGGAAAGCGTTACGTTCTTCGGTTTCGGCTGGGTAGAATAGTGCTCGAATAGCTTGTCTGTATCCGCCATTTGCGGCATTTTGACCGGATGGACGAACGATCCGATCTGAATAATATCGACGCCTGTTTGCATGATCGCATCGATCCAAGCAATCTTTTTCTCGAATGGCACGGTCGTTTGTTCTGCCTGGAGGCCGTCCCTAAGCCCGACTTCGTGAATTCTTACTTCGTTCATTTTACTATCAATTCATCAATTCTTTAACAAATCATCAATCTACAAATTTACATAGTTTCTATTTAATATTAACGAAATAATTCTTGAAAATTCCTCCAAAATGCGTATTTTTGATTCGTTTGTATTCATATTAAATTCGGAGGTTTTAGATGAAGTATTTAGCCACAATTCTTTGCTTTGCATTTTTCTGCTGCACCGCCAGCGCTCAGTTCGGCATCCCCGAAGCCCTCAAGAAAAAAGCCGAGGAAGAGGTCGAGAAAGCGATAAACAAAGAAGAAGAAGCGCCAAAAGAAGAAGATAAAAAAGCCGAAGAGAAGAAAGAAGATGCACCAAAGGAAGCAACTGACATCAAAACTCCGGAATTCAAAGTCTATTCCAAATATGATTTCATTCCCGGCGAGCAGACATTGTTTTTCGAGGATTTCTCGTCGGACAATGTTGGCGACTTCCCAGCTCGGTGGAACACAAACGGTTCCGGCGAAGTGGTTACATCGGACAACGTCGGCGGCAAATGGCTACAGCTTAAGTCATATGGCTTTTTTATCCCCGACTACAATACTGATTTCCCGCAGAATTACACTATTGAATTTGATTTTATTCCGATGCCCACGTCGGATTTCAATTTTTCAACAGGGTTCTATCTTGTCCGGGGCAATATAAAAAAACCCGACGAAGGCGGTGCCATCCCGGGGACTGCCGGCTGTAAAATCACATTCAGCAAAAGCGATTTAGACTACAGCAGCTACGACAACAGTGATTATACCACCCATGGAAGCAATAAATGCGAAATGGAATTGCATGGGAAATACAGGGTTTCGATTTGGGTGCAAAACCAACGACTTAGGATTTATGTGAACGGATCGAAAATTATCGATGCTCCGAGGGCACTTCCCAAAGACGCCGCTTTCAATATGATACGTCTGGAGAACTCCGATGCCGAGACAAATCCTTTGTACACAAACATACGCATCGCCGCGGCGGCGCCAGACACCCGCTCCAAGCTGATCACCGAAGGCAAATTAGTAACGCACGGCATCACTTTCGCCGTGGCTTCGGACAAACTTAAGCCCGAATCCTTTGGCGTATTGAAATCTATTGCACAAGCACTCACTGAAAACCCGACGGTCAAGATTAATATCATCGGCCACACAGACAGCGACGGCAACGCCGAAAAGAACTTGGAACTCTCGAAAAAGAGAGCCGAATCCGTCAAAAGGTCGCTGGTTGAAGACTTCAAGATCGACGCCTCGCGAATTGCAACAGACGGCAAAGGTGCATCAGAGCCACTCAAGCCCAATGACTCGGCCGAAAACAAAGCGGAGAATCGCCGGGTGGAACTCATCAAACTATAAACGAGAATTTTGCATGTATGAATAAACTAAGGGCACCGAGATTCGTGCCCTTTTTTATTTCATTTATTATTTGAATACGGGTGTTTTTGTCATTCCCTCGCGAAGGCGGGTATCTCCTATTTTTAGCATTCATTTAAATGTTAGCCCCCAACAAAAACAATATATACGATACCTTTCACTCCAACCACTCCACAATAGGACCAAAGGCAGTAGGGGTTCAAAATTTTGAACCCCTGCAAATCTTGAACCCCTACAACTGAGCCATCAACCTTCGGAAGGTTCAAGACCTGAAGCAAAAGAATTGACGAGCAATCCATAGGCTATGGATTTGTTTCTTTTCAAAATATGTAAAAACTTTCACACTTACAATTCGTTTCCATTATTATAATTTTATTATTATATTCGCAATGGTGTAAATATATATTTCTGGAGAGTTTAATGCCGGCAGCCAGACAAAACCAAGAAAAACTGAGTTTCGAGCATGTGTGGGCTTTGTTCAAGGAATCTGATAAGAAATTCCAAGAGATGACCATGGATTCCGACAAGAAATTCAAAGAGATGACTATGGATTCCGATAGAAAATTCAAAGAGATGACTATGGAATCCGACAAACAGCTCAAAGAACTACGTGCCGAGATTGCCCGAATGGAGAAACAAGCCAACAAACGGCACCGCGAGTTGGAAACGCTTTTCACAGGCCAGTGGGGCAAACTTGTCGAGTCGCTCGTCGAGGGAAGGCTCTTGGCTTTGTTGCGTGGTTTTGGCTTTGCTGTAACTCAGACATTCCAAAACGCAACCGATGAGAACAAGTTAATGGAATTTGATATTATTGCCGACGACACAACCGAATCAATTGTGGTGGAAGTGAAAACAACGCTAAAAATCGATGATATAAACTACTTCCTCGAGAAATTAGGAAGGTTTAAAGAGGTTTTCCGCACTTTCGGTAGCAAAACTGTCTTCGGTGCAGTTGCATTCCTCAAGGCAGAAAACAACGTCAGGCAATACGCCGAAAAGATGGGTCTAATCGTGATTAAAGCCACAGGCAACGGAACAATATTGAACCAAAAAGACTTCAAACCTAAGGGCTGGTGAGGCGTCTCTGCGCCCCTGAAATCCACTCTACTTCGGCTCCCAATTCAACCCCTCGCAAGGGATATAATTCTTGGTTATGTGCTCATCCATTATCCTGCATAATTGGCTGTCGGGTTCGTAATTACGGCACGAACCGCAAAGCGTCTCTTCGAGCAGCTCTTTCGTTCGTTTGTTAAGCACTTGGAACTGTTTCCAACCGGGATACAAGGCCCCAAACCATAACAGGAACAAACCTATCCAGATGTGCTCTCGCAGCTGGACAAACTCTAAGAAAGTGAAGCTTATTATAACAATCAAAGTCGATCGGAGTATCATTCCCAAAACGATCGATCCGGCGGTGTGCGTCGGCACGAAATCGCCATCTGGAGATTCCTCCAGGCCGGAGCGGAACATCAAAATATCGGATACTTTTTCTATAAAACCGTTCATCGTTAGCTTTTGCATTAGTAATAAAGTACTCAAAGCAAATTAATACTTTTCGCAAGAACTCCAAACTTTTTGACTCATTTTCCGTAAAAATATTTATGTTTGTAGTGGCGACTGCCACTTTATTTTCCGAGGGCAGCGAAACTACGAAAGGAATGATGAAAGAGTTTAATTTTTCCTAATATCATATTTGAAATAATACATCAAAGCCATGGCATCAAAAAGGCAATTACCGATTAATATTGAATCCGTGCTCGACCTTAGCGTGAAGCTGAACGACGCAACCGATGAATCTTTTATTCTGAACACAGCAATACTCAGCATGATGGGGAAACTTACCATCCTGCGGGCCTGCGCGCTGATTCCTAACCGCGAGCATACTTCGTTCTCGGTTTCGCACACCAAGGGCAAACACAACCTGAAGTCAGTCCCGTTTTTCCTCGCGTACAAACCGCGCGAACTCTCGGCCACGATTCCAATCGAGAAAACTCTTTTCGACCAAGGTTTCCGCTACGTGGTGCCGATGATATACAACGGCGAATTGCTCGCTTTGATACTGCTGGGCAAGCCATTGGAGTTCTCCGAGCTTTCGGTCGAGGCGCTTAGCTATTTGCAAATCGTTTCGACCTTCTCGGCAAACGCTTTGCAGAATGTCCGCAACCAACAATCGCTAATCACGGCAAAACTTGGCGTGGAGACGCGCAACCAATTACTCAGTTCGATGTTCGAGATGTCCAGCGATTTCTCCTCCCTCCTGTCGCGGAATCAAATCCTCCGAACTCTCTCCTACAGGCTTATGGGCCAACTGATGGTCAGCCGGTTTGCAGTCTTTTTGCTCAGCGGCGATGGCGGCTTCCTTCCGATTATGAATCGGTTCAACGACGTCCCCAGCGAGCGAATCATGAAAGAGCTTTGGTCGGCCAAGAAGGTATCGTTCGTGGAGAATTGCGAACTGCAACCGGACTCCGCCCAAGCGTTAGAAACAATCGGTGTGCGTGTGGTTTCGCCGATGATTGTCCAGGGCGCGGCCAAGGGTTTGCTCTTGGTGGGCAGGAAAATGGGCACCGACGACTTCACCGACGAGAATCTTCTGTTTATCGATGCGCTCAGTTCCACTGCCATTTCCGCCCTCGAGAACGAACGGCTGTTCCAAGAGGAACTCGAGAAAAAACGCTTGGAACGCGAATTGGAATTGGCTTTGGAAATTCAGAAAAACTTGCTTCCGAAATCGACCCCGAAAGTGGACGGATACGACATTTCGGGCATCAGCATACCTTCGTTGCTCGTCGGCGGAGACTACTTCGACTTTGTCCCCCTCCCCGGGAATCGGCTGCTCGTAGCGATTGCCGACGTTTCGGGCAAGGGAATGCCCGCGGCGTTGCTCATGGCGAACGTACAGGCCGCATTGCGAGTGCTTGCACCGCTGGACATTACCTTGACGGAATTCGTCGAGAAAATCAATAGCATCGTTTACCAAAACACATCGGCCGACAAATTTGTTACCTTCTTCTGTGGCGTGCTGGACGCCGAATCCGGCGAGTACTGCTACGTGAACGCAGGGCACAACCCACCGCTGCACATTACGTCCCGTATGGACGTCTGCCAACTTACCGAAGGCGGAATAATCCTGGGAATTGCCGACGCTAAGTTCCCCTATTCGATGGGCCGGACGACAGTCCAGCCCGGCGACACAATTGTTTTCTACACGGACGGCATTACAGAATCAATTAACGTGCAGAATAAAGAATTTGGCGAGGACAGGCTGAAGTCAGAGATTCTGGACAATCTGGACCTCACGGCTTTGGATTTAAAAACTCACATACTGAAAGCCGTCGAGAAGCATTCCGAGGAAATGAACCAATTCGATGACCTGACGCTGATTGTCTTGAAAAGAAATAAAGTTTAAACCCATAAGAATGTATTTGATGTAGGGGCAGTGCCCTTTGCGCTTTTCCTGCGCCCAAACTGTAATAATCGCGCTTCATACTACGAACTTTTTTGAGTTGTAGTATGAAAGGATTAGAATATTTGGTTCATCTCTATTTTGTGTGGGTTATTGAATACTCACTTATTCGGGAGAAGTATTTCCTGACTAACAAGCGTGCGACTCGGGTATTTGTGTCATTCTCGCGAAGGCGGGAATCCCCTCTATTTTCTACCTCTACCTATTTACATCAAAACAACTGATAATTTTTCCGCTCGCGTGATATTTACTATTCCGATTAATTCTGGCATATTTATAATGGAATGTTGGAATCTACCCCACAAAAAACGAAATAGAAGCATTAATTTCCAAACCCAAAACTGGTGTCGTGTATTTTCTGTGCAGAAAAGGCTTTGCAAAACAATAATTGAAAATTCAATACATAATTGAAAATATTTAAAATTATTTCTTGCATATTTAATATTCGTTTTGTAATTTGAATTCAAACAATAACGCTCACAAAGCGAAACCAAAGCAAGAAGTTTTATTCAGCATACACAACAAGCCATGGCACAGCTTAATAAATCATTATTAATACCACAAGGGGACGGGCCGCAGTCAGGATAAAAAAATAGGATCCGAAGAGTTTCGAAGCTTTCATATCGGATCCCACGTCGCTCGCGGCGCGAAGAGCGCCACGCAATCGTTTCGACATCGCAAATATACGATGCCGATGTGTTAGAAACAATTTAATTATTTTTGTTAAACACATTAGAGATTATTCAAAATGAAAAAATCAATCGTTCTATTTCTGCTCATCGTGGCAGGCGCGTTTCAAATTGCTTGGGACAAGACGCAACCCCAAAAACACCATGCGACCAAACAAAGAAAATGCTTACGATATGCAACCATGTATATCCGAAAGAATGCCCCTCTTGCGAGATCGGGTACTGCATGAATTACAACCAATACGGACAATTAACATCTGTCGAACTAACTGACTTTTACTCTGTTGATTTTAGCACCAACAAACCATGTACTTGCTTGACAAAAGAACAAATGGTGCAATTATGCTTCGAACACTTCTTTGCTTGGGAAGCTGAAAAACACGGTAGGAAGGTATATGGCGAGATTGCAACAACCTATCTACAGCCCTGTTGGCATGTTGACTACAAAGTACTTAAGGTAAAAAAAGGGACAATTGGTTTGAGCCAGGAAGACGTGAAGAATGCACAAAAATACTTAGGACAGCCTGATGGTGGTAGTGCGAAACAGAATGAAACAATTCTGAGCAATGATGAAGTTGAAATTGTGTTGGATTATCATAGCCCATGCGACAACCAAGAGGTATGCTGTTATGCAATTCAAAAGGTTGATTATCATCTGAATCAAGATGAGACAATAACAGCTTCGCTTCATACGATTAAACCACCCACATACACTCCTGAATGCAAATCTAACTTGTATTATCCGGAAGGAGCCTGCTCGTCGATGTGCAATGCACTAATATTTGATGCAAGCTCAAAGCGTATAAACAATAATACTGAAGGCCATACCGACGAGGCTTTGTACCCGAATCCTAACAATGGCATTTTTAAATTGATTGTAGATCAACGAGACGACTATACGAAATTAGAAATCTTCGACAATCTCGGGAATCTGGTTCATTCAATGAATCTTAGTCAAGACATTTCAGAATACGACATAATCGTAACTGATCTGCCATCGGGAATATACCAATACAGATTGATATCGACAAGTAAATCTGAGATTCAAGGAAAAATAACTATCATCAAATAATAATATTTTCAGATGGGGAGCTGTCTCAAAAGTGTCATTCTGAACGTAGTGAAGAATCCATGCCATTCATAAGTCATTGCTGAATATGGATGTTTCACTTCGTTCAACATGACCAATAAACAGTTTTTTGGACTTTTGAGACAGCCCCCTGTCTGATAGATTAGGAGCAAACATGAAACATCTTATCATCATTTTATTCTTTGCGGCATTTGCCTGCGCCCAAGCCGAGGGCTATTGGAAAAAGATGGATACTACTGCCGGACGTTCAGAGTTTATATATGATTTTTCTGGCGTTAATGACAACCAAATTCTTGCTGTTGGAATGCATCAAGACGTTTGGGATAATGGAAATCATAAGGATTTTACATCTTATTCATTTGTAAAACTATCAACTGACAAAGGAAAGACATGGAAGGATATTCTTACTGATACCACGTCCGACGATCCTGATAAAAAATACTACGAATACCTCAGATGCGCCATGATTGATACCTCTGATTTCTTTGTCGTTGCGCAGAATTATAGAACTCGAGAATGCAAACTGTACAAAACTCAAGATGGAGGGAAAAGTTGGAGTATCTTTGACTATGACAGCACAGCATTCTCTTGCTATGATTTTGGTATGATAAACAAGGAAAAAGGATATTGGAGTAAAGGCCTTTTAGTTTGTGCTATCGAAGATTCCGGGAAAACCTTAGTTAGTATTCACAATTTCAATGATTCTTGTGGGCAACCAAATAACTCGATAAGAATTGGAGATAGTTGTTTCTTTTCGCTTACTGTCAATTTTTCGCATACATCCTGGTATAACAAATTTAAGCTATTTCGAACTATTGATTATGGGAAAACATGGGAATTCTATACACTTGACGATTCAACCCAAGATTATTCTTTTATAGATCAAAATGTTGGATTCCTTATTAAGGATAGTTACGATCATTCAGCTGAATGTTTCTATGGAGAATTATACAAAACGACAAATGGCGGAAAGACTTTCGATAAACTCTGGGACAATCGCGCTGACCAATGCAAGCTTAGGGTTATTTATTTCGCAAATACAATGGACGGCTATATCGCCGGAACTGATTACTTCTACAGGACAACTGACGGCGGCCATCACTGGATAAAAGATTCTATATACAATATGCAGGGATCCATATCCCCAACATATTTGTATTATTTTTCGCCCACGAATATGATTATTACTGATGGAGTAAACTCTCAGTGGCAGTACTTGGAAATACCAGTCTCCGCCACCGACCCCGCCCCCACATCCGTCCTCGCCTCCCCGAACCCGTTCACGGACGTTGCGCGAGTGAATTTCCTGGTGGAGCAGGCGGGCCGTGTCTCGATCGTTGTCCGAAATTCCATGGGCGAACAAGTGGCCACTCGCGAATATTTCTCCCAATCGGGCGAGCAAACATTCTCCCTTTCGGGCGCAAACCTCCCCGCCGGCATCTATTTCTGCGACATCACTGCGAGCGGCAAGACCTACCGCGCAAAAGCTGTGCTGGTGAGGTGATAAAAGATAATATTACTTTATATTTCAATTTCAAACACAATATT
>CAZSWR010000071.1:0-19782 GCA_964610885.1 uncultured Hyphomicrobiales bacterium | reverse complement strand
TGAATTTCATCAACATGTATTGCGAGGAGAGCAAGGCAGACGCCCAGAACAGGATACCCGTACCGAAGGAATTGCTCGCGATGATGGGCATCCAAGAAAAGGTGAAGGTGATCGGTATGGGGAACCACATAGCTCTTTGGTCGCCGGACGAACACGAGAAATACCTCGCCTCCGGGCCGGACTATTCGACAGCATTCGAGACTGTTTTCTCGGCTCTCTACGAGCGCGAGGCAAAATAAGCAATCGAAATCAGCTTTTCAATGCAAAAACCCCATAAAGATGGGGCTAAATGAGAAAATTTGAAATATCCCAAGAAATGCTCTTTGATAAAGAGAGTTGTCTGGTGGCCGTTGCCCTAAAGCAGCATTGGGCGGGGTTGCCGTAACAAACGACACTTTTATGAAAAAGAAAACGCAGTATAATCAAAAAAAAAACTTTCGGTAGAGCAGGCCGAGTACTCATATCACTTGCCTGTACTATTGAAACGCTCGATTGATTATTTGGTAACCAATCCCGACGGCATCTATGTCGACGGAACATTGGGCGGTGGGGGGCACAGTTCTGAAATCCTTTCTAGGCTTAGTCAACGGGGGAAGTTGATTTCGTTCGACAAGGACACGACGGCTGTGAAACACTGCCAAGAGCGATTTTCCGCTGAGCTTGCGCTCGGCGCCGAATCGCGGCTCGTTATCGAAAATCAATGCTACAGCGAAGCAGCAAACAAAGAGGAAATTAGGGGGTTAACGCAGGGCATACTTCTCGACCTGGGGGTATCGTCGCGGCAACTCGATGAGAGTCACCGCGGTTTTAGCTACCGTTTCAATGCGAGGTTAGATATGAAGTTCGCATCGGACGGCAGGTCAGCAGAAGATATCCTTAATGCAGCAGCAGAGGACGAATTGGAACACATACTCCGTAATTATGGAGAGGAACCATTCGCAAAGGTGATCGCACGACGAATTGTCCAAGCCCGTCGTGCGGCACCTTTATTATATACGTTCGATCTTCGCGACGTAGTTGAGCAGTCAGTACCGCAACAGATTCTTCTTAAATCCCTTTCGAGAGTATTTCAAGCTATTCGTATCGCTGTTAACAAAGAACTCGAGGTTCTGGAGTACACCTTATCAAACCTTGTGCCAATTCTGGCGAAAGGTGGGCGTGCCGTGATAATTTCTTATCATTCGCTCGAGGACAGGTTGGTCAAAGAAGCCTTCCGAAGGCTATCCCAACCCGAACGAGACGAAATCACCGGCCGGGCCATCAAAGAACCACTGATGAAACTCATCACCCGAAAGCCAGAGCTGCCCGACGCCGCAGAGGTAGCTATCAATCTGCGTGCCAGGAGCGCCAAGCTCCGCGTGGCGGAAAAGAATTAATCCGAAATAAATCGAATCTTGCTATCGTATTTCCATTTTGTTTATATTGCAATTGCTAAATACTCAAATCGGTCTATTGAAATGGAAATGGATAAAGCGAAAATATTCCGACTCAATAACGTTTTGTGTGAGTACAGTACCAAATAATATTATGAGTACGTTGGAAAATTGAAATTTTTATTACCGCGTAGCGGTTGTTTTATTGTAGCAAAAATTTGATTCTCCAGGAGTTATTTCGCGTAGCGAATGTTTTATATGTATGGTTGATTCAAGCAGCCTCTTATATAACAACCGCTATGCGGTATAACTTGCACTAATTAATTCGCTACTACAATACAACAACCGCTATGCGGTATCAATCCGATAGATGTTGCTTTTTTTATTAGCCACTTGAGGCATCAAACAGTTTAGGGACGTTAAACAAAATGAAAGATCATGGATTTAGGCGTGGGGTTACATTAACAACTCATCCGATGACTACCGACTTAAGAAGTCGATTATGTATGAATGGCCCGAGTCATCTGATGATCAAAATATAACTTCAAGCCTGAGTATAAAGCCACACAAAGCGTGATAGATTAAAAAGTATTAAATTGTATTGTAGCGTGAAAACGAATTGGTATTATTTATGATAAATTTCGTTCGTGGAGATATTACTCGCAGCAATTCCGAAGCGATTGTAAACACTGTGAACCTGCGTGGAGTGATGGGCAAAGGCATTGCACTTGCCTTCAAAATCGCTTTCCCCGAAAACTTTAAACTCTACAAAGCTGCTTGCCTATCGGGCGATATTGCAATCGGGAAACTATTCGTTACCGAGACCGGAATCGATCAACCCAAATATATCATCAATTTCCCCACGAAAGACCACTGGAGATTTCCGTCCAAAATGGAATTCATCGACTCTGGGCTGAAAGACCTCAAAAGGATTGTAGCCGAACTCGGAATTAAATCTATATCAATTCCTCCATTGGGGGCGGGCAATGGCAAACTCGAATGGTCGGAAGTCAAACAACGAATACTCGAAACCTTTAGTACTACAGATATCGAAGTTAATGTGTTCGAACCTGATAGCACAATGCAATCCATCATCGAGCAGTCAAATAAGCCCCGAAAGATTGTCCGACTTACAAACACGAGAGCTTTGATGCTTCATGTTATGTCTGCCTATCGGATACTTGGAAATGAAATCAACCTTTTGGTGGTCCAGAAACTTGCATATTTCCTTCAGAGGTTTGGGGAAAACTTGAACCTGAAATTCGAAAAAGGATTCTATGGCCCATATTCAGATCCGCTTAATCACTTCCTGAAATATCAATCATTATTATATTGAATTCAACGAATCAGACTCATCTCCATTTTCCGAGGTGAAGCTGATTGACGAACAAATGCCCGAGGCAGAGAAATTCTTCGATGAGAACCTTACTTGCGAACAGAAGAACCGCGCTGCTCGCCTGCTTGAATTTATCGATGGCTTCGAATCGAGCTTCAGTTTGGAATTGTTGGCGACCATAGATTTTTTGATCATCAACTCCGAACTTAAGTCTCTTGGCGAAATCGAAACTGGAATTAGCAATTGGACGAAGAGAAAAAGAAACATAATGAAGCCATATTTCATAAAAGTAGCATACCAAAGGCTTGAAGAATTTGGCCTGATTTGCAACTAAGCCTCAATGTGATTGTACATTTCTGCTTTGCTGGCCGTTCATCGTATTTCCATTTTGTTTATATTGCAATTGCAGTTATTGGGGAAACGATTTTGACTTTGAATAATGACTCTGAATAAAAACACACTCGCGCGTGGCTATGCCCACTTTGTTGCGATTTTCCAGCGGACGGAAGACCACCATATCTTCCTTATCGCCGCCGGTATCGCTTTCAATATTCTTATCTACCTGATTCCGCTATTCCTGATGGCGATTTTCTTCATCAGCATGATCTACCCGACCGACGTCATCACGCAAAGCATCGGGGACTTGCTTATGCAAATGCTGCCGCCGACGCCCTCCACCGAGGACTTCGTGGCGCAACTGCTTCGCGACATCAAATTAATCTTTTCGCAGAGTGCCGTGGCCGGCTGGGTCGGCCTTTTCTCGATGATCTGGCTCTCGTCGATGCTGTTTTCGTCCCTGCGCACCGGACTGAACCGAATATTCTCGATTCCAACCCCGCGGTTCTTCCTTTTCTATTGGATCAAAGATTTCGCATTCACTGTGGTGTATTCGTTACTTCTGATACTGCTTGCATACATTTTCCCTGCAATGACGTATATCAAATCCTTCCTGTCGAATAATGATGTCATTCAGCTCGGCTGGTTTTTCTCCGAAATCACTTTCACGTCCATGTCGCTCGTGCTGTCGTTCATTGTTTACTACCTGATATTCCGCACTATACCGAACCGCCGCCTGCCGGCATTCATCATCAATGTATCGACGGGCCTGTGCGTCGTTGTCATCGACATTTCGCGGCGGATTTTTGCGTGGTATATGGTTAGCTTCACCACCTACACCACTTTCTACGGTGGCTATGCCTTCATTGCCATGCTGGCCATTTGGGTTTTCTATCTGGTGATGATCATCCTGCTTGCCGCCGAGCTTGCCCAATACCTCTACGACCAGCGCGAATTGCACCGCGCCACAGCTTCATCGAACGAACCCACACCGCCCGATGCCGCGAAATAAGCGAGTAACGGTCGTTGGCGGCGGCATTGCCGGAGTGAGCGCTGCCATCAGGCTGGCTCTCGGCGGATTCGCTGTAACGCTTTTGGAGCGAACCGCGAGCCTCGGCGGGCGCGCAAGCACCGTCTCGTCCGGCCCGGCGCCCGAAGCCACAGACAATGGCCAACACCTCGCCATCGGTGCCTACACAGACTATTTGGAAACACTCGAACTGCTCGGCACTCGCAGCCTTCTGGGCCGTGCGAAGCCATTGGACGCGGAATTCCGGTTCGGCGGCCATGCCCACAGTCTGAACTGTTCGGCCCTTCCCGGAAAGTTGGGAGCCGCATCCGGATTGCTTTTCTTTGGCGGCCTCTCGGCAAAGTCCAAGTTCGGGATCTTGCGATTTGCTGCGCAGATGAATCGGCTATGGGCCGCATCCGCCGGGAAAACAGCGATGGAACTACTCCGCAAGTCCGACCAGACAGACGAATCGATAGAAATCTTTTGGAGGCCTTTAATTGTCTCCGCGCTAAACACGACGCCTGAGGACGCTTCGGCTCGGCTTTTCGCAGAAGTGATGCGCCTGGGCTTCTTTGGCCGCGCCGATGCCTCGAAATTCTTCTTTCCTGAATGCTTATTGGGCGACCTGATTTCCCCAGCGCAAAGGCTAATCGAATCAAAAGGCGGGCGTGTCCTTTTCGGCACGAAAGCGAGTAGTATTAAGCTCGAAGGTGGCTTGGCCACGGCGTGCGTGCTTTCCTCCGGCGAAGTAATCCCATCCGACGCTATTATCTGCGCCACCAAGCCTAAGGATTTGCTCTCGATTCTGCCAGGCGAGGCCAGCTCCGGCGCAGAATTCTCCGCACTCGGCAATTTGCAGTTTTCGCCCATTGTTTCTGTCTATTTGTGGAGCCAATCGCGCTTTGCCCCGAAGGAGATGACCGCTCTCCCCTGCTCGCTGATTGATTGGGTTTTCTCGAGGCCACAGGTGGCCGGCCAGCTATGCCGAACGGCTGTAACCGTCAGCTCTGCTACGGAATTGATTGGGCTGAAGGAATCCGAAATAATCGAAATTGTATCGAAAGAATTGGACGAGTATTTCCCGGAATTCGGCTCCTCAAGCCCTGAGTATTGGCGAGTATTCAAGGACAAGCACGCCACCTTCCGCGCCACTCGCGAAGCCGAGAAATGGCGACCCACGCCGGCGACTTCCGTCCCCAACCTGTTTCTGGCGGGCGATTGGACGGCGACCGGACTGCCGGGCACGATGGAGGGCGCCGCTCGAAGCGGAATAAATGCAATGAATTTATGCAGAAATTATTTAATTTTGCAATGACTTTAAATTGATATTTAACATTAATAATATAAAGAAAAATCAACATGGACAAATTCATTATCGAAGGCGGCAATAGGCTCCACGGACGCATCGCCGTTTCTGGTGCAAAAAATGGCTCTTTGGCTCTCATGCCGGCGGCAATCCTCGCGCCCGGCACTTACCACCTTGGGAACACTCCCAACCTGCGCGACGTCTGGACCATGTCGCGCCTGCTTGGTTCGATGGGAATTTTCTGCGAACTGAACGGAAATGATTTGTTCGTGGACTCCTCGCACGTAACCAGCTTCGAGGCGCCGTACGAACACGTCAAGAAGATGCGCGCTTCGTTCTATGTCCTCGGGCCGCTCTTGGCGCGGTATGGCGAGGCGAAAGTGTCGCTTCCGGGAGGTTGCGCTTGGGGGCCGCGGCCGGTGGACTTGCACCTGAAGGGCCTCGAGAAACTTGGTGCGGAAATCACTCTGGACGCCGGATACGTTATGGCCAAAGCCCCGGAAGGCGGGCTTCGCGGCGCGAAAATCCACTTCGACATATCGAGCGTGGGCGCCACCGGCAACGTCATCATGGCAGCGACGCTCGCCAAAGGTTCCACATTGATCACCAACGCAGCGCTCGAACCGGAAATCACTGCGCTGGCGAGGATGCTCGTGAAAATGGGCGCTAAGATCGAGGGCATCGGTACTTCGGTCATAGAGATCGAAGGCGTCAGCGAACTGAAACCAGTGGACGAAGACACTATCCCCGACCGCATCGAAGCGGCTACATATCTGATCGCAGCGGCGATGACCAAGGGCAAAGTGGAACTGACAAACGTCAACGCCTACCACCTTTCGGCCGTGCTGACGAAAATGGAAGAGGCCGGCGCAGAAATCGACGTTACCGGCGACAGCATTGTGCTCGAGATGAACGACAATCCGCGGCCCGTCGATATTATTACATCTGTCTATCCGGGCATCCCGACTGATATCCAAGCCCAATGGATGGCATTTATGATGACCGCCGACGGCACCTCGAAAATCACCGAAACCGTTTACCACGACCGTTTCAAACACGTACCCGAACTGATGCGCCTGGGCGCCTCGGTCGAGATGAACGACAACGTGGCACTGATCCACGGCGGACGAAAACTCTCCGGCGCCACTGTGATGTCTTCGGATTTACGAGCCAGCGCATCGTTGATACTGGCCGCGCTCGTGGCCGAGGGCAAAACGGAAGTGCTCCGAGTGTATCACATCGACCGCGGCTACGAAGCAATCGAGAGGAAGCTGGCCGATGCCGGTGCAAATATCAAACGAGTCAAAACTGAATTGATGTAATAGGTGGCCACCGCCACTTCGGTTATAGAGAGCAGCGCAATATCGATGAGGGAAGATGAAAATGAAACCATTCTTCCATATTTCAGAGGTCTAAATTGTTTTAGGTAGGCGAGTTATTTGAATGATAGACCTCCCCTTTGGCGGGACTGTCTCAAAAGGGTCATTCTGAACGAAGTGAAGAATCCATTGCCATTCATTAGTCCAAGCAAAATATGGATGTTTCACTACGTTCAACATGACAAAAAACAGTTTTCCGGCTTTTGAGACAGTCCCAAAGAAAACCATTGCACAGCAATGGGTTTCTGGGGTGGTTAGAAATTCGAGGGGCGATAGATGAGTATTTTCTATACTCAACTGCAATTGTCTCAAAGTCGTAATGAAATCTACCCGCACAGAGCGCAATATATACATCTTAGAAAATAGTAATTATTGGAGAATAGAATGAAGAGAATTTATATTTCGATTGTCGTTTTACTGTTTTCTTTCGCTTGCCTCGAAGCGCAATTCTTGAAGGATCCGCCTAAGAACATTATTATTATGATTGCAGACGGCTGGGGATTCAATCAAGTGCTCATTTCCAATTACTACGAAACCGGAAAAGATTCCGCTACGGTTTATGAATCCTTCCCTGTGAAGCTCGCAATCGTGCACAGCCCCGCCATGACGGGCGATTACTCAAAAAAATCGGAAAAGAGTTCTCTTTCGTGGGAGAATGGCTACAACTCGGGCCTGGCTTGGAGCGATTTCAACTATATGGCGAAAGGCTTCACCGAGTCCGCTGCGAGCGCCACAGCTCTGGCCACCGGCGTGAAGACGTACAACGGCGCAATCGGAGTCGATCTTTCGGGCAAGCCCTTGCTGAACGTTACCGAGCAGGCGAAATCGATGAACAAAGCCGCAGGAGTGGTCTCGACAGTTTCGTGGGTGGACGCCACGCCCGCCGGGTTCACTACGCATAATATTTATCGGAAAAATCATGCTGAAATAGCTCGCGATATGCTTATCGATTCCCGTTTGGACGTCCTGATGGGATGCGGAAGCCCGACATACAACAATAATGGCCAACCAACGAAGGCCGAAAGCCAATACGCGAATTACTCTCCCGACAAAGAAACATTCGAGGCGCTTGCGAAGGGGAACGCAGCCGAGTTTCCATTGCCTTCGTCCTCGGGCAGCCGCACAGTCCGCTCCATCGACGAAGACGACACTCCCGACGCATGGACGTTCATCGATACGAAAGAACAGTTCTTAGATTTGATGGCAACAAAGACGCCGCCGAAGCGGGTTTGCGGTATGCCAAGAGTCTATTCGACACTTCAAGAACAGCGCAAAGACGCCCCACAGCAATCCAAACCGTATCAAGTCCCGCTTAACCCGAACTTGCCTAATCTTTCGGAAATGACACTCGGCGCTCTGAACGTGCTCCGTAACAATAAAAACGGATTCTTCCTGATGAGCGAAGGCGGGGCGGTCGATTGGGCTAACCACGACAATTCACTTCCGACGATGATCGAGGAAATGCGCGATTTCAACCGCGCCGTGGCCGACGTCGTTAAATGGATCGAGAAAAACAGCTCGTGGGAAGAAACCCTCTTGATCGTGTGCGGAGACCACGAATGCGGATATATCACAGGACCGTACCAAGGCAACAACTCACCGGTTTCGAATCCGGTTATCAATATGGGGGCTGGAATGGTGCCCAGAGCCAAATACAACAGTAAAAACCACTCAAACCAACCGATTCCGCTTTTCGCCAAGGGCAAATATGCCGAAATTTTCAACCTTCTGGCAGACGAAACCGACAAAGTGCGCGGCCGATACATACAGAATAGCGAAATTGCCCAGGCCGTATTCCTCCTTTGGGGAAAGTCGAGCCTGCCGGCTAAGTAGTAAAGAGAAGAGTGTTATAGCTCAATAACGTATTGAGTGAGTACTGTATCAAATACCTTTTTTAGCGAGTTGGAAAAAACCAAAATGAAATTTTACCGCGTAGCGGTTGTTGTATTGTAAAATATATAGTTTGAATAGTTTGGCAAGATTTCGCGTAGCGAATGTTTATATGTTTGGTTAATTCATGCAAGGCATTATAAAACAACCGCCATGCGGTATGATATGCAATGGAGAAACAAGTTCTACAACACAACAACCGCTCACGCGGTATCAATCCGCAAATATTACTTCCCTTGAAGAATGCAATTGTATTGGGTACTGTATATATTCAATTCGCAGTAAAACCATATTCTTAACAATAATTGTTGTTTACCCACACAAAGCGATATAGAACCATTTCATTTATCACTTCTTCTCGTTCGGGTCGTGCGAGCGGACGTATGCCAGCAGCTCCTTGGCGAAGTCCGAGAACATGTTTACGGAATCGTAATCATATTTTTGATTATTCAGGTACTCCATCAAAATGTATTCTGTACCGCGATTGCTCGGCATAATCCCTCCGAAGAAGAAGCCTAATGCCTCGGCCTCGGCGCAGGCAATGATCGTATGCGGATTGTTCGTGGGCAAATACAGATATATCGTCTCGGCACGGCTGATGCAAAGCGTATTTAGCGCGTGGGCAATATCTTCCTTCGCGTCCTGAGAATACTGATTAACGATTATATGGCCACATTTGTACGAGTCGGCTGAAACGTCCAGCTCGGTATTGTCCGAAAGTGCGTAGTCCGATTCGGCCTTGGTAACGACCCTCACCGGCACGTCAACATTTTCATATATGTTTTTTATCATCGCAGCGTGGTGGCGCGGGGCAAATACTTCGTAATCCGGTTCGTGGTGCAACGCGACATACATCAGCAGGAAGCTGTCGCGGATCTGGTGCCCTTCGTGCAATTCATTCATCTCGAGCGGGGTTACGCGCGAAATAAAGACGGCAGTTTCCTTCAGTCCGAGCTTGAAGGCTGCCTTCTGGCTGAACGGGTGCGCGGTTACGGCCTGGGCGATGACTCCGGCCGAGCCTTCGCTCTTCAGCAGTGCGAGCAGGTACTCCGAGCCTTTCTGCAAACAGCCTCCGCCACGATACCGAGGATTCACAAACGCGACGGCCATCTCGGGCATGCCGGATTGTTCGTGGCGCACGGCGGCTACGTGGCCGATTATGTCTTCGTTCTCTTCGTTGACGGCGACGACGCTGACCATATCGCCCTCTTCGTTGAGCTTTCGGACGTATTCGGGATAGTAAACCTTGTCGTAGATATAGCTGATGCTATATGTGTAGTACGCCAATTGCGAAATGCTATATGCCTCGTCTGGCTTCAGTCGGCGAATGTAGAACTTGAAATCGGATTTTGCGTCTGCTTGGGGCGCGCCCTCGGCCGAGATCTGGTCCAATTCTGAAATTGCTTCGTAGGGCAATTTCTTTTCGATAACGATGAACTGCCCGAGCTTACCGCGGTTGCTGTACGTAACCGAATCGGCAAAACTATTGATGAGCAACGATCCCAACCCCGAAGCATTGTTTTGGATAATGCTGTCCGGATCCGGCCGGCTGAAGGAATTGATCCGTTCCACGTCCAGCGGCACGCTGAGCGAATGCACCGTGATGGTGATGCCCAGAGTGGATTTCTCGAAGGAAATATTAATATCTTCCCTCTGCCCCGGCATGAAGTCGAATTTAATTATGTTGGTGAGTATCTCTTCCAAAAGAAGCTCGATATGGAAGCACTCTTTGTTCTTAAATCCCAGAATGCCGGCATAGTTGCGGGCGGCCGATTGGACGGGGCCGATCATTGCAACTTCATTTTTAATAATAATACGAAGCGGATGCGTATCGTGTATTGTATTCATCTGTCTTATCAAATAATAGAAACAATAATAAAAAGACGATACAATTACCTTTTATTATAATTAAAAACCTTCGGTAGGGTTTACGAATTGAAATTTTTAACTCGTGATGCACACTTCCGAAGGTTAAAGGTAATGATCATTTTTTGACGTCTGCGCGGACCGTCAGGCGAGCTTTCATTATTTCTTTACTGAAAACTTCGTCGATTGCAGGAATGTATTTCCTTTGAAAATCGAAACGAAGTATGTGCCGGATTGCAATTCATTGATAGGCAATGAAATATTGTTGTCGCCGGCCGAAATCGGATATTGCTCTTTCGGTTCGATGATTGTTTCGCCCAACAAATTCAACACCTTGAAACTTACAGTGGCCTCGGCAGCCGACGAGACGGTAAGTTGCAGGTTATCGACTGCTGGATTCGGATAGATTGAAGAAATTGAAGTGGTGCCCGTGATAACTCGAATTTCTTCTGTGGTGGCTGTATTACCTTGCTTGGTTATCGGAATTTTTGCCGTGTAGATATTCATGTTCCCGTCGTTGGTGCGGCCGTCCGACCAAACGGGCATTGCGTATCCTTTGGTCGTTACGATTTGAGTGTATTCGCCGATGCCGAAGCTGCCGTTTTGCGAGCCAATCGTCGAGAAATCGGTTGTTTCGCCGGTAACCACGATAGGCTTGTCGAAAGTTGCGCCGCCATCGAACGAATACATTATGCAGTAATTAGTATTGACGTTGTCTTGATCGCTCGTGCGGTCGTAGTATCCAACCACGACGACTCCGTCCTGATTGACGGTTGCTGTCGGATAGAAAGCATCGCCGTTATAAGCCGAAGCAGGGCTGATTTGCCTGGCAGCCGACCAAGAGGTGCCGCCATCGGTGGAGCTGGAGAAATAAACTTTCATCGCTGTGCCGGAGTTCGACGCAACGCCGCGAGCAGACCAAACGTAGTACAAGTTACCTCCGTACTTGGCGGAGTATTTGTCTGCCACCATGTATGGCGAAGGATACAGCCTCGAAGTCGAAATCCCTGTGATCGTGTTGGCTTGCATAACTCCCGAGAACAAAGAAACGCGGTTTGGCGTGGAGAACGTCAGCCCGCCATCGGTGGAAACGGAGTGGTACAGAGCCGTTTGGCTTGTCTCGACGCCATAGAATCCGACGTGCAATTTGCCGGCATTGTCCACGGCCGTAGAGGCGAATTGTGTCGTCTGGAAATTGCTTCCCGAGACGCGCCGCTGCGTTGGGTCGAATGCGGAAACGCCACTTTTTTTGACCGACGAAATAATGTATGCATCCGAAGACGGTTGGGTTACCATTTTGACCAAGCTGATATAGAGATTGTTCCTGTTGGCTGAATTCGAATGGTCGCAATCCATCCATTGTTTGTCGTAAAATGTGTCCATATTCATCGACGAGGTATATTTGGATCCGGTAATCATTTTTCCGACGACTGCATTATTGACAACGTACCAGTTGGCCCCGCCATCGTCCGATTTTGCGTATAGGATTGCATTGTAGAGAGAATCAATTTGGTAGCCGCTCAGCGTGGCGTACAAATATATCCAAGACATATAGCAAGTACCATTCGCATCGAAGACGATCATGGGGTCGCCGCCGCCGAGCACATAGACACCATCGCGGCCGGTTGGCGGAGTAAAGGTGCTTTTCCGCCAAGTGGTGCCAAAATTTTTGGTGTAATATATCGGGACGGTCAGAGGATCGGTATAGCTACCATTGCGAATGGGGCTGACGACGATATTATTTGAATCGGTGGGATTTATGGCAGCGCTTACTTCGGATTCCGACGCTTCATCTTCGGAAATCACTTTTTCCAATTCGGACTGAATTGCAGGCCGGCCGGTTTTTTGTGTTTGTTTGGCTTTTTGCAAATTCTTGCTGAGTTGCTCGAGCTTTTCGCGCATTTCTTTCAGTTTGTACGAATTCGCCATTGCGTCCATCCACGGCTGCTTTGCCACCTGTGCGGCAGCTATCGATACGGAAAGCATCAATAAAGCTGCTATTGTCATATTCTTCATTCCAATTGTTCCTTTTTGCATTAACAAACTTCCTTTCACAATAACACATCAATATGGAAACGGTTGCGGGGTAGGTTTTATTTCAAAGCCGCCAAATGTGCAATTATTCATTGTTTACCCACGAGAATGATAATTGTTGGGGCGGGTTCGGGACCCACCTTTTGATTAGTTGATAAGCAGATGTGATGATGTGATGATGTGATGATGTGATAATATGATGATGTGGGAATGTGGGGATATGATGATGTGATGATGTGGGGATTGCCTCTCAAGAAAGTGGTACTACCATTCCAAATGGTAGTACCACTCTATTTTCTTACGAATCAGGTATTTACGCATACGACGTCTGACAAATTCTACAAAAAATGCCCATAGAATGTCTTGTTGAACCGAAAGTACTTGCGCATTGCGTGCCAATTAATCGGTAAGCCGATATTCCAAGATCACACAGATGCTCTGTACGTAATTGAAAAAGCCTTCGCGCTTGGTTGGGCCTTTGTCGTTGTCGGAGTAATTCCAGATGGTAAATTTCCCGTTTGAGATTTTATAATTGTGCATTCCGCCCTGCCAGAGGAAGCGAAGGTTCCATCTGTCGGCCAGATAGGCGTCGAATCCGGCAAGGAACGAAAAGGCCATGCCCATAAATGGGCCGGGTGTATAGTCTTTGCCGCGCTCTTTGAACCGGTCCTCCGAAGCGGAATTCAGCCAGTTGTATGTGGCGACGTCCCAACGCAGTCCGACGAATATCCCCTTGTAGAGGAACAAATCGAGTCCTGCGAACAACCCAACGGAATTGGCCGTCAGCCCGCCGAGCGAATCAAAAGACGCTTCGAAAGTGCGATAATTCATTCCGAAAGACAGTTCGTAAGGATTCTTCCGCGATGTGTAAACCTTCCGCGTGGAAATCTCGAACTTCTTCGACTCGTAATTTGTAACGCCCCCGCCCGCGCCGATGATAAGGCTGTCCAAATATCCGGCTTGGGCAAACTCGCAAGAGCCTACAAGTATTATCAAAACAATCAATATCCTTTTCATCTTGGCCTCTTTCAATCAATTAAACTCGCACATTGCGGCTTCTATCAAGAACACATTTTCAATTGGTTTGTTACATACCGAATTCAAAGATAATTCAAATCCCAGAAAAAACATAAAAATGTTTGATCCAATTTCAATTTGTGTGCGAAAACAACGGTTAAAACAGCTATTGTTTTCTGATTGGCTACCTGAAAAAACCACACTATTCATCTTCAAATCCTTCGTGGTTGGATTTTTATCATTGACCAATTCACTGACACCCAAGGAATCCTTTCTAACGTCTGGTCAAAGACAATCATCACATCAGCTCATCGTCACATCATCATATCATCATATCAACTCATCATCACATATTTCAAAGATTCACTTCCAAAGAGAACCTATATACCTTATATTTGTAGTGTTGGTAACTTTCTTTCGATTATTTCGTAAAATGTACTGTATTATCCTATTGCGAACGAAAGGGGCTGTTTCATAAGGCCAACAAAAGGATGAGGTTTGATGTTAATGAATTCAGTCATCCTTATTTGATACTGACAGGATCTAAATGATATGACTTTAGCAAATCGATACGCAACAAAGTACAAGCGCGAGTGTGCAATAGTTTTTTGCATGTTCGCTCTGGCCCTGCCGCTCGGCGCGCAGACATCTGGCTGGCAGAATCCATTTCTCGACGACAAGGGCTTCAGCGTTAGCCTTGGGATTGGCCACGCGCAATTCAGGGACAGGCTGATAAATGATCTCAGGTACGAAGGATTGACGACTACAGCCAATATCGGATATTCGTTCTCGGGATCGCTCCGCCACGAAGTCAACTTGCAATTGGGAACCGACTTCCTTCATAATCGGTACGCCATGAATCCGTGGACCGCCAAGTATTCAATTAAATACAGCATACACGACTATTTCGCTAAGCAGGATTTGCTCGTCGGAGGATTCTTCAATTTCTCAAATTTCTTGTATAACAATGATTATTTCGATGCTCAGCACAATTACTGGGCCTCGCACATCGACGTGGGGTTTTCAATAAACAAATTCTACCGCGTTAGCGACAAAGTGGCTCTGTCCGTTCCGTTCTATTTGCCACTCGTCGGATTCAAAAGTCGCCCGGACGCCGACAGGAACTTGATACTCAACGAACCGGACAGAAAGCCTTCGGAAGTGCTTTCGCGGATCAACAGCCACTACAAATTCGGTATCGTTGGCGACGGATTCTTCTACTTCGGTGCCGGACTCGAAGCTATCTACCGCTTCTGCGGCACGGAACATCTCACGGCCGGGTACCACCTTTTCTTCGAGCAGGACAAACTTGGCGCCCGACCCCAATATCAATATATTTCGCACAGTTTGAGTTTCAAATATGCTTTATAAATCGAAATCAATTCTGCTAAGCATTGTCTTGCTTGCAATGCTTTCCGGCTGCATGGACGACGAAGCAATCAAGCTAAGCAAAATCGCCTACTCGCCTGAGAACCTCGATGACGGTTGGCCCACGAACTCGCACTATGCCGACACGGCCAATCCTGAGCTATTCGCCCGAATGGCAGAGGCCCTGTACTCCGAGCATGATTTTATTTATGTCCGCTCGATGCTTGCCGTCCGCAACGGCGAAATCATTTTTGAATGCTATCCGAAGAATACAGAAGATTATCGGACGCCGCACCAGATTTGGTCCGAAACGAAGAGTTTCATCTCTGTCCTGATGGGCATTGCCATCGACAAAGGATACATTTCGTCCGTTCAGGACAGCATCTTCAAATACATGCCCGAGTACCGCCGTTTCGCCACGCCAAAGCATCTGGCGATCACTATCGATCAATGCCTGACTATGCGTTCGGGCATCGACTACGACAACGACGGAGACGAGGAAGAAGACATACTGGCGGGATACCCATCGGAACTGATCCGGTTCATCGTGGAGCGGCAAATGGCAAACGACCCGGGCACTCGGACTTTTTACAAAAATGCCGATCCGCAATTGCTCGCCAAAGTGATCGCAAACGCAACCGGGCAGGACTTGGTGCGATTTGCCGACGAAAACCTGTTCGCGCCGCTCGGCATCAAAAACTATTTCTGGAGCCGCTTCCACGACAATATGCCCTTCGGCGGATTCGGACTGTGGCTCGTGCCTCGGGACTTAGCCAAGTTCGGGCAATTGATTCTGCAAAAAGGCGCTTGGGGGCCGAAGCGGATTGTTTCCGAAAATTGGGTTTCGGAGGCGACTGCTTCGCACACCGTGTGCGAGAATCACGAATATGGATACTATTTTTGGAAAGATTCCAACAAAAAATGCACTTGGTGTTGGGGCCACGCCGGCCAATATATATTCATCGTGCCGGAGAAAAATTTAGTGGTCGTCATCACTTCGGACCAATTCGCAGACGTCGTCGGCACTACGATCCAAGAGGCCTACCACCTCGTGGAAATGGCTGCGGGCGCAGTGAAATGATTGAATAAAAAAAATAAACAATTTTAAAATATTACTTGTTTGGTTCGTCGCTTATCAAAAGTGGTGCAGTTTCAATTTTTGTCATACCGAATTCCGTTTGAGCGATGCGAGTGATACGCTCAGGAGATTGAAGCTGGTTAAGAGTTGTTTTGAGGAAAGCATTTTCGTTGCGTATGGTTTCGAGTTCTTTGCGCCGGTCTTGGTTTTCTTTAAGTAATTTGTTCACGGTAACGACGTTGTTCACATAAACGATCGTGATGACCGAAGAAATGAAAACGAAAGCAAAAACGTTCCATCGGTTGATCCGTTTCAGCAGCCCGCGTTTGTTTTTCTTGTCTTGTGCGTCCATTCTGTTGTCCATAAGTCTTCGGTATTTGAATTGAAGAACAAATAAGTTTGCAAAAAAATCGTTCAAAATTAAGAAATTATTTGTATTATCCACAAAATAAACGTAATTTAGTTTTACGCATAGCTCACCGATTGGATTTTCATGGCGTGAGAAAAGTTCGGGGGTTTCAAGTCCTGATCAGTTTTCCAAGGGAATATACAATTTGAAGAAATGAATCCGAGAAGATCTTCCCTTGCAAAACCGATTAGAGATTAAAAAGGTAATAATAGAATAGTGAAAAAAATGCTGAAACAACAAGAGATACAACTCGGTTTCCCTGTTGATGAGGAAATTGACGAAATCGATCCTTTCGAGGAAGAGGTGCAGATTATCCCACCGGAGGTGGACGAAGATCAGGAAACGATCGATATATCCGGCCTTCGCTGCAAGAGAATAGCCGAGCTAACCACTCTGGCGAAATCGCTCGGGATAACTAATTTTGCCGAATTGCGCAAGCAAGAGCTAATACTCAAGATCGTCGAAGCTCAGGCGGCCGCCACTCCACCAGAGATTCAAATGGAAGGCCTGATCGCCGGAGAGGGAGTGCTCGAAGTGCTTCCCGACGGCTATGGGTTCCTCCGCGCCAGCGCATATAACTACCTTCCCTCGCCAGACGATATCTATGTTTCTCCTTCGCAAATCAAAAAATTTAATCTGAGAACCGGCGATTCTGTCCGCGGAATGGTGCGCCCGCCCAAAGAGGCCGAGCGATTCTACGCTCTGCTCAAAGTGGAAACGGTGAACTACCAGGATCCGGACAACGTATTGACCCGCACAATTTTCGACAACCTTACACCGCTGTACCCGAACGCTCGGATCAACCTCGAGGGCAGCCCCAGCGAATATTCAATGCGCGTAATGAACCTGCTTTGCCCGGTCGGCAAAGGCCAGCGCGGTCTTATTGTTTCGCCTCCGAAGTCCGGCAAGACGATCCTACTCCAGCAAATTGCTAATTCAATCACTCGGAACCATCCGGAAGTGGTGCTTATCGTCCTGCTGATCGACGAACGCCCCGAAGAGGTTACCGATATGGAACGCACGGTCAAGGCCGAGGTGGTATCATCGACATTCGACGAACCGCCCGAGAGGCACGTCCAAGTGGCCGATATGATCCTCGAAAAGGCCAAGAGACTCGTCGAAGCCAAATACGACGTCGTCATCCTTCTCGATTCGATCACTCGTTTGGCTCGCGCGCACAACACGGTCGTCCCCCACTCCGGCAAGATCCTTTCCGGCGGCGTGGACGCCAACGCACTGCACAAACCCAAACGCTTCTTCGGCGCCGCAAGAAACGTCGAGGAGGGCGGCTCGCTCACGATTATTTCCACCGCGCTTATCGATACCGGTAGCCGTATGGACGAAGTTATCTTTGAGGAATTCAAAGGTACGGGCAACATGGAACTCGTGCTGGACCGCCGCATCGCAGACCGCCGTATCTTCCCCGCCATCGACGTCAACCGCTCCGGCACACGCCGCGAAGAATTGCTGCTCGACGTGCAGGAACAAACCCGAATCTGGATCCTGCGGAAAGTGCTCAGCGAATTCCAACCCGTGGACGCTATCGAATTCCTTATCAGCCGCATGAAGGGCACTCGCTCGAACCATGACTTCCTGATGTCGATGAATAGCTAAACTATCCGCATAAATGCAAAAAATAGGACACCCTCCGGGCTTAGTTGCTCCGAGGGTTTTTTTTGTTTGGTTCAAGCTCAATTGAGGGTGTAACAATTTCCAGTAATTGAGAAAATACTTGTATTCATTCGGCGCGTACTGACTATGAACATGGAAAAAATTGACTTTCTCTTTGAATATTTGTCATCGAAACCGATATTCGTGAGACTGGGTGCCGTGAATGGCATAAAATCCAAAGCAAATGACGACTGGCGAGTGGATAGTCCATAATGACTAGTTATATCTAATACAAATATGCAAATGCACTCCTTTCAATAGAATATTCTTTGGATAGATTGCAATCAGTTGTTACATATTATCCATATCAAGGCTTCAATAATAAATATTTTACTTCCGATGAAAATATATGAAATAATTCTTGCATAGTATGGTAATAATCCGTATGTTACGAATATTGAAATAAGGCAATCACATTTCGCAACTTATTATTCGCAAATCGCGAATAATAAACAACAACATTCAGTAACAATAAATAAGGAGAGAAAATGGGGCCACCGTTTGAATTAAAAAAATGAGGCTTGCCACGAAATTTGAGCTCTCGGAGGCAAGCCCTGATCCACGTCAAACCGATTCGGTTTGATGCCCTAAGGCGGATATTGGTATAGACGATATCCAAGTGAGAATATTTATAAACTGTTTATTCAAAATCATTTGGAATTATTATGAAAAAGATCTTTATTATTCTGTTCTGCGCAGCTATTGGATTTTTGTTTTGCTCCCAGGCTAAGGCAGTGTGCCCTCCGGGTTGGGATAGCTCATTCACTGTGAACACCGTCATTCTCGGCTGCAATGTGGAATATACATATTGTTGCAAAATCGATGGATATGGGAACCATTGCATCAGCCTGAACGATATCAAATTTGGATATGATTGCGATAGCGCCTTCATTGAAAAAGCGATGAAGGACTTCTCAGAAGAAATCCTGCTTCAGATTGGCCTTGGTGATGCTGTGTTTATGTGGGGAATCGAATCAGAAATTGGCCCCTGTCCGGACAACACAATGTGCCTGCTTAAGTTGGACGACGCAATTTGCTACAACGGGCTTAAGCTAAACGAGAAAAAACAGTGGGAGATGAACAAATGCGACAACGAGATTCGGGGTTGCAACGAAGTCCTCTACTATTGTTGGAACTATGGGCATAAACCCAAAACACTTGAAATCAGGCACGAAGGCATGACCGTAACAGGCCCTCCGTGCAAGGAGCCATGCCATACAAATTGCGGTAAATAATTTAACTAAACGGAAGGGCTTATCATCAAAGGCCCTTCCTCTAATTTTTTTGGAGTTCATATGAAATGGTTATTCTTGCTTTTCGCATTCGCCGCGTCCGGGCAATTCGCCTCGGCTCAGGGGCATTGGACAACATTTTTGTATAGTGATATCATTAAATCTGGTTGCAGGGTTCGTACAATAGATTGTTTTACTACCAAAGAAGGCAATGCAATTATTGGCTGTGGCACGTCGGATACATCAAAAAATACAATATTTATTCAAAACAATACTGTTACATTAGGAAATACTTTAACTGATAGCCAATTTGAATATGATAGGGATGGCAACTTGTGGAGTGCCAATCGTTATGGCATTGCCCTTTATACGCCGGACAGCACATATCAGTATCATTATATTTACTTCTCGGGCCGCCAGGATTCAATATTGATCAATGGCTCCCATAGCATTGCTATTGATGGGTTTGGCACTC
>CAZSWR010000070.1:0-20039 GCA_964610885.1 uncultured Hyphomicrobiales bacterium | reverse complement strand
AGCTGGGACTCGACCTTCGCGGCGGTATGTACGTAACGCTCGAAATCGATGTACTCAAGCTCATCGAGGAATCTGCAATGAAAGAATCCGTCGATGACGTATTCACAGAGGCAATCGAGAAGACTCGCGCCGCCATTCAAAACTCCGACGTGGAAGTAGTTGATGAATTCAAACGTAATTTCGATGCTGTCGCCAGCTCGAAGAAACGTATCCTCGCCGACTACTTCACCGTTGCCGATAACGTCAAACCCGATGAGATGGACAAGAAAATCATCGAGAAATTGAAATTTGACGAAAACGACGCTATCGACCAGGCCATGCAGGTCATTCGCCAGCGTATCGATAAATTCGGTATTGCCGAGCCTACCATCCAGAAACAAGGTTCGCGCCGTATCATGCTCGAGCTTCCCGGCGTTACGAACGAAGTCGAAATGCGCCAATTGCTCCAAACCACAGCCCGTTTGGAATTCAAACTTGTCCGCACGGACGAAGTGCTGATCGAAGCTTTCTTCAAGATCGACCAATACCTGGCTCGCGAACTTCGCTACAAAGCCGAAGGCAAAACGATGCCCGTTCCCGTCGTGAAAAAGGACAGCGTAAGCAAATCGGACGAGAAAATTGCTTCCGGCGATTCGTCGAAGAAAGCTGATAATAAATCCGAAGATGTCGCAGCAGCCGAAACAGCCGATTCGACGAAATCCGATTCGACAACTGTCAGCGAAGAAACCGACACATCGTATGCCGGCCTTTCCGAAGACGATGCTCGTAAAAAATATCAGAAGGACCATCCCTTCTATTCATTGTTGACTGTTTACTATATTCCCGAAGGCAAGAACCAACGCCCGCAACCCGTAGGCTTCATGCCCGGCAAATTGCCCAAAGGCGATTACTCCATGAATATCTTCGATCCTCAGCTCAAGAAATTCATGGCATACATCTCGAGAAAAGACATTCAAAATATGCTTCCCGATGGCGTGCAAGTGCTCGTCGGCGCGAAAGCAGACAAAGAACACTATAAAGATGCAAATGGCAAAATCATTAAGATGTACAATCTCTATGGCGTGAAGAAAGCTCCCGAACTGACAGGCGAAGTTATCGTGGACGCTATTGCCACATACGACCCGCAGAACAACCAACCCGTTGTCTCGATGGAAATGAATAGCACCGGCGCAGACGCTTGGGGCAAAATCACAGGCGCAAACATCCAGAAGCGCATCGCCATCGTGCTCGACGAGCAAGTCTATTCCGCACCTGTCGTGCAGAACAAGATCAGCGGCGGCCATTCGCAAATCACAGGTATGAGCAGCCCCGAGGAAGCAAAACTTCTCAAGATCGTGCTCAAAGCCGGCGCCCTGAAGGCTCCCGTTCAGCTTATCGAAGAGCGCGTCGTCGGCCCATCACTCGGTGAGGATTCGATCCGCAGCGGTTTGACCTCGATCTTCGTTGCCGTGCTTCTCGTTATTCTCTTCATGACGATCTACTACGCAATGGGCGGCCTCGTCGCTGACTTTGCTGTGGTCATCAACGTCCTTATTATTGTTGCCATTATGGCTGCCTTCCAAGGAACCCTTTCGATGCCTGGTATCGCCGGTATCATCCTGACGCTCGGTATGGCGGTGGATGCTAACGTGCTTATCTACGAGCGTATCCGCGAGGAACTCTGGAAAGGCCGCGGAATGCGTTCGGCTATCGACGAAGGTTTCTCGAAAGCTATGACCGCTATCCTCGATTCGAACATTACAACATTTATTACCGGTGTTATTCTGTATTTCTTCGGTACCGGTGCCATCCAAGGTTTCGCGCTCACATTGATGATCGGTATCTTGGCCACTCTGTTCACGCAGATTGCATACACCCGTGCCTGTATTGAATTAATTATGCCCAAAGGAGCGACCTCGTTCAACTTTGGCCAACCGAAACAATCACAAATAACAGAATAATAAGAAAGGGAAATAAATAATGAGATTCTTTCATGATACAAAAGTTGATTTCGTGGGCATCAGACACCAATTTTTCCTTGTCTCGCTCATAGTAACAGTTCTCGGCCTCCTCGCCGTTGGAGTCCTTGGCGTCGAGTACGGCATCGATTTCACTGGCGGTACGGAAATCGCTGTCAAATTCGACAAAGCAATGGAAACGCACGCCCTTCGTGCTGCAGTGGCAAATACTGACCTTGGCGTGGACGAAATCAAATCATACGGAAAAGAAAACCAATTCCTGCTTCGCATCAAGAAAACTGGTAAATTCTCCGAACAAGTTAAAGAGACCTTAGCCCAAGCATTTCCTGACAATCCGGCCACCGTCCTCAAAGACGACACAATCGGCCCGAAAATCGGTAAAGAAATGCGTACAAATGCTTTGATCGCTGTTGTGCTGGCCATTGTCGCCATGCTTCTCTACATTGGTTTCCGCTTCGAGTTCATATACGGCCTCGGTGCTATCATAGCCCTGTTGCACGACGTTTTGTTCACGATTGCGATCGTGGTCTGCGTGCACCATCTGGGATGGATCAACCTTGAGTTCAGTTCGACGATCCTGGCGGCTATGCTGACGGTCGTTGGTTTCTCGGTGAACGATACAGTTATCGTGTTCGACCGTATCCGCGAGAACTTGGAACGCCACAAAGGCATGAACTTTATGAAACTTGTGAACATGAGCGTGAACGAAACACTTTCGCGTACGATCAACACAGTTTTGACAGTGGTACTCGTGCTTTTGGCAATGGTTGTCCTTTCCGGCCCGGTGCTCGAAGGTTTTGCATTCACGATGCTTATCGGTATCATCGTCGGTACATATTCATCGATCTACATTGCAAGTTCATTCGTTATCTGGTACTTGGAAAAAGTTAAGAAAGTCGATTTTAGCGACGAAGGCAAGAAAGTAGCAGCTAAAGCGTAAATCTGTAAGATTTATTAATGTGAATAAAATGGACGAAAATCAAATATATAAGTATTCCGAAATCCAGAAATCAGCCGTTGTCGAGCTTGGCTCGGTCGTGCTCGGTGGCAACGATGCTCTGGCTTTCTCCGAATTGCTCGAGAGCCTCAGCTCGAAGCAGCTCCGGTCTGTGGTTGTCGATATGCACTCTGTCGAGATGATCAACAGCAGCGGATTGGGAATGCTCGTCGGTGGATTGAGCAACATGCGCAAGAAAGAGATAAAACTCGATCTGTGTTGCGTCCCCGAGAAGGTGCTCGGACTATTGAAGATGACCCATTTGGACCAAGTGTTCCGAATTTTCGGGACAGCCGAAGAGGCCGCTCGGAGTGCTGATTGATCTCGACCTAAATGAATTATTAATGCTCCGTCAGTCTCGTAAAAGAGTGCTTCACGGAGCATTATTATGTTTGATGAACTTATTCTTCTTTTATGGAAATTATCGGAAACAATAGGCATACAGTTGTACATGGAGATGCGCTCCAGGCATTGGATTCGTGCGTCGAAGACAATTCTGTACAGCTTATTTTCGCTGATCCTCCGTATAATATTGGGAAAAATTTCAATGGGATAAAAGATAAATGGGACTCAGATGCTGATTACTTAAACTGGTGCTACAAATGGTTAGAGCTTTGCCTAAAGAAATTAGCTCATAACGGCAGTTTCTATGTTATGACATCGACCCAATTTATGCCTTATTTTGATCAATTCCTTCGGGATAAAATCCACATACTATCTCGAATTGTTTGGTATTATGACAGCTCGGGAGTTCAAGCAAAAAAATACTATGGTTCGATGTACGAGCCAATCCTTTTCTGCGTGAAGGATCCGGATAATTACACGTTTAATTCGAAGGAGATTTTGGTTGACGCCAAGACAGGCTCAAAGAGGAAATTGATAGATTATCGTAAACCTATTCCCACTGTTTACAATTCAAAAAAAGTACCCGGAAACGTTTGGGAATTCCCAAGAGTTCGTTATCGTATGGAAGAGTATGAGAACCATCCGACCCAAAAGCCTAAAGCATTATTGGAAAGGATAATAAAAGCAAGCTCTAATGTTGATGACTTAGTATGCGACCCATTTTCTGGGACTTTCACGACATCTTACGTTGCTAGCTCCTTAGGAAGAAGGAGTATTGGTATCGAATTGCAAGAAGACTACTTTAAAATTGGGCTTCGCAGATTGGGCCTTGCTTCGGAGTACAAGGGAGAAATTCTAAAAAAAGAACTCAGATCCTTCGAGACAGAGAAGTTTTCAGCTGAAAAGAATATGCAGCTATTTAACATATGACACATCAATTTACAGATACTATCCTCGAAATTCTTCGCGGTCATTATGGAAATGACTCTTTGGAAGTATTCGAGCAAAGCAATTTGCTTCAGTATTTTAATTTGAAAACAAAGTCAGCTCAAAGAGGCTCGAAATCGCGGTCTTCTTTTGCAAATCTTTACGCAATCTATGTGGTGGCCGAAGACTACGTGAATAAAGGATTCCATAAATCTGGAGATTATTCAAAATACGAAGGAGCTGAATTTTCTGCATTATTCAATAGGCAGAGGCAACTTCCATTTGGCGAGAAACTTCAGAATCATGCACTTAATAATAGAGTGAACTCAGAGTATCAGAAATACTTTCCAAATTCGGAATTGTTGCCAATTATCAGGAATATGGTGTCTAAGCGATACTGGATAAATGAAGGCTTGCTTAAAGTCCGATTACGTGATGGTTTAACGAATATTGCATCTGTACTTCTGGAGATCATTGATGCCTATATTGCCGAAAAGAGGACTACGTTTAATCGCTTTATTGACATATGCTCAGAATTAAGCAATGCCGAAAAACTTGAAGAGAACCAAGCTGCATTGTTTATAGAAAGCCTCCTGTCGAAGCAAACTGATGCCCGTGTTTTTGAGATAGTAAGCTATTCGATACTAAAACACTATTATCGAGAGACTGTGGTTTATTGGGGCTACGATTTGAATAGCCTAAGTCAGGATAATCTATTGCTTTACAAAACTGGCAGAACCAATGCAAATGACGGTGGTATTGATTTCGTAATGCGGCCTTTAGGAAGGTTCTTTCAGGTAACAGAAACACTTGACTTGAAGAAATACTTCTTGGATGTTGATAAAATTCAGAAATATCCTCTTACTTTTGTAATAAAATCTGAAGACTCAATTGAAAATTTGATGAACCAGATTCAGCAAAATGCTCAAAGGTTATATACAATCGAAAGCGTTGTTAAGGAGTACATGAATTGCATTGAGGAAATAATCAATATTCCTGTTCTTAAGAATTGCCTTGTGTCGATAATTCAGAACAACGCAATTCGCGACGTTCTAAGCGAGATTGTTTTGCAAAGCAAGTTAGAATTCAATCTTGAGAATTAGTTCTTTTTTTGATCATTTGAATTTTGAAATATTTGATAATATGATGGTGTCCCATCGGATATAATTGATAAATAAATACAAATCAATTGAAAGATGTAGGTAAATATATGGCAGTTTCAGTAATTGTCGGCTCGCAGTGGGGCGACGAAGGCAAAGGCAAAATTGTGGATATGCTCAGCGCAAAAGCTAATATCGTGGCTCGCTATCAGGGCGGCGCCAATGCGGGGCATACTATTGTGATAGACGGCAAGCAGTTCGTTCTGCACCTGGTTCCCGCCGGAATCCTGACCCAAGGGGTCAAATGCGTGATCGGTAACGGCGTCGTCGTCGATCCTACGTCGCTACTCGAGGAGTTGGACATGCTCTCGAAAGCCGGAATCGACTTCGAAGGCCGCTTGTTCATTTCCGACAAGGCGCACCTTATCTTGCCGTACCACAAAGTGCTCGACAAGGCAAGCGAAGCCAAAAAAGCCAAAGATGCCGTCGGCACCACAGGCCGCGGAATTGGGCCTGCATACATCGACAAATACAAACGCTGTGGCATTCGCGGACACGACCTTTTGGATACAGATGCGCTCGTTTCCAAGATTAGAACAAATATCGCAGAGAACCAGGCACTGCTCGACGCTGTCTATCAGGGCGAAAAGTTAGATACAGACGAAATCGTGACGTCCGTCCTTGCCTTCGTCGAAAAGATCAAACCGCTCGTTACCGATACTGAATATTTGCTCAATAATGCAATCAAATCAGGCGAAAACCTGTTGCTCGAAGGCGCGCAGGGCGCACTTCTGGACGTGGACCATGGCACGTATCCGTTCGTTACCAGCTCGAACCCCACATCGGGAGGTGCTTGCACGGGGCTTGGCATCCCGCCGGTCGCCATCCGAACGGTTGTCGGAGTGGTGAAAGCATATACAACCCGCGTGGGCAACGGACCGTTCCCGACGGAACTCAACGACGCAATGGGCGAGAAACTGCGCAAGGAAGGCTTCGAATTCGGCGCTACGACCGGCCGGCCACGCCGCTGCGGATGGCTCGATATGGTTGCGCTGAACTATTCGGTGATGGTTAACGGTATCAACGAAATCGCTTTGACGAAAATCGATGTCCTGAACTCGCTCGATGAGATAAAAATCTGCACTTCGTACCGCATCGACGGCAAGGAGACAGACAGATTCCCGGCAGACGTCCACAAACTCGATAGGGTGGAGCCTGTGTATCGCACTTTCCCGGGTTGGAAATGCAGCCTGGCCGGAATTACTGATTTCGACAAACTCCCCAAAGCCGCGAAGGAATATATTGGAGCTATCGAAGCGCTTTCCGGCGCAAAGGTGAAATACGTTTCCACCAGCCCCAGCAGAACCGATACAATCGTCAGGGACTGAGTGAATACGTTCATTTGACTTATTATTTGAGCAAGTTGTTTGAACAAAGAAAACCACCCCTCCTGTCCCCTCCTTGCCAAGCAGGGGATGGAGAAACCATTGAAGTCGTGGTATGAATAAATACAAAGTGTTATTGTAAACATCAGAAATAATTAGTATTAATCGATGGAAAGCAAACTTAAAACTCGGAACTTGTTCCTAATTGGATTCCTTTTAATCTTTTTCGACCAGCTAACGAAAGTCGCCGTGAAGGGATTCTCGCTATTCGGGTTGCACCACGACGGTATGCAGTTGGGCGACAGCATCCGTCTGATCGGCGAGGCCGTACAAATTACCTACGTGGAGAATGCAGGAATGGCATTTGGAATCACTTTCGGCAGTGGCAAGATATTCCTAAGCCTGTTTTCGATAATTGCTTCGATTGTGCTGGCGTACATGATTTGCAAAATGAAGAACGAGAACCTTTGGGTGCGGCTTGGATTTATTTTGATCTTTGCCGGAGCGAGCGGGAACCTTGTCGACCGTGTTTTCTACGGAATATTCTATGGCGAGATGCCACTATTCTATGGCCACGTTGTAGATTTTATCCAAGTGGATATACCGGATATAGATTTCGGTTCGATTCACTACACTCATTTTCCGATATTCAATATAGCAGATTCATGCGTTACGTGTGGCGTAGCCCTTTTGATAATCGTTCACAAGTATATCCCGAACCTTACGGAACTTTTCTACAAGAAGCCAGCGCTAACCGATGCCGCGGCTACCGGAGGAAATGCGACGAACGAAAGCGGGAACAACTAATAGACATTGATTGGATACATATACAGAAAAGCTGCCAGGCAGAATATTGTTTGGCAGCTTTTTTTATCGCAAATTATTCAAAAGAATGTGATATTTTGATATACCCTCATCCCCAGCCCTTCTCCCGACGGGAGAAGGGAGTAAGAAAACGTTTTTTTAGAAGTCCCTCGTCGCCCTTTGGGAGAAAGGGATTTAGGGATTGAGGGTTTTTCTAACTCACAATTTGGGTTATAACTAAATGTGAATAAACTCTAATATGGATTTGATGTGTGCTGTGGAGATTCCCTATGCTCCCATTCCAAGTAATACAACCGAAACCGTGCGGGCGAAGATGTACAGATCCATGAAAACAGACCAATTAGCTATGTAATACAGGTCTATATGGATTCTCTCCTCGAAGCTGGAATTGCGGCACGTAACCTGCCAGAGTCCGCTGAGGCCGGGTTTGACGTTCAGCACAGCATCCTCTTGGCCGAGCATATCCGGTTTTTCGTATGGAATATAGGCTCGCGGGCCGATCATGCTCATGTCGCCCTTCAGCACGTTCCACAGTTGCGGCAGTTCGTCGAGGCTGTATTTGCGGAGGAATTTGCCCAATCTGGTCTGGCGCGGGTCATCTGCCAATTTGTGAAACACTTCATACTCGCGGCGCAGCTCGGGATGGGCGTTTAGCAGTGCGTCCAGGCGGTCCTCCGCGTCGTGGTGCATGGTGCGGAATTTGATGATTTTGAATCGCGTATCGCCCTTGCCCATGCGCTCCTGGCGGAAGAAAGGCTTGCCTTTGGAATCAATAATGACAAATGCCAAAAGGCAAAGTATGAGCGGAAGCGCCAATGTTCCGATTAGCAAAACAGATACTACATCGAAAATACGTTTGAAGACTTGGGCGAATTTCCTTTGAATCGAATTATTCAGCTCGAAAGCGAACAGTCCGCCAAAATTCCTGTTTGCTGCCCAGAGGCCCGATCCTGCAACAATTTCGGGGATAACCATCGTGTGCTCGAAATATCTCGAGTATCGGTTCACGATTTCGTGGCGTTTCCGAGAATCTACGCCGGGCATGGCTACGATTGAGTATTTAATTTTGAAGTATTCAGAAAATTTCGGGATTAGGTCCAAACCGCCGACAACCGGCACATCAGAGCAATAGCCCCAGCGGTCTGCGTCGTCGTCCACGGCAATGAAAGGCTTCAGCCCAACCCTGGGCGAGTCGAGTAGCGATTTGATTAGCCCTGCGCCTGTATGCCCCGCGCCGATAACCATCACAGGCAGTCCCCACCAGGGTTTCCTCGAGAATATCGTCCGAACCATGGAACGGCCAAGTGGCAATGAAATAATTGAAATGAGCCATGACAGAGCGAAAAGGACTCTCGATGTGTCTGTGCCGCTGCGTATTATGAACGAAGCGCCGGCAAGGCCACCCCACACAGCGGTGATTGTCAGTGTGGTCGTCCGAAGCTCGGATACAACGTCGTTACCATAGCCCGGATACAGTCCGAGAACAAAAAACATAAGCGGGACAATTCCAACTGCCATTAGAAGCAAATAGAAATTGTCGATGTCCGAGGGCGTCTCCGGGAAAAGGAGATTCCTAACCAACAAAGAAACCCATACAGAGAGCAACATTGACATCGAATCGGAAAGGGCAAATGTGAGGCCTGCCCTGGCTTTGCTGCGCTGGACTGATATAGCCGGAAATTGGTCGATACGGCCATTATTTATCAACTGTGTCAGTTGCTGTAATTTCGGAGTAATCATCTATCTATACTAACTCGAGAATTTCTACCACAATTTTGCTGTCTCAACCCAAACAACATATAAGTCTACTTCCTCTTGCGAATTGGCAAGAAGCCAGATGCAAATATAAACAGTTTAAAGCAATTAGAAAAGGTTTACGCACACTTTTTTGTAAGTTTGAAGAAAAACACCTGAATCAAAGCAGTATCAGTATTCACGATTTTCCAAAAGAATAAGTCGAGAGCAGACACGAGTCGCATTAGTGATGTATGTGCTTGCTATTTCAATGAGATTGTTTATATTACAATCCAGGATAAGCCAAGTATCATTTGACACTTATATATAGGTGAACATGATGGAATTGCAATACAAAACCAAAGAGCAACAAGATGAAATCACGCACCAGATTATCGGCTGTGCAATGGAGGTGCATAATACCCTTGGCAATGGCTTCCAAGAAGTAATTTACCAGCGATGTTTATCCATCGAATTGAACGTAAACGGCATCGATCACCGAAGAGAAGTTGAAATGCCAATATTTTACAAAGGGCGCGATGTGGGCCATCGTCGGGCAGACTTCCTTGTTCAGGAAGAAATAATGGTCGAGCTGAAGGCCGTTATTGAATTGCAAGATGTCCATTTGGCCCAAGCAAAAAACTACTTGGAAGCGTATAACTTGAGTACTGGCCTGCTAATTAACTTCGGGTCTAAAAGTTTGCAGTTTAAACGGATATATTATAAACCCAAGCGAATACACCAGGATTAGCAGGATTCTCAGGATGAACAGGATTAAGAATAATCAGGATTTGCGGGATTAACTTGATTGGCAGGATTAAAAAAAATCTTGTGAATCCTGAGAATCTTGAGATCCTGGCTCAAAATCTTGGCGCGCAAAACATTTTTATGAAACTTACGCGCGAAATCATTATTTTTGCATGTTATTCTATATTATTAATATATACGAAAAATGAGTTTTGTTAACATAAATCGTAACTCCTGATGAAAACTAAAGAATCAAAGCCGGAAGTGGCGCAATTGACCCTCCCCGAAGAAAAGCAAAAGGCCGTACGCTTTGCAATCGAACAAATCGAAAAGCAACACGGCAAGGGCGCTATCATGCGCCTTAGCGACAAAAACGTCGTGGCTGTGGACGCGATTCCAACCGGTTGCATCTCGCTCGATGCCGCAATCGGAATCGGCGGAGTGCCGCGCGGCCGAATCGTCGAAATCTTCGGCCCGGAATCCTCCGGTAAAACTACCGTCTGCCTCCACGTGATCGCCGAAGCCCAACGCAAAGCCGGATTGGCTGCCTTCGTCGATACCGAACACGCACTCGACATCAACTATGCCCAACGCCTCGGCGTCGATCTGAACAGCCTGCTGCTCGCACAGCCTGAATTCGGCGAGCAAGCCCTCGAAATCGTCGAAACACTCGTCCGCTCCGGCGCTATCGACGTGATCGTCATCGATTCGGTGGCGGCTCTCACGCCCCGCGTGGAAATCGAAGGCGATATGGGCGAGGCCCAGATGGGTTCGCAGGCTCGGCTTATGTCCCAAGCAATGCGCAAACTCAATGCTGCAATCGGAAAATCGAATACAACAGTGATCTTTACGAACCAATTGCGCTCGAAAATTGGCGTGATCTATGGCAATCCCGAAACCACTACCGGCGGTAACGCCCTGAAATTCTATGCCTCGGTGCGTATCGATATCCGCCGCAAAGAAGTTATTAAAGACAATTCAGACATCGTCGGCAACCGCGTTCGCGTCAAAATCGTGAAGAATAAAGTTGCTCCGCCATTCAAAGAGGTCGAATTCGATATTATGTACAACGAAGGCATCTCCAAACTCGGAGACCTGATCGACAACGCTATCGAATATGGAATCATCGCCAAGAGCGGCTCGTGGTTCACTTTCAAAGACGACAGAGTCCAAGGCCGCGACGGATTGAAAAAAATCTTTAGCGAGAACAAACCTCTCTTCGACGAATTGGAAGCGTCCGTCAAAGACAAACTTTATGGTGGTAGCTCCGCCAAACCAAATACCGACACAACAAACGAGGACACTGAAGACAATGACATCTAAGCAAATAAGGCAATCATTCTTAGACTTTTTTGCCGGAAAAGAGCATAAAATCGTGCCCAGCGCGCCGGTTATTCCCCACGGAGACCCCACGCTGCTATTCACAAATGCCGGCATGAACCAATTCAAAGACGTTTTCCTCGGCACCGGACGCCGAGACTATTCGCGCGCTGCCGACACACAGAAGTGCATCCGCGTCAGCGGCAAACACAACGATTTGGAAGAAGTCGGCGTGGACACGTACCACCACACACTCTTCGAAATGCTCGGCAACTGGAGCTTTGGCGATTACTACAAACGCGAAGCCATCGATTGGGCTTGGGAACTCCTCACGAACGTCTGGAAACTCGACCCCACGAGGCTCCACGCCACAGTGTACCGCACCGACGACGAAGCCTACGAACTCTGGCAAAAGCACTTGCCATTGGATCATATTCACCGCTTCGACGAAAAAGATAATTTCTGGGAAATGGGCGAATCCGGCCCCTGCGGCCCTTGCTCCGAAGTGCACTACGACCGCACGCCGGACCTTTCGGGCGCCAAATTGGTCAATGCCGGAGTGCCCGAAGTAATTGAAATCTGGAACCTCGTTTTTATACAATACAACCGCCGCCAGGACGGCACTCTCGAGGATTTGGCCGCCAAACACGTCGATACAGGTATGGGATTCGAACGCATCGTCGCCGTTATCCAAGGCCACGATTCAAACTACGATTCCGATGTGTTTATGCCTCTGATTAATGAAATCTCGCGTATTGCCAATGTGCCATATACAAAGAAAATGGACAAAAAAGAAGACATAGCAATGCGCGTCATCGCCGACCATATCCGCACGCTCTCGTTTGCGATTGCAGACGGCGCATTGCCCGGAAACGAAGGCCGTGGCTACGTGCTTCGCCGCATTCTCCGCCGCGGATTGCGCTTCGCGAGGAATCTCGGGATTCGCGAGCCGATTCTCTATAAACTATTGCCGACACTCATCGATTCGATGGGCGAGGTATTCCCCGAATTGGTACAGCAGAAGAACACAATCGAACGAGTTATTAAAGGCGAAGAGGAAAGCTTCCTCCAGACGCTCGATCGCGGATTGGAAATTTTCGATTCGATCAAAAACAAACTCGTCGAAGAGGGCAAAACGGAAGTGTCCGGCGAGGATGCTTTCCAACTCTACGACACGTTTGGCTTCCCGCGCGACCTTACCGAGCTGCTCGCCCGCGAAAATGGGCTGACGGTGGACGGAGCCGGATTCGAGGCAGCAATGGCCGAGCAACGCGCCCGCAGCCGCGCCTCGAGAAAAGTGCATGCCCAAGAGGCCGAAATGCCGCTTATCGATGCCACGACAGAGTTCACAGGCTACAAAGAACTGGCGAGCAACGCAAAAGTGGTTTTCGCAAAAGAAAATATGTTGGTGCTCGACCGCACGCCTTTCTATGCCGAAAGTGGCGGCCAGTCCAACGATGCAGGCACACTAACTATTGCAGGCATCAAATACGACGTTGTGGACCTTCGGAAAATGGGCGGTTCGGTCATCCATTATTTGGACCGCGAGCCCGAAGCCGAGGTGGGCACGGAAGTGCTGGCAGAAGTCAGCGAAACCGTCCGCCGCGCAATTATGCGGAACCACTCCGCCACGCACCTAATGCACCAAGCGCTTTTCGATGTGCTCGGCTCGCACGTCAAACAGGCCGGATCGCTCGTTTCGGCCGACTATCTGCGATTCGATTTTAACCATTTCGAAAAGGTTTCCGCCGAGGATTTGGCCAAAGTGGAGGCCATCGTCAACGAGAAAATTCTGGCCGGGATCGACGTCCAAGTGCGCGAAATGCCGCTCGAAGAGGCGCAAAAATCAGGCCGTTTCAAGATGTTCTTCGGTGACAAATACGGCGACACAGTCCGCTGCGTAACCATGGACGACAAATTCTCGAACGAACTCTGCGGCGGCACGCACGTGGGCAATACAAGCGAAATTTGCCTTTTCAAAATCACTCAGGAATCCTCGATTTCCGCCGGAGTGCGCCGAATCGAAGCCGTAACCGGAGCCGGAGTGCTCGATTTCATTGCAAAGCAAGCTAAGAAAATCGATGACGAAAAGCAAAACAATGAGGACTTGAAAACGAAGATTCATTCGCTCGAAAAGGAAATCTCGGCGCTCAAGACAGCGAACGTTGGTTCCGAAATTGCTGCCTGGATTGCCGATGCAGCCCGAATCGATGCCATCCGAGTGGCCGCGCGCCAAATCGAAGCCGAAAGCCTCGACCAAATGCGCACCATCGGCGAGAACCTTCGCAACGAGTTCGGTACGAATGGTATTGGCCTCGTGGCAGCAATTATCGACGAAAAAGTGCAGCTTGTCTGCGTTTCCACCGATGACTTAGTGAAGCAATATCCGGCCGGGAAATTGGTCGGCGAATGCGCCAAACGGCTCGGCGGCGGCGGCGGCGGCAAACCCCACCTCGCGACAGCCGGCGGTAGGGACACAGCCGCTCTTCCGCAATTGCTCTCCGATTTTGTCGATATTGTGAAATCATTTAGTAAATAAAACTGTTCGCACCCCGCTCCGGCCAGCAACTGCCTGAGTGGGGTGCGGCATTTAACAAAATAATGAAACATTTAGCTTATTTATTAATACTCTCGGCGGTTTTTATGTTTGCCTGCGGTAGCGAAAAAAAACAGTCTGAAGACACACGTCCCGCCGCCGAAAAGAAACCTGAGGCTGCCGGCCAGATGCAGATGTACACTGTTTCGGTGGTCCGCGAATACCCGCACGACAATTCCGCCTACACCCAAGGCTTGGAAATCCACGGTGGCAAAATGTACGAAAGTACGGGCCAAGTCGGATTCTCTTCGCTTCGATTGGTCGATTTGGAATCGGGAAAAGTTTTAAAGAAAACAAAAGTCGCCGCTCCGCACTTTGCCGAAGGTATCACTATTTTCAAAAATAAAATCTACCAGCTCACCTGGCAGTCCAAAGTCGGTTTTGTTTACGATTTGGAATCGCTTAAGCAAACATCACAATGGGAGTATGCAGGCGAGGGCTGGGGCATCACGCACGACGAGAACCACCTGATCATGAGCGACGGCACAAATATGCTCCGCTTCATCGACCCGCAAAATATGCAAATTGTCCGTACACTGGCCGTCATGGCCGATAACGGCAAACCGGTAACCCAGCTGAACGAACTTGAGTTCATCGAGGGCGAGATCTGGGCGAACGTGTGGATGGCCGACGTAATTGTTCGGATCGACCCGTCAACGGGCCATCTGAAGGGTGTAATTGATTGCTCGCCACTTCGGCGCATCGTCGAAAAGGACCAGAATGCAGAAGTGCTGAATGGAATTGCTTACGACAAAGAAAACAAGAAAATATACCTAACCGGCAAGGATTGGGGATCGCTTTTCGAAGTTAAAATTATTAACAAATAATGGGAGTCTCCGCAATGAAGAGAATACTTTTTTATGCAATGATTGTTACAATCGCTTCTCTGGGCCTAACGTTCGGTGGCTGTTCGAGTGACGATTCATCTACCAATCCCGTTGGTATCGATACCTCGAAGGTTTATATCGGCACACTGCTTTCCGCTTCGGGCGATTGGCGTGATTTGGGCCAATCTGCAATAGCTTCGATATCGGTGGCACTCAGCGAAATGAACGACACTCTCCGCGCCCGCGGCGCTAATTTCCGTTTGGCAGTCCGGGACGAAGACACTCAATTGAATCCCGACCTGGCTCTCCAGCGCTTGGAATTATTCATGCGCGACTCTATCTATTTCGTTATTGGACCGCAATCCAGCGCGGAGGCGCAAACAATCCTCAACTATGCAAACACGCACAAAATCACTCTCATCAGCCCAAGCGCGACCGCTTCATCGCTGGCTGTTCCGAGCGATTACCTCTTCAGGCTGGCGCCGCGCGAGGCTTCGGAAGCCCAAACAGTGGCGCAGAGAATTTTTAACACTGGGGTCAGGCACATTGTTGCAGTTTCGGCAGACGATGCGGGCAACATGGGCCTTACGACAGCAATGGTTAATGCGTTCACTGCCCTTGGCGATGGCGCAACAGCCGTCTCGGACTTGCGAATGACGAGCCAGACCGAATATCCTGAATTGGTTGAATTGCTCTCCGCCGAGGTTAACCTGTTGAAGAGCCAATACCCGACAGAAACAATTGCCGTCCTCATTAACGGCTTCGATAACTCTGCTTCGCTGCTATCGTTTGCAGACGAGGACGAGACCCTCGCGACTGTTGCTTGGTTCGCCGGGGACGGAGTGGCCCAAAACAGTGCAGTTGTCAACAACACAGCTGCCGCACGTTTCGCCGTCAAAGTGAACCTGCGCGCTGCAATTTTCGACGTAACCGATGCGAAAAAAGCTCAATACCAACATTTGATCGATACTGTTACCAAAATAACCGGATTCGCTCCGAACGCTTTCGCATTGTCTTGCTACGATGCCGTGAAGCTCATTTGTAATGCTTATCTGGAGAAAGGCCGTAAAGCAAGCCGCGAAGACCTCCAAGCGGCAATGGTTGCATACGCAGCCACATACAATGGCGTAACCGGTTCGGCGAAATTCGACGTTAATGGCGACCGCGAAGAATCCTATTTCGCATTCTATAAGGTTTACCAGAAGATTAATGGATACTACGCTTGGCGCCAAGAAGTATCCAAATGATGGCAATTTCCGTAACTATTTGCAAATGAATATATTAATTTCAATAATTTCTAAGAATCATTCAGTAGGTGGCGACTGCTACTTAATTTTTAAGAACTATGCAATAACGATGAGGAAAGATGAACATGGATTCATTTCCCATCATAATAGAAATGGAGAAAACCTAAATGAAAGATGAATCCAAAAGGCAAGAACTGCTTGAAATGTCGAACGACCCCAAGAACTATATTCTTTGGTTCTTCTACGCCAACAGGCACGATAAGAGAATTTTCGTACCAAAAAGGAATCCAGGATGGGGATGGACATTCAATTTTGCCAATCCATTTTTATACTTTCTGTTAGTTTTGATTGGACTTGCTATCTACTATCTCCCAAGACTATAGCCAAACGCTACCAATTGAATTTTTTAAGGCCCCATTCTTAAGCAATACGGAGTGGGGCTTTTTTGTACGTTGTTGCTCAATTTCTGTAAATGATTTGCATATCGCGTAGCGATTAAATTATGGTAGGTGTCGAAGCTCTAGTCCTACTTGTTATCCCGTAGGGATTAAATTATTATTCCATATATAAGTGTTTGCCTTGTCATTCACTCGAACAGGCGGGAATATCCTCTTGCTTCAGGCAGATAATTTAACCTCTACGAGGTAAATCAGTTTGGAAGGAACTCGGCCTTCTACCATAATTTAACCGCTACGCGGTATGATTTCGAACGGGGAAAATATTTCTAATATAAGGAAAAATGGATTCTTTTTCATCTTTCCTCATCATCATTGCGCTGCCCTTGAAAAATAAAGTGGCAGTCGCCACCTACAATACATCAACCGCTGGTGAGGTATCTAACAGAAAGCAATACCATTCTGGCAGGCTTCTATATTGATAACTCATCCGAAGACTACAGAAGATACGTTGCTGTAACTCATTGAAAAACAACCAAATCCCCCAACCCTGCTTTTTCAAAGGGGGCTAAAGAAAAGTTTGTACTAAGACACCGATAATATAAGAGATATGACATCTATCAATCCCATGGGTTAATCCGTGGGATGGCTCCGAAAAACTTTTTCTTACAGACTCTTAGAAACTATCGACAATGTTTGGAATTTCCCGCCAATCGTGCGTTTCGGCGTCGGCAATTGTTTCGGCAGTGCTGCGGAGCTGGGTTACTTCGTTCGTGTCGCCGGAATAGCGCACGGCACGCATGCCGAATGCCTTGGCGCCTTTGATGTCCGTATCCTCGATGTCTCCGATGTGCACGGCCTCTTGAGGGGCGGCGCCGAGCGCGTCGAGAGCGGCAGCGAAGGCCCTGGGGTCGGGTTTGGAGACGCCCGTTTCGTCGCTGAAGCTGAATGCTGAGAAATATTTCAGCAGGCCTTGGGATTCGAGCAATTCGCGGAGAGTGGTCCCGGGAGAGAATCCCGTATCGGAAATGACAGCCAATTTATACTTCTGCGCGAGCAAGCCAAGCGTTTCCGGCACTCCGCGTATAACTTTGGGCTTGAATTTAATGATACTGTTGGCAAAGCCTTCGGAGATTTTAGCAATCGCTTCGGTGTCGTGGGGCATTCCGAGATAGTTCCAGAAGAATTCGACGGACTCTTCGGTCAGAGGGGTGCGATTGTCGCGTATCCAGATGGTATTGAAATGGTCCCACGAGGCGGCGAGTGCTTTGTCGAATTCCTGTTCGGAGATTTGCTTGGAATGGCGGGCCAGTTCGCCCTTGATGACCGAAAGGCGGTATGCGTTGCGATCCACGCCCATCGACGAATCGAAGAGTGTGTTCCAGTAATCTATTGTTATAACTTTGATGCTCATAGTCTGTCTTGGGATTTGGAATATTAAATAGCTTTTTTAAGATTGATAGTGTTTTTTTTCGATTCGATAATTGCTTGAATTGGTTTCGGTACCTCGTTCAGGAAGTCGTAGCCGGTGGCCTTTTCGATTTCGTCCACGGTAGTGGCATAGGCCGGCCATTTGACGCTGCGTATGCCGGCGATATTGGGCATCATTACGGAATAAATCGTCGTCGAGGCATTGACGTCTTTGAGCGACTTCCCGCTGTCCAGCACGACGACAATCTTGAAGCAACTGTCCGGGATGGCCACCAAATCGTTGATTCGCGCGCCCGAATGGTACACTCCGCCGGCGTAGATGAACAGCTCTTTGAGCGAATCCTGCGCGAGGCTTTGGCAGAAATATTCAAAATTCAACCATACGCCTTGGTTCAAATCCGGCGTCTGTGGCATTATATTCGTCATCAGGAAAGTCGAGCGGTTGTCTTCGTCGTCTATTGTCCTCTCTTCGGAGCGGACTGTGTGGCCGCGGTCATAGCCCGAATTCGTGTAATCGCCGGTAACGACGCGGTAGAAGCCCTCGGGCAGTGATGTGTCGGCATAGAACTTTGAGCCGCGCTTGGCGTCGCCAAACCAACTTGCATTCAGTTCCCAAGCGACCCAGTTGGCCACGTTCAGGTTTTTATTGTAGCTCAGCACGTATTGCCTGCGATTGATGATGTAATCGTCGGACGAATCGGAGTCCTTCGGCAGCCCGAGCGAGACGTGGACGCTGATCGGTATGTATTGGCTGTCTGGGGTGGTGGGTTCGTTGTCCTTTTTGGCGCATGAGAGGAGCACAAAAGCGGCAAATAAAACAGTTCCAAGTTTTGCGGAACGGTGAATCATTTTTCCAAAGTTCATTGTTTTCAATCTTTCTTATCGTGCAATTTTTTGTTTCGATATTATCATTTACAATTATTCAAACTTAAGTTAAAATTTCTTTGCTTACAAACGAAAGAAAAAAATTATCGTTATATTAGTAGATGTTTTTTTGTAAATTATGATAATGAAAATATTGAGGGTTTTATGAAGAAATATCTTGTTTTTGCACTGTTTCTGGTTCTCTCGGCGGCCGCGCCAGGGCTTGCGACAGCCCAAGAAATCAAAGCCAACGTTACAGTGAACATGGAACTGATTCCGCAGGATTACAGGTACTACGCCTCGACGATGGCTTCGGACGTCGAACGCTACGTCAATGGCCAGAAATTCTCGAACGAGGAATGGTCCGGGAGCCCGATTCCGGTCGATATCAATATCTATCTGTCGGGCGGCGGTGGAGGAGTCTTTTCGGCGAAATTGGTTATCGTATCGCGCCGGAACCTCGACGGCCCCACGGAAACGCCTGCCCAATCCGTTGGAATCAGGTTCTTCGACGACAAATGGGAATTTGAATTCGCGCAAAACGCTAACCTCTCATTCAACAACATTAGGTTCGACTATTTCAATACTCTACTCGATATGTACATGCTCATGGTCATCGGATTCGATTTGGACAGCTACAACGCCAACGCCGGGACGAATTGCTTCGAGGCGGCTCGCAACCTGTTCCTGCTGGGCGCAAACAAGCAGGCCAAAGGCTACGAAACAACTTCCCAGCCCGGGGACATGTCCCGATACAACATCTTGAACGACCTCTGCGACATGCGCAACCAAGATTTTAGGACCATAATAACTGATTATTACCGCTTGGGCTTGGACAAAATCGGCTTCGACAAAGAACAAGGGCTGAAGGGCCTTGCCGATGTGCTCGGACGTATGGCCGATTTCAAACAAAAAAAGATGACCGGCTCCGGCGTGTTCATGCAGCTCTTCTTCGATACGAAAGCCCAAGAACTCGGCTCGATCTTCAATGGATACCCCGACGAGCAAGTATTCAACGATCTGATGTACTTAGATCCGAGCAATTCCACAATCTATCGCGACTCGAAGGATGGAAAGCTCAGGTAGTGTTTGAAAAGGTTGATTTAAAAGGTTTTACATGCCATTTATAGATTGATACTACCATTTCGAAATGGTAGTATCAATTACTCCTTCAAACGAATCACACTCATACAACTAAGATCCTGCCAGAAATAGTACAAGATTTGCAACAATGGGGCTTGCCCCATTGCAAACATCGTGGTAACTCATTGATATATCGACAAATCCCCCCAACCCCCTTTTTCTAAGCAGGGTTGTTTCGTTCTTTGTAAATAGATAATA